>CAZAZT010000035.1:26230-29939 GCA_964489645.1 uncultured Chthoniobacteraceae bacterium | reverse complement strand
ACAACGATGTGACACTTGGATCAGGGGGCGTTGCTTTCCTTGCTAGCGGATCTGGGGATGATGTCGTGTCCTTGAAGGCAGCGGGTGGCTCGACGGTCCAGACTGGCGGTGGGAGCGATTCGTTGATGCTGGATGCGATCGAATCATCGGTCATCGCCGGAGACGGTAATGACACCCTGCGACTTATCAGCACAGACGGCTCGACGGTGGATAGCGGCGCAGGCGACGATGACGTCAAACTGACCTTGAGACCGGCCACTTCGGTGGTGGGTTCGGCTAACGGGTTGATTCCAGTCGCTTCCATTTTGGCCGGTGCGGGTTCGGATGTGATTCTCTTGTCGACATCTGGCACTGCCACGGTTCTAGCGGGTGATGGGGACAATCGGGTGACGGTCGATTCTGGCAACTCGATCTCAGTGTCGAGTGGACTTGGTTCCGATTCTCTTAGTTTGAAATCCGTTGGCGGTGCGACGGTAGATGCAGGAGATGGAATCAACCGTGTCACCCTGGATTCGGGTGGAGCGGTTTCAATGCTGGCTGGATTGGGGACTGACACTTTGGCCGTGAAGTCTGCGTTGGGCACTACGGTGCAAACGGGGTCGGGCGCTGATTCTTTGGTTTTGGATGCAGCGAGTTCTTCGGTCATCTCGGGTGATGGGGCGGATACCTTGCGAGTTGTCGGCACGACGGGTGCGACGATAGACAGCGGCCTAGGGGATGATTACATCACGTTGAGTATAGGTTCGGCGGCCGCGCCTTCTGTCTCGACAGGCACGGGATCTAGTTCTGGGGGGGTGGCTCCATCGTCCTCACTTCTGACGGGAGCCGGTGCTGACGTGATCGTACTCACCACGTCGGGCGCTGCGACGGTGTCTGCAGGGGACGGCAACAACTTGATCTCTGTGGATTCAGGTTCGATGTTGGTTTTGAGTGGTTCTGGCAATGACGTCCTGACATTGAAATCTGTTACAGGGACCACCGTGTCGGCAGGTGATGGGACAAATCGCATCACTGTGGATTCGGGAGCAGCCGCATCTGTGGAGTCTGGAACAGGCGTTGATTTGGTGAGCTTGAAGTCAGTGGCTGGGGCTACGTTACGGGCGGGGGGGGGAAGGGATTCGGTAAACTTGGATGCAGGTGGAGCGGTCTTCTTTGACGGTGAAGCCGGAGTGGACTTTGTCACCATCACGACTCCCGGAGCAGCAACGGTGAGGGGCGGGGATGACAATGACAGTTTGAATGTGAGTTCGGGCGCGACTGCTTGGGTGGACGGGGGACTCGGGTCTGACACGTTGAGTGTTACGAGTAAGGGTGCTGCAACGATTGATGCGGGTGAGGGAGTGAACTTCGTGACATTGGATTCGGGGGCTGGAGCATCGGTTATCAGCGGATCTAGTGCAGATGTATTGACTTTGAAAGCAGCGGCGGGAGCGACCGTTTCCAGCGGTGCGGAGCGGGATTCAATTGCACTTGATGCGGTTGGGGCGGTTTCGCTTCTGTCTGGCGATGGTGATGATTCCGTGGTGGTTACTGGCGGCGCTGCAGTCTTTTTGAACACGGATCTGGGTTCAGATTCGGTTGCAGTGAAGAGTAAAGGGGCATCAACCGTGAGAGCGGGTGATGGGGATAACCAAGTGACCGTGGATTCGGGCGCTAATCTTTTCGTTTCCACGGGTAGCGGACAGGATTCCCTCGAACTTTCTGCTGCGAGCGCGTCAACAGTGAATTCGGGTTCAGGAAACGACACGGTTCGTTTGATATCCGGCACGGCGGCAAGTATCGCCAACGGAAACTTTTATGTGAGTTTGGATGCGGGCGCTGGTCTCGACATTGTAACGGTGACTGCGGCCGGCACTGCGCGAGTTTCGCTGGGGGATGGAAACGATGCGGCCACGGTCACAGGTGGGCCGGGTGGAAGCTCATTGAATACTGGGGCGACTATCACTGCAGGTGCAGGGGACGACAGTGTGCTTTTCACCACACAAACGGTTGGAATGGTCGATGGAAGTAGTGGCGACGACCGGGTGACGGTCGTTGGGCCGGGAGTCGCTACGGTCTCATTGGGTGTTGGGAACGATTCGGTCTGGTTGCCGGGGGCAGGGGCGGTCGCTGCATCTACGGTTTCCGGGCCAGCGGTTCCAGTGGGTAAGTGGGTGTTTGGTCAGGACGGCAATGATTTAGTTGTTGGAGCGTCCAGTTTAACCATTGCGGGAGCCAGCAATACGGAGTCCCAGACCGTTGATTTAGGCAACGGAGATGACACTGTTTATGGCTGGGGTGGCGATGATTTGATCTGGTTGGGCTCAGGGCAAGATCTCGCGTTCGCGGGTGATGGAGATGACACCGTCACTTCGGGATCCTACTCGGGCAGTGTTGTTCGGAGTGGGGTGACGCTTTACAACGGGCAGTTCAATCCCTTGGACCAAGGCGACACGATACTCGCGGGTGGTGGTTCAGATATGGTTTTTGGAGGGGTCGGAAATGATTTGATTGCAGGTGATCATCTCCGGGTTGCGCCGTTTGCGACGGTGGTGAGTGGGGGAGGGTTTTTCGATAGCGTGAGCGCGAGCAACACTCTGCTGGGTGGCGGAGGAAGCGATACGATTTTCGGTGCCGCAGGAGCGGACTTGATCATCGCTCATGGTGTGTTCAGCGACTTGAACGAAAAATTCCGGAACGGATCTGCGAATATTGAACAGGTTGTTTCGGCTTCGGCTGATTTCGCTGCGGGATGGGATACGGTTGACTTGACCTATGATGCACCGGGGATGACGACCGATGATCGGGTGATTGTTGGACCTGCTGGAGGAGGCGGCTTAGTCAACTCAGTGGGTGCTCGGTTACTGCCTGGCGCAGGGGTCAAGAAGATGTCGATGTTGGCGATGGCGGATGCCACTCAAGTGAGCGTATCGCTGGTTGATTTGAGTCGTGAGAGGAACGATTTGGAGGGGGATGTCATTTTTGCTCAAGGTGGTAATGACATTGTTCTTGGCTCTGCAGGGGGAGATTTGATTGATGTGGGAGCATCTTCAGGTGTGAGAGCTTTGGCTCCGGGGTTGTCTGGAGTAGCGATGCCTTCCTTGTCCACGGATGTCGGAGGAGATTGGAATGTGGGCCTTTCCGAGACTGGAGAGGACACGCTTGTTTCGGGGGCCGCCTCCGACACGTTGATGACGTTTGACTCCACATCTGCGGGATCGGGAGATTCGATAGATGCTGGAGCGGGCTGGGATTATGTGCGCACGGGCAAAGGTGATGATTCCGTGAACTTGGGGGCGGCTGGGGACGTTGCGACTGTTGGAAACTACTCGGCCACAGGAGGTGGGGTTGACATGGTACTCGGTGGGGTGGGTTCGGATACGGTTTTCACCTACGATGTCGGTCGGGTCGGATTGCTTTGGGACACCGTGAATGTGTCGACGGGTAGTGCTGAAGTTTCTCTGAGTCAGCTTCGGCGGCCCGTTGCTTCCTACGGGCTCAATCAAAACCCTACCGAAGGGATGATGCTCACCGGAAATGGGGTGCCGGTGGGGGCCACTTTTTTGAGCGGCACTTCGAGTATATCTCGCACGGTCGGAGCTCTATTGCCTGGAACTCCCGTGGTGACCGGCACGGACACCACTCCAAGTTTCATGGGGTCGATTGACCCGTCAGGGCATGGGGTTGCGGTGTCGGTGCAGGATATCCTCGGGACGTTCTGGAACGTTGG
>CAZAZT010000035.1:8858-26130 GCA_964489645.1 uncultured Chthoniobacteraceae bacterium | reverse complement strand
CGGTTGGGACGACGGCGGGAATATTAGGAGACTCCCTGTTGTCGAGCGGTGGAAAAGATATTGTTCTTGGCAGTGCTTCTAACGATACGGTGGTGACTGGGGGAGCCATTGAGATGGCGATAAGCGCTCGTGGCGTCTTTGGAAATCGCTATCTGTATTTCACCAAGGGAGAGGCTTTGTATTCGAACATCAAAGCGGGTGATTTAATCACGGGTCCCTTCATCCCTCCAAACACCCGGGTTGCGGGAGTTTCGGGTGAGTTAATCGAAATGACCCAGGAGCTGTCTCATCCGGTCATACCGAACTTGGCCGATTCTTTGGCGAACGGTTTCCGCGACACCGTGGCTACGGATGATAATCTGACTTACACTCTCACTGGTTCCACGGTGTCCTTATCCTTTGCGAGTTTTGATGCGAATGTGCGTGTTTGGAAGGTGGGGAATCTTGCGGGGGATAAGTTGGGTGATTCGGTGAACACTTACGGAGGGAGTGATTTTGTCCTGACTGGGAGTGGGAATGACTCAGTGGATCTCTCGGGAGGGTTCGATCTTGGGATGCCGACCAACTCGACTCTGTCTGTGACGGGATGGACCGATTTGGTCTCTGATTCGAATTCGGTTGGAACGGGTTTTGATTTGCTTGAGGGGGTTTACACGAGGGGTAACTACGTTTTATCGGATGGAGGTGCCGATAGCTTCACGGGAGGGGGTTATGCGGACACCGTTGTGTCCTATTCTCGGGAGGCGACGTACGATACTTTGGGGGATACGGTGAAGGTGGGTGATGACGCGGATTTCATTCAAACCGGCGCGGGGGATGATATGATTTTGTTTGGCAACGTTCGGCGACCTTTGTCTGGAGGTGATGTTGTTGAAATCTCTTCGAGAACCTTCGCTTTCGACCGGGCCAAGGCGGCTATTGGGAGTGCTGCGGGGCGTGGTATTTTTGGTAATTTCATTTCCTCGGGCGGCGGGCGTGACACCGTATCTCACGGCTTGGTGGATGAGTATTACTCCGATCGATCGGACACGCTCAGTGGGGGTAGTTTAGCCGACACGATTATGACGTTCGGAGGGAGGTCCTCGGTAGCCACTGGATCTCCTCAGTACTGGATGCGTGTCCGTGCTCAGGGAATTATTCCTTCGACGGATTATGTGAATGATCTTGCGGGTGACTCGATTGAATCAGGCGGTGGAGGGGACTATGTTTTCACTGGCTCTGGTGATGATACCTTGTCGGTTGGAGGAAGCATTCGTGTAGACTTGGGTAAGGTGAATCGAGTGGTTTCTGGCGGCGGTAGGGACAGTATCCTCGGGGGGGAAGGGGATGATCGGATTGAGTCATATTATGGAAACAATCCGACGGTGGATGCGCGGGGCGATGTTGTTGATTTACGTGGTGGAAACGACACGGTCTTCTTAGGTGTTGGTAACGATTTTGTTCGGGGCGGAGACGGTAATGATTACGCTTTCATCTCCAACGGCCTAGACACGGTTGACTGCGGTGATGGGGACGACGAGGTGCAAGGCAATCCGGATGGTTCTGGTGTGATTGGAGATTCCATCATCGGAGGCTCAGGTGCCGATCGGGTGAAGTTGGTGAGCTCCGGAGTTGCAGCTCCTTCGGTGGTGACGTTGAGACTGGGTGATGGAGACGAGTATCTGACGGCTAACTATCGCGCCTACATCGATTTGGGCGCTGGCTCTTTGCAACGAGTGGACGCGAGCCGGGCTCCGGGATCCGTGACGGTGATTGGAGGGGTTGGGTCTGATACGGTGATTGGAAGTCGGTTTGCGGATTCATTAATCCTTGGTGACGGGAACAACTCGGTCCAAGCCGGAGCTGGCAGCGACACGATTGAGGTGGGCGCTGGGAGCGACACGGTGTACGGAGATATAGGCAACGATTTGATCCGTTTCAAACCGCAGATGTTGGCTGTCTCTAATGCTGACCGAGACGATTACCTATATGGTGGCGACGGGAATGACACGATTTACGGAGGGTCGGGGTCGGATTATCTGGATGGCGGTGCCGGCATGGACATCCTGTTCGGTGACCTCTCCAGTTCGGGCAATGTCGCGCAGAGTGGAGACGGTAACGACACATTGATGGGAGGTGCTGGAGATGATTCCCTCTACGGGGCTGGAGGACGTGATTTGTTAAACGGAGGGGTTGGGAATGACTATCTGAGTGGCGGTGCTGGGACGGACATTCTGATGGGGGGTGCCGGAAATGACACGTTGATGGTGGATTCCGCGACGGATTCTGCGGCTGGCGACTCTGGGCTCGATTGGTTGCTTGTGCCGGTCCGCTCCTCCAATATTTCGTCGGTGGGTATCGAGAGGCTGATGAAATACTAGAGCGCATTCAAGGTGAACGAAGCGTTAATATCTCTCACAGATGCACTTAGGCGCCGGATGGCGGTTGTTGCGGATAGAGGATGGTATGAGAGAGATGCTGACTCTCACTTGGATGCGTTGGCTGAGGCATCCCGTGAAATCGATCGCTCAAGTGAGGTGGTCTTGAGGGACACTACGGCGTCTGAAAAGTTGAAACATTACCTTGTCAAAAAGAGTTACACCAAGGCGTTGCAGTTCATCGAGACGGGTGAGGCGAGTGAATGACTTGGGCGAGAGATGGGAGGTAGTGCCTTTGGCCCCCTCAGTTCAGAGTTTAAAGGGTTCATCTCTGACTTTGAGGTGATGGTGTTCTTGTTTTGCCTAATACGACTGCGCTGCGGTGAGCGTTTTCCGGGAGCTGTGGGATGCACATTGAGTTTCCTTGGAGCGACGAGTGAGTCCGCTTCGATGGATGCGTGGGCTTGATGCAGTGGATCGGACTCTTTCCGATGAGGCCGGTGTGGGGATGGATATTGCGAGGATGATGACAGTGGGTGGTCCGGAAATTGCAAACGGAGTGGGATTGTGGGGGTTATGCTTGGGCAGAGAACATTGTTCTGCTCGGAAAATCATCCGTTTAATCCATGTTGCGTTTCATCAATCAGCAGAGTTTGGGAGGTGCGTTTGGAGCGAATGTAGGGCGCCGTGATTTTCTTCGTGTGGGAGGATTAGGGCTCGGTGGGCTGAGTTTGTCGGAGATGCTTGGTTTGAAGGCCCTCGCCAAAGGGGAGAGCGAGTTGATCAAGGACCGATCGGTGATCTTCCTTTTCATGCACGGCGGACCATCTCAGTTCGAGACCTTCGATCCGAAGATGGATGGACCCTCCGAGTATCGGAGCACGACGGGGGAAATCCGGACGCGTACTCCGGGAGTCACCTTTGGGAGCACGTTTGAGGGGCTTGCCCGGTTGTCCGACAAGTTCAGTGTTGTGCGTTCGTTTGTTCCGGGGGACGCGAATCACGACATCAAGAGCATCGTCGGAAAGCATTCCCTGAACGCGAATATCGGGTCGTTGTACAGCCGGATTGCGGGAGCGCAGGATCGTCGGACGGGAATGCCGACGAATGTTGCGTTGTTTCCGAGAGCCGTTGCGGCGGAGTCGATGCCGCCTTTTTTGAAGTTCGGAGATTTCACGTCCGCGGGTGAGTTGGGACCGGCCTATCGTCCGTTTGTACCCGGTACGGGCGGGAATGCGCAGGATGACATGACGTTGGCATTACCGGTTGAGCGTTTGAACGATCGGCGTCATCTCCTCGGGTTGATGGATGGGTGGAAGAGGAGCATGGATTATGGTGCTGTGGCGGAGGGTTTGACGGGTTTACAGCAGCGGGCGTTTGACGTTCTGAGGAACGGGGTGTCGGACGCGTTCGATCTTTCGAAGGAGGATCCTCGGTTGGTGGAGCGGTATGACACTGCAGGGCTGTTGCCGAGGGCTCGGATCAGTCAACAGTGGAAGAACATCGATCACTATGCGGACAATGCCCTATCTCTCGGCAAGTTGCTTCTTCTGGCGCGGCGTCTTTGTGAGCGCGGGGCAGGGTTCGTGACGGTGACGACGAGTTTTGTGTGGGATATGCATGCGGACGGGAACAATGCGCCGATGACGACGGGGATGGAGTATGTTGGTCGCCCATTTGACCGCGCTGTTTCGGCATTCATTGAGGACGTGGAGTCGCGTGGGTTGAGAGATAAGATCTTGTTGGTGTGTTGCGGAGAGATGGGGCGCACGCCGAGGATCAACGCGAAGGGGGGGCGCGATCATTGGGGAAACTTGGGGCCGCTCATGGTGTATGGAGGTGGGTTGCGGATGGGGCAGGTCATTGGGCGTTCTTCACGGGATGGTGGTGAACCTGCGGACAACGCGGTGATGATCCCTGATCTGATCGCGACGATTCTCCATTCGTTGGTGGATGTGGGTCAGGCTCGATTGATGGATGGTCTACCTCCGAACCTGCTGAACCTATTTGGGCGCGGGACTCCGATTCGTGGGTTGGTGTGAGATGTGACCTTTTGAGACACGCGATGAAAGATGATCTGAGATTCAGGATGGGGCGGCGTGAATGGATACGTATGGGGGGATTGGGTGCGCTCGGACTTTCGCTGCCGAGTTTGATGCAGCGACGGGCGGAAGCCGTGACGAAGGGAGCGCTTTTTGGGCGGGCCAAGTCGTGCGTGATCCTTTTCCTCGGAGGGGGCCCTCCGCAGCATGAAACCTTTGATCCCAAGCCAGATGCGCCTCTCGAGATCCGAGGTGATTTCAAACCGATATCGACCAGTGTCCCAGGGATGCAGTTCTGCGAGACCTTGCCGCACACTGCGAAGGTGGCGCATGAGATGACAGTGATCCGTTCGATGACGACGGACATCAGTTCGCATTCGACGAGTGGGGCGTTCATGTTGACGGGGTATGCGCCCTTGACGAAGGCGGAGAATGTCCCAGCGGGGCCGAGTGATTGGCCGAGCATCGCATCAATGGTTGGGGCGTTGCGTCCGAGTGATCGGTCCCCGCTTTCGTCGGTGGTGTTGCCGGAGGTGATTGCGAACGATGGCAACATCGTGTGGCCGGGGCAGAATGGAGGTTTCATGGGGCCGAACTGGCATCCTGTGGTGATGAAGTGTGATCCGATGGAGACGCCCTTGAAGATCGAGGGTTTGAGTTTGGTGGAAGGGCTGAGCGAGGTGCGATTGACGGAGCGGCATGACCTTCTTGCTCAGTTGAATGAGGGTTTTCGCGAGGGTGTTGAGAGCGGTGCTGTGACGGATTTTGGCAGGATGCATCAGAAGGCGTTTGATGTTTTGCATTCTGATGCCAGTCGTCGCGCGTTCCGGATCGAGGAGGAATCGTCGGCGTTGCGTGACAACTATGGGCGGCACAAGTTCGGACAGAGCGTGTTGATGGCGCGTCGCCTGGTCGAAGCGGGGGTGAGATTGGTTCAAGTGAACTGGCCGCGTGAGGGGGCTGCCGAGGTGAAGGGGAGTCCGCTTTGGGATACACACTCGAACAATGCGGGTCGCGTGCGTGATGTGCTATGTCCTCAGTTCGATCGGACGTTTGCGACATTTCTAGCGGACATGAAGAGTCGCGGGCTATTGGATGAGACGTTGGTTGTGGTGATGGGCGAGTTCGGGCGGACGCCGAAGATCAATGCGCGTGGCGGGAGGGATCATTGGGGGCCGTGCTTCTCGGTGGCGTTAGCGGGGGCGGGTACAGGGGGCGGACGGATCATTGGCGCCAGCGACCGAACGGGGGCATTTCCGCATGAACGGCCTGTGCGGCCTCCGGATCTCGCGGCAACAATCTTCTATCTTCTTGGGATAGAGCCTCATGCGGAGTTCTTGGATCCGATCGGTCGTCCGCGATACGTCACGGATTATGGCGTGCCGCTGCGGGAGATCGTTTCCTGAGGAGCGCGTGTCTCGTTGCCAGTTTTGATACTCAGTGCGAGTGGTGGGGGCACATGCAGGATTGGGTGCGGGTGACAAATGGTTCAGGGGGGAATCGTTAGGTGTTTACGGTCTGGTGCGTGAGGGAAAGGTTCCATCGCGTCGGCGTCGTGTCTCGTCGCTGGTCGGTTGGTTCGTGATATGTTTTCGCACGAAACTGCTGTCCGGGTTGGGCATCCTTGTTAACGTTTGTGAATCGATTGTTTTGTGATGAACCGGATTCGAGTGTTGTTGGCGGATGATCATCGGGTGGTGTTGAGCGGATTTCGGAGCATGTTGGATGCACAGGCGGACATCGAGGTGGTGGGTGAGGCGGCGAATGGTCGGGAGGCGGTTGAACTTGCGGAACGCATGAATCCCGATGTGGTGGTCATGGACGTGACCATGCCGGTGCTGAACGGCATCGAGGCGGTGCGACAGATCGTGAAGGCGGTCCCGTCGGTGAGGGTTCTTGCGTTATCGATGCACAAGGATTCGGTCTATGTCCGTGAGATGTTGCGTGCGGGTGCCAAGGGGTACCTTTTGAAGGATTGTCAGGAAGCGGATCTCCTGTCTGCGGTTCGAGCGGTGTTCGGTGGGAAGGGGTGGTTGAGTCCGGACATCAGCGATGCGGTGTTGGATGATTATCGGAGGCATGTCACTCATCCGATCGATCTTTTATCTCCTCGTGAACGGGAAGTTCTGCAGTTGTTAGCGGAGAGCCGGACGAACAAGGAAATGGCAACGCTTTTGGGGATAAGTGTTTATACGGTAGAGGCGCATCGTGGTCGCATCATGGAGAAGTTGAATCTTCACACGGTGGGAGAGTTGGTCCGCTTCGCGATCCGGAATGGATTGGTGGATTGAGAGGGTTCAGCATTTCCATTTCGGATGTGGCACAACCGATTCACGATGACGCCTTTGCGGATGATCCTCATCCTTGCGGTGGGATTTGGAGTGACGATTTCGGTGTTGTGGATCTCGGGCAGGATTGTTGTGAGAGAGGTGCGTGGCATTCGCGGGAACGTTTCCGAGTTGGCTCGAGAGCAGGTCTTGGTGGCGCGGTTGGTGAATGACATCCAGTTGGAGGAGAACGCGATGACAGGGATCATCTTGCAGATCGCGTTGGGCGGCGCGCGGGCGGATGAGTCGGAGGCGCTGTTCCGCAACTTGGCGGAGAGTGCCGCTGCGTTGGTGGCGGTGGCCGAGGAGGCTCGGGATGCGGGTGGGGATATCGTTTGGACGGAGCTAGAGCGATTGTCGCGAGAGTTTGTGGATGTTGTCCGCCTTGCTCGTGACCGTGGGGTGGGAGACGGAGAGCGCGGTCTGGGGGCATTGTTCACGCGGCATCGTCAGTTGATCGGGTTGGTGAACCGGATCATCCATGAAGGGAACGGGCGGTTGGAGGATCTCGAGGCCCGGTTGGATGAGGAGGCGAGCAGTTTGCATCACGAGGTGAATCTTCTCTTCCTTTCTGGTGTGGTGCTGGCGGCGGTGAGCGCGCTGTTCACCGTGGGATTTGCTTGGCGAGGGCTTCATCGGATCCAGTGGCAATCGGACGAACTGAATCGGGTGTCGTGGCAGATGTTGCGGAGTCAGGAAGAGGTGGCTCGTCGGTTTGCCCATGAACTGCACGATGAGCTAGGGCAATCGCTGGCATCGTTGAGGACGAATCTTGCGAAGGACTTTGCGCTGGAACGAGAGGCCTTGCACATCGATCGGCTGTCTCTTGTGGATCAATGCATTGCGAATGTTCGCGAGCTCTCTCAACTCCTTCGTCCGGTTGTGCTGGATGATTTTGGGTTGGACGCAGGTCTGAGGTGGTTGGTTGAGAAATTCGCCCAACGGACCCGGTTGGATGTCCGGTATGAATCGGAGGTTGAGGGGCGCTTCTCCGATGAGTGCGAGACCCATCTATTCCGCATCGCTCAAGAGGCGTTGGCGAATGTCGCGCGGCATTCGGGTGCGCGTCGCGTGGTGGTACGATTGAGTCTTGAAGATAGGGAGTTGCGACTGAGCATTGATGACGACGGATGCGGGCTGGGCTCTCGGGGTGAGCCAGAGCCTGGTGCGGTGGGTATGGGTATGGTGGGGATGCGCGCGCGCGCGAGGCATCTCGGGGGCGAGCTTCGGGTCGTTGACCATTCGCCTTCCGGTTTGCGTGTTGAGGTGGGCGTCCCCGCGGAAGGGGTTGGATGGAATGCGGGTGGGGAGAGCCCCAGAGGCAGCGCTTAGGCTGGGAGAAAATCCGAAATGACGGGCAATCGGTGGATGCGCTGCCCGAGTTTTGGCACGCACTTGATGAGCGCTTGGGTGTAAGGGTGTTTAGGGGACGAGAGGATATCGTGCGCGGGGCCTGATTCCACGATCTCGCCTCGGTACATGACTGCGACACGGTCCGCTATTCCACTGATGATAGCGAAGTTGTGAGTGATCAAGATCATCGCCATGTTGAGCTGCTGTTTAAGGGTTCGGAGTTGGTCGAGGATCTGTTTTTGGATCGTGACATCGAGCGCGGTGGTGGGTTCATCGGCTACGAGGAGTTTGGGTTGGCAGCTGAGCGCCATGGCGATCATCACTCGCTGTTGCATCCCTCCAGAGAGTTGGTGGGGATAATCGTTCATCCGCTTTTCTGGGTCGACGATACCGACCATGTTGAGGAAGCGGAGGACCTCTGCATCAACGTCTGTGACCTCTGGGCGATGGATCCGGATGGCTTCCGCGATCTGTTGTCGGATCGAGAAAACGGGGTTGAGGGAAGTGGAGGGTTCTTGGAAGACGTACGCTATATCTTTTCCGCGGATCTTTCGGAGGTCGCCCTCGGGCAACTGGAGGACATCTCTGCCATCGAGAAGGATCCGGCTTTCGTCGGTGAAGGATGCGGTGGGGGCGAGGAGGCGAGTGAGTGCGAGGCCGGTGACACTTTTGCCGCTACCGCTTTCGCCGACGACGGCGAGGGTTTCGCCGTGGTTGAGTTGGAGTGACACGTTGCGAACGGCGTCGGTGATGGTTGAGCCGGAGCGGAAGCGTACGGTGAGGTTGCGTACTTCGAGGAAGGGGGCGTTTGACATGGTGTTTGTCTTGGTTGGTGGATTGGAGGTCACCGTGCGCGGGGATCGAATGCGCGCCGGAGTGCGTCGCCAAATAGGTTCAAGCTGAGGACGAGGAGGAAGAGGGCGCCTGCGGAAGCGGTGAGGTTCCACCAGACGAGCGGTTCTCGGGAGAGTTCAGAGCGGGAAGCATCGATCATGGAGCCCCAACTGGCGACGCCGACGGGCGAGCCGACGCCGAGGTAGGAAAGGGTGGCTTCGGCGAGGATGAGTCCGGAGAAGCCGAGGACGAAGCGGATGAAGATGAGGTGCATGACGTTGGGGAGAAGGTGGCGGGTGATGATCTTCCAGTGTGATTGTCCGAGTGCGCGAGCAGCACTGAGGTAGGGGCGTTCTGCTTGGCGGAGGGTTTCTCCTCGGATGAGGCGAGCGAGTCCGACCCAGCCGGTGACGCCGAGGGCGATGGCCATGGTGCCGATGCCTTTGCCGAGGACCATGAGGATGGCGATGAGCATGAGGATTTCCGGAACCGAGGCGATGGTGCTGTAGATGTATTGGATGAGGTCATCGACTTTCCCTCGGAAATATCCTGCGAGGATTCCGAGAAGCACGCCGATGGGGACGTAGATGGCGCTGGTGAGACCGCCGATGAGGAGGGCGGTTCTTGCGCCCTTGAGTGATTGGATGAGGGTGTCGCGGCCGAGGGAATCGGTTCCGAGAAGATGTTTTCCTTTGAGTGGCTTGGGGTCAGCGAGGGAGAGAGTGGTTTTTGCGAGGGGAGCGCTGTAGCTCTTCTCCTTGGGGATCTGCGCGGCGATGCGGTCCAGGACGGAGACGCGTTTTCCTTCTGGGGTTGAGAGGGTAATGAGGTCGAGAACTCCCACGAGAAGGTAGAGGGCGATGATGACGCAGGCGACCATGCCGGTGCGATTCGCTTTCAGGTTTGTCCATGCGCGTTGGCCGCGTTCGCCGGAGAACGATCGGATGATGACTTGTAGGAGGATGAGCAGACCAACAGCCGCGATGCTGTTCTGGAGCCAGGGGGTATCGGAGAGATTCATTGGAGGCGGATGCGGGGGTCAACGATGGCGTAGCAAACATCGGTGGCGATGAGTCCGGCGAGGTAGAGGAGTGATCCGAGGAAGACGGAGGCTTGGACCACCGCGAAGTCGGGTCCGAGGATGGCGCTGAAGAGTACGTTCCCGAGGCCGGGAATCCCGAAAAAGTTTTCGACCACGAGCGAGCCCATGACGAGGAAGGGGAGGGATGCGACGACGAGAGTGATGAGGTTGATGAGGCCGTTTTTGAGGACGTGCACGAAGAGGGTGCGTTGGTTGGAGAGCCCCTTTGCGCGGGCGGTCCGGACGTAATCCTGTTCGATCTCTTCGAGAAAGATGGCTCGGTAGATCCGGACCTCAGCGCCAAGTCCGCTGACGACCATCAGGAGCACGGGGAGGAGCAGAAATTTTGCGGTTGAGAGCCCGGAGAGATCGAAGCCGAAGGCGGGGAATAGCCGCATCTGGATGGCCGCGAGGTACTGGCCGGTGATGATGTAAACCATGGTCGGAACGCTCATCAGGGCCACGCAAGCGACCGTGCTCAGCGTATCGAGCACGGAGTTCCTCAGGAGCACCAAGAAGAGCGCGATGGCAAGGGAGGTGATCAGGCCGACGAGGAATGCGGGAACGGTGATGAGAAGGGAGGGGATGGCGCCGGCCTTGAAGGTTTCTGAGAGGTCGCGGCTTGTGATGTCTGATTTACCAAAATCGAACCGGACCAACTTTCGGAGTTGAGCGAAAAACAGCGAGTCGTGCCACGGCGCAGGTGAAGGATAGGTGACGCGCAGGTCGACCGTTTTATCGTCGCGAAGGATTTGGAGGGTGGCGGTTTGTCCGTCTTGACGGGAACTGCTGTGTTGGTTGAACGCTTCGGGGTTGGAGATGGCTTTTCCGTCGATGGAGAGGAGGCGGTCGTTGGGTTGGAGCCCCGCGGTTTCCTCCGGGGAAGAGCCGTTGATGAAAGCCACTTTGAGTCCGGGGCGACCGGCTTCGGCTGGGGTATCTTTGCCGAAGCTCACACGGATATTACGGTTGATGAGGAGGGGCTTGTCATAGCCGCGGTTGTGCATCCAGTTCGCGACGGTTTTTGGAGATGCTTTTGGTCCGAGGACGCGTCGTGCGAGCGCCTCGGGACTTTGGACGACGAAGAAGAGCACGAAGGTGATCAGCATGACCCCGAGAACGATGGGGACAGCGTACAGCAGACGGCGGATGAGGTAAGCGAACATACGATCAGTGCTTTGGGCGGATGATTCCGAGGGCGAGGACGAGAGCGCCGGCGAGGGTGACGATGGTGATGGGCACCGCGTAGGACGGGCGGTTCCAGGCCTTGCGAAGTTCCTCTCTCGGGCCGTTGAGGAGAACGGAGTATTTGAGGCCGCCTTCGAGCATGGGGTTGCTTTGGGTGCGGGGTGCCCAGGGTTGGGTAAGTGCGAACAAGGATTTGTGCTGGATGAGGATGTGCGGCGCGTCCTCGCTCAGGATGTCGTTGAGCTTGTGGCAGAGGGCGATCCGTTCGGGCGAGTTCTCCATGACGGCTACCTGTTCGAACAGACGGTCGAACTCGGGGTTGTTGTATCTGCCCGCATTTTTGCCGGCGGGGGGAGTGTTCTTGCTGTAGTAGAGGAAGAAAAAGTTCTCGGGATCAGGATAATCGGCTCCCCAACCGCTACCGGAGGCGATCTGGAAGCTCCCTTGATCGAGCTTTTCCATCATCCGTGCGAAGGTGTTCTCGTTGATCTTCACTTTGATCCCAAGTTCCTCGAACTGGCGTTGCTCGAACTCTGCCCACGTCCGTTCGTCGGCGCTGTTGGCCGTGGTCTCGATGGAGATCTCGAGCTGCTTGCCGGAGGCGTCCCGGCCATTGGGGTACCCTGCCTCGGCGATCAGCTTTTTCGCGCGTTCGAGGTTGTAGCCGTAGGGGTTCTTGAAGTCCTTTTGGTGTCCTGGAATCCCAGGGGGCAGGAGTTGCTCCGCTGGCACGGGGACGTTGTTGAAGAAGATGCTGACGTAGGATTCTTTGTCGAAGGCTGATGAGAGGGCTTGGCGAAGCTTCTTGTTTTTTCCGAGGGTTGAGTCCTCGAGATTGAAGTGCATGTAGTAGGTGCTCGGGTCGACGTCTCGGTGCAGGGTGACTCCGCGCTCTTGGTATTTTGGCGACAGCTCTCGTGAAGGAGTCATGAGACTGGAGAAGGCATCTTTGCCGACGCCCATGCCGTCCAAGTATCCTTGGCGGAAGAGGAGGAAAATCGGGATGACCTCTCGGAAGATGGTCATGTGGACTTCATCGACGAGGGGGAGTTGCTTGTTGGCGAGAGGGCGCAGCTCATTTTCGCGAGAGGATTCCCAGCCTTCAGAGGGGAAGCGGGTGGTTTGGTAATCGGGATTGCGGACGAGGCGGATACGTTTTCCTCGAACCCATTCGCCAATCTTGAAGGGGCCGGATCCGACGGGGTGGAAGCGGAACAGGTCATGAGGGCCGTCGTCATGGTTTTTGCCGTCGTAATATTCGACGGCTTCGCGAGCGACGGGCGAGGTGAAGTGCATCGCGAGCCAGTAGAGGATTTGGGGGTACGCGCGGTCGAGGTGGAGGACGAACTCGTGATCGTTGACGAGCTCAACGGGGGGGAAGGGGGCGTTGTAGTCGAAGAAACCGGCCTTTTTTGCGGCGTCCGAAGCGGCTTGGAGTCCGGTGAGGTAATCGGCGAGGGTGGCGAGAGCGGGCGACTCCACGGCGGGATCGGCGATGCGCTGGAACGCGTAGCGCACGTCGGCGGCGAGGATGGCACGTCCTGGTCCGTCGGATTTGAAGCAGGGGTCGGAATGGAAGCGGACGCCCTTCTTCAGAACGCACCGGTACGCGATTTTCCCGTCTGGGCCGCTTTCCCGTTTCGGCAGGGATTCGAGGAGGCAGGGTTGGAGTTCGTACGGATCGGTTTTGAAGGGGTGATACTCCAAGAGGCATTCTTGGACGGGTTCTAGGATGCGGCGACTGACCTGGTCATAGGTGACCTGCGGGTCGAGGGAGCGAGGGTCTTCGGAGGTGGCTCCGTAGCGGACGAGCCACGGGGAGCCGTCATCGCGTTGGGATTTGAAGGGAGGAACGTTCGGGTCGTTCGAGCAACTGACGAGGAGGGTGGTGAGCGCTGCGAGGACGGTGATGGGGAGAGGGAAGCGGCGCATGGGACAGACATGAAAGCGAAAAGGTCGTGATAGCCAAATACTCATTTGTTGGAGGAGATATCGACAGGTTGGGGTTTTCGCCGATTTTTCCGACTCTTGACCCAATAGGTTGGGGGGGGTAGTTTCACGGCGCTCTTCCGGTGTGCAGTGAAATGGATGCAGGGAGAGTGCCCGTCCCCTCAAAAACATTGTTTAGAGATGCTGAAATGCGGTTTGGACGAGTGCCTACCGGGCCCAAGGAGTGGGTGCTGAGGTGATTTCGAGCCTTCCATAAAGTTTTTTTCTATGAACCTGAAGGATATCAAAGAGTTGATTGCCCTCTTCAAACGCAATGATTTGACGGTTTTCAAGTTGGAGCAGGAAGGCGTGAAGATCACGTTGAAGCGCGGTGCGGACGGGGCCATGACGATGGTTGGCGGGCCTGTTGCGACGCCTGTGGTCGCTTCGGTGCCGGTGCCAGCCTCTGTGCCGGTTGCTGCGGCTCCGGCGGAATCGGCTCCTGCTGCGCCGGTGGGGAAGGAGATCACCTCGCCGATGGTGGGGACATTTTACGCTTCGCCCTCGCCGGATTCGGCACCGTTCGTGTCGGTTGGTCAGTCGGTGACGCCGGACACGGTGATTTGCATCATCGAGGCGATGAAGGTGATGAACGAGATCAAGGCGGAGGTTTCTGGGGTTGTGACGGAGATTTTGGCGGAAAACGGCAAGCCGGTGCAGTTCGGGCAGGCGTTGTTCCGGGTGAAGTGATGTGTCTTTTGGCCTCATGCGGCTCGCGCTGCGTGTCGGAGTTGGGGTCAGTTTTTGACGAACATGTTCAATAAAGTTCTCATCGCGAACCGTGGCGAAATCGCGCTGCGTGTGATCCGAGCCTGCAAGGAGCTCGGCATCAAAACGTTGGCGGTCTACTCTGAAGCGGATGTGGATTCGCTCCATGTGCAGTTGGCGGATCAGGCGATCTGTATCGGTCCTGCACCGAGTGCGCAGTCGTATCTGAAGATCGATCGGATCATCTCTGCGGCAGAGATTGGGAATGTTGACGCGATCCATCCGGGGTACGGTTTTTTGGCGGAGAACGCGCATTTTGCGGAGGTGTGTGCGAGCTGTGGGATCAAGTTCATCGGGCCGCCGCCTTCCGCGATCCGTGCGATGGGCGACAAGAATACGGCGCGGGCGACGGCGCGGGCGGCGGGTGTGCCGGTGACTCCGGGTTCGGATGGGTTGGTGGAGAACGAGAAAGATGCGATGCGTATCGCTCGAGAGATCGGTTATCCCGTGATGATCAAGGCGGTGGCGGGCGGTGGCGGTAAGGGGATGCGTCCGGCACACAATGAGGGATCTTTGGTGCAGGGGTATCGCGGGGCTCGAATGGAAGCGGAGAAGGCCTTCGGGAATCCGGGGGTATATTTTGAGAAGTTGATCGAGAACCCGCATCACATCGAGTTCCAGGTCATGGCGGATTCGCACGGGAACGTGGTTCACATCGGTGAGCGGGACTGTTCGATGCAGCGGCGCAACCAGAAGATCATCGAGGAGTGCCCTAGCCCCTTGATGACGGAGGATTTACGCGAGCGCATGGGTGAGGCATCAATCCGCCTTGCCAAGGCGGTGAACTACGAGGGGGCGGGCACGATGGAGTTCTTGGTGGACAACTCTGGGAACTTTTACTTCATGGAGATGAACACCCGCATCCAGGTGGAGCATTGCATCACCGAGGAGGCCTACGGGATCGATCTGGTGAAGGAGCAGATCAAGGTGGCTGCAGGTGAACCTCTCTCGCATTTCGTGATGAATGCGAAGCGCAAGTACCATGCGATCGAGGTGCGTGTGAATGCGGAGGACCCGTTCAACGGCTTTGCTCCTTGTCCTGGTCGGATCGATCTGTATTACGCTCCGGGGGGGCGAGGGGTTCGGATCGATTCACATGCGTACACTGGCTACACCGTGCCTCCGCACTATGATTCGATGATTGGGAAGGTGATCGCGATGGGCACTTCGCGCGAGAATGCGATCGCTCGGATGCGTCGCGCATTGGGGGAATACATTTTGCGCGGGATCAAGACGACCATTCCGTTCCAACAAGCGATCATGTTCGACCCGGATTTTGTGCGAGGCCAATACGACACCGGTTTCGTGCAGCGGTTGATTGATGCACGAGGGACGGAGTTCGGCAAAAAGTGAGGACAGGGAGTCAGTTAACCCACAACCAACGAATAATGAGCACACCTGAAATCCCCAAAAAAGGGCCTTATCCAGTGAAGGTTGAGGCGGGCAAGACGTACTACTGGTGTTCGTGCGGGAAGAGCGCCAATCAACCGTTCTGTGATGGCGCGCATAAGGGGTCGGATTTCTCCCCGAAACCGTACAAGGCTGAGGCGGATGGCACGGTGTTCTTCTGCGGGTGCAAGCACAACAGCGCGGGGGTGATGTGCGACGGTGGGCATTCGTCGTTGTGAGTTAGGGAAGATCGAGGCCGGCCGGTAGGTTCGGGGACGTGATGTTACGCAGTGTGTTTCGACGGCCTTTTGAGGTGTTCACCAGCAGATGAGCCCGACCGACCATTACCTGCATCAGTTGAGCCCCTTTATCGTTCAGTTCGGTGAAGGATTCGGTCTGCGGTGGTATGGGTTCATGTATGTGGCTGCGTTCCTGATCGGCTACCGTTTGTACCGGTATTTGTCGGAGCGCGGGTTGAATCCGCTCGAGCCTAAGTACGTCGATGATTTCATCACATGGGCTGCCGTCTTTGGGGTGCTGTTGGGTGGGCGGTTGGGCTACAAGCTCCTGTACGATTGGGAGAATCTTTTGGCGGATCCGGTTTCACTCATCCGGGTTTGGGAGGGAGGGATGGCCAGCCACGGAGGGATCATCGGATTGGTCCTCTACACCCTGTGGTATTCTCGAAAACATGGCCTTTCGTGGACGGGGATCGGGGACAGTTTGGTGACCGTTGCTCCGATCGGTCTGTTCTTGGTCCGGATGGCGAACTTCATCAACGGAGAGTTGTACGGTCGTCCAACACAGATCCGATGGGCGGTGCAGTTTCCCAGCGAGTTGAGGGAATCGACTCCTTTGCTGGAGCAGTTCATCGCTCGGATGGGACTTTCGAACGATGCGAGCTCCGAAGTCATCGAGAGGGCGATGCACTCTGAGGCTGGGATCGGGGTGTTGCGCGAGGTTCTCACGCCGAGGCACCCTTCCCAAATCTACGAGGGACTGCTGGAGGGTGTCGCGCTGTTCGTGGTCCTATGGGTGCTGCGGACGCGGTGTGCGGTTCCTCGAGGGGTTTGCACAGGCGCTTTTTTCGTTTGCTACGCGGGGTTCCGCATCGTCGGAGAGATGTTCCGTCAACCGGAGGATTTCAACTTCGGGATGAGCCGAGGCTCATTCCTTTCCCTCTTCCTGATCTTGATCGGCGTCGCCTTCTTGGTCGACGGGATCCGTCGTCCGGAATGGGAAAAGGGTTTGCGTCGAGAGTGATGGATAGAGGTTGCGTGAGCGAGTCTGGGAGGCTTGCGGTGTTGCGGTGAGGGACTACTGTGGCGGGATGAAGTTCGGTATCTGCAACGAGATTTTTCAGGGTTGGTCGATGGAAGACACCTTTGCGAGGGCTGCGAAAGCGGGCTACGACGTGGTGGAGATTGCACCCTTCACAGTGGCAAAATCGGTGACGGATATCTCGTCGGCGGAGCGTGTGAGAATCCGTGAGGCTGCGGCGAGGGCTGGCATCGGGATCTCTGGGCTTCATTGGGTTTTGGTACAGGCGGAGGGTATGTATTTGACGCATCCTGATGCTTCGGTCCGTGCTCGAACCGCTCGGTATTTTGTCGATTTGGTGGATTGTTGTGCGGACCTTGGGGGAACGCGGATTGTTGTGGGTTCGCCGAAGCAGCGGAACTTGATGGAAGGTGTTTCCTACGAGCAGGCTTGGGAGTTTGCGAAAAGCACGTTCAGGGATTCTGTGCGTCGGGCTGAGGATCGCGGCGTGGTGATCTGTTTCGAACCTCTCGCTCCGAGCGAGACCAACTTCGTGAACACTGCGGAGGAAGGGCGCCGTTTTGCGCGTGAGATCGGCAGTGCGGCGATGTCGATCATCCTAGATGTGAAGGCGATGAGTTCGGAGGGGCGGCCTGTTGCGGACATCATCCGGGAATCAAGGGG
>CAZAZT010000035.1:3614-8758 GCA_964489645.1 uncultured Chthoniobacteraceae bacterium | reverse complement strand
GGAAGGGGTGGGGAGGAGAACGTGCGAGGGGTGGGCGTCGTCGTGCGTGATGCCATGGAGTGTGAGCGTTGAAACTTCATACCGCTGATGATTTGGGTTCGGACTGTGCACCTTTCGATAGTTCGGTTTGGATTGACGGAGCATCATGGAATGTTCCGCTCGGTCAGCGGGGCGGAGAACTCGATGTGCAGCGGATTGTTGGGTGTGTCGTAGTGGTTTTCCACACCGAATATCCTGTGAAAGAAGCGGTTCGAGATTGATCACGCTTTCAGTTCCCGATGCATCCAATCGAGGCTGTCCCGATTGTTCTTCTCTTCCTCGGTGAGCACTTGATCGATCGTTTTACCGCTCACGTTGGGCACGGGGACCTTCGGTGGGTGCTGCTTCACGCGTTCCATTGCGTGCTGTAACAGATCGGCTTTGCGTTCCGGGAAGGTGGCGAAGTAACTGTCGGTGAGGCAGGGGATGCGCAGGGGGTCACGAGTAGCCATTTCGAGATGGACGCCAATGGCGGGGTTCCCGCGCCTGAGCGCGAGGACCATGCGTTTCAGGTCGAGCATGCCGCTGCCGAGCGGCACTTCGCTGAGCAGGAATCCATCAGGGGCTTCTTGAACCGCCATGTCCTTCAGGTGCACGCTCATCGCATAGGGCGCAAGCGCTTCGACTGTGCCGTGCGGTTCCTCGAGCAGTGCGATGTTGTTGCCGGTGTCGACAAGTGCACCGATCCACTCACTGCTGATCGCCTTGAGGTGTGCGATGAGTTCATCGGTGGTGTGGTCCTTATGATTCTCGAGGGCGAGTTTCAGGCGGTGCTTTCTCAGGGTGGGCTCGACGAGTTGCACAGTGCGTCGGCAGTTCTCGGTGAAGGTGTGGAAGGCGGCAAGAGAGCGGAACACTTCGTAACGCCGACCGCTCGTGAAGACTGCCCGCGCAACCAATGCACCGGCTTCTCTCGTCTTTTGCACTTCGGCCTCGAACGTGTTCAGATCGGCCTCGGTCTTGGGAAGTCGGACTTCACCCTCATAGCTGGTCCCTGTCCTCTCTACGAGGTCACGGATCGCCTTTGGTTCGACGTCGCGCAGGGGACACTGGACCCTCTCTGCACCGAGTTCCCGCGCGTGATGGAAAAAAGTCACTGCATCGATGGGTGCCTTGAGCCTGAGCCTCTGATGACAGGAGAAGGCGCAAATGCCTAGTTGGCTTATGGGTGCACCGGAAGTTGCGAGAAGATGATGGGCGAACGCGAGTGCTGAACTGGTGAGGAATGTGCGGCGGTCCATGGGGCGGTTGGCAGGAGGACAGTGACGAGTGCGAGATTTCAAGATTTCACCCGACTTGAAGACCGTTCAGAGGACCGGTTGAGGTGCTGAATGATCGGTCCTCGAAACCCAGTTGATTGAGGACGCTCAGATAAAGATTGCTCAGGGGGGTTGAGCCTGGAGCGACGGCGATGTGTTGGCCGTGCCTGAATCGGCCTCCTGCGAGAAGGACTGGCAGGTCTCTGTTGCTGTGGCTACTTCCGTTCCCGAGGTTGGATGTCACGACGACGGTGGTGCGGTCGAGGAGCGTGGAGTCGCCTTCCGAGGTGTTGTTGAGATGGGTGAGCAGGATGTTCAGTTCGTCGAAGAAGGCACTTTCGACCCGTTTGAGTTGGGCGATGTTGCCCTCATCCTGACCATGGTGTGAGAGATTGTGGTAGCCGATGTTCACGCCCGGAACGGCGACAGTGTCCTGTCGGAAATAGCCGAAAGTGATCACGCGGGTGCTGTCGGTCTTGAAGGCGAGATGGGTCAGGTCACAGACGCAGCGCGTGTTGGTGATGATCTCGTCTGCGGCGAACGGTCCGGGCGGTTTCGCATCCACCTGTGGTTTGGGCTGATGGATCCATTCCTCAGATTTCACGAGTCGCCTCTCGGTGGCGCGGACGGACTCGAAGTACTCGTCCAGCTTGTCTTTATCGCGTTTCGAGAGGCGGGTTTGCAAACCGCGTGCTTCGCTGAGCACATGGTCGAGGATGCTTTTTCCGCGCCCGATGTGATTGATGACCTTGGCCTTGTTTGCGGCTCCCTCATCAGCGAAAAGTTTTGTGAAAGCATCCGCGACGGTCCGCTCCGCAGGCACCATGGTGCCGCCATCGGTCCAACCGAAGTCATTGGCCCCGGCACTCAGAGCGAGCGAGTCGAATCGTGTGTGCTGTCCGAGCGTATTTGCGACAAGTTGGTCGAGTGAGCGGCGGTTGCGTTCTGAGGAGGGCACGCCTGTGAAGATGCGGGGTTGCGCGGAATGCCCGCCGGTGACCCCAGGATGGTCGAGACCGGAGATGATGGTGAAGCGGTCTTTGAGATGCGACATCGAGGCGAGATATTCGGGGAGTTCGTGACCGAACCCGGATCGCTTCGGGACGAACGAATCGCGGTAAATGCCGAGGGGGAGGCAGATGAGGAGGAGTCGGCGCGGTTCCTTGCCGGTTTCAGCGGCATGGGCGATGCCGCCGAGGGACTCGAGCCATGGCAGGCTGAGGGTGATGCCAGCACAACGCAGGAAGTTGCGCCGATTGGAGAAGGCGGGATGTGGATTCATGGTTGCGGCGAGGGTGATCCTTCGCCCTTTGGAGTCAGGCGGGTCAGGATTTGGATCGGGAACACGGTGCGCCATGGACAAGGTGATAGGAGGGGTTGGAATGTTGGCCTCATGGGTTGGTGAAAACGGGGCTTGAGATGAGATCAAGGACAAGTGTCCTCATGCCGGAATGTTTTTTGCGGATGTGGTTAGCGATGGATTGGAGCGGTTGGCGCTCGGCAAAACTGGGACTGCGACCGAGGGCGAACGTTGTGAGTTGGTGCGTGAGATTTTGCGTGACGAGGTCCTCGCGCTTTTTCACGAGTTCACGGAACTCTTGGAAGCTGTTGAACGGGCCGACGCCGGTCCATTCATCTGCGGAACTCACGGGCTTACCTTCCGAGAGCTTTGCACGAGGTCTCGCATCGACCAGCGTTCGGTAGTTATCTCTCCAACCTCCGATGACGTCGAAGTTCTCCAGAGCGAATCCGAGCGGATCGATCTTGCTGTGACATGAGGCGCAAGTCGCGATCTCGCGGTGTCTTGAAAGCTGGTCTTTGATGGTGGTGGATCCTCGGATGTCCGGTTCGATGGCTGGTACATCGGGTGGCGGAGGTGGTGCTGGGGTTCCGAGAAATCTCTCCAGCATCCAAGTGCCGCGCGCCACGGGCGAGGTGGTGCTTCCATTGGACGTCACCGCATGGATGCTGGCGTGGGTGAGCAGACCGCCACGGACGCTTGCTGACCTGTCCAAGCGGACTCGCCGGAAGTCCGGACCGTGCACATTCGCGATCCCGTAATGTCTGGCGAGTCGTTGGTTTAGCATCGTCCAATCGGAATCGATGAGATTGGAGAGAGGGAGATCGTGCTCGAACATCTCGGCGATGAAATGCTCCGTCTCGCCCCGCATCGCTGCTTCGAGTTCGGCATCGTACTCGGGGTAGAGGTCGGTATTCGCCTTCATCATCCCGACCTCGCGTGTCCGCAGCCATTCGCCAGTGAAATCCGTGACGAATCGCTTCGTCCTCGGATCGGAGAGCATCCGCTGCGCGTGTTCGCGCCTTTTCGTTGCATCGAGAAGGCTTCCATCGGCTGCGGCCTGCCGCAACTCGTTGTCGGGGGCAGATCGCCAGAGGAAGTACGACATGCGCGAAGCGATGGCGAACGCATCGGGTCCTTGCGGCGGTTCCTCGTGGTAGAGGAAACGGGGTGAGACGAGCATCGCGGCGAGCATCCCGCGCAGGGCTTCATCCGGGTTCATTGATTTCGCCAATGACTCGAACAGCGCTCGATATCTTGCGACGTCCTCGGCGTCGACAGGACGGCGGAAAAGCGTGGGAGCGAGATGGGCCGCGATGGAGGCGGCTTTGTCGGGAGTTGCTCCGACGGGATTGATGTCACCGAACAGAGTTTGGTGTCCTTTCGGAGGCCACGTCTCGTGGATGGGCCCTTCCATGGTGAAATGCTTCACGCCGAGGAAAGGTCCGGGTTGATCGAGAAAGGAGCGGTTCTGGGAGTGGGGAGCTCCATCCATCAGGCTGAATGCCACCTGATCCCCGGGTTCCATGTAATACTGGGCCTCGATCTCGCGAGGGTTTTCATCGGTGAACGTGAAGACGGAGCCCCCTTTTTGGGATCCTCCGCGGTTGACCGGCTTTTCGTGGACGAAATGCAAGCGGACCGGTTTGCCCTCGTTCTTGAGCGCATAGGCCGTGGCGCTCACCCGGTACCAACCGGGTTCACGGACATTGAAAAATCGACCGCTCTGGGGCTGGCTGGAGAAGTAACGTTGCACGGTGATGACGCCATCGAGTTCGGCGCCATCCTCGGTCTTGGGCGCGCGTAGGGCACCCTTCTCGCGCACGGGAAACCGGTAGCCGAACGACTCAGGATCGGCGTTCGCTGAGGCCTCCATTTTGCGGGTGAGTTCCTGCTCCTTCGGGGTGAGGCTCGAGATTCTTTGGAGCCTTATTTCCAACTGTTTGCGAGCGGTGGAGATCGCGTGGCGGTTGAGGTCATGCAGGGTAAAAGTCCTCTTGATCGTCTCGGGGCGATTGGGCGGCGCGATGGCTCGTTGCAAGATGAAGTCGGCGGCCTTCATGTACTCTTGCAACTGGGCCGCCGAGAGCATCAGGGCTGCGCCGTTATTGTCGAAGCCGTGCTCGCGGAGGTCATCGGGGAATCCGGTCGCGAAATCGCCGTGGACGTCAAACAGGTCTGCGATGGTGTTCTCGTATTCCTGACGATTGATCCTTCGCAGGACGACTTCGCCACCGGTGCCTTTCAAGGCGGAAGCTGCTCGCGAAAGTTCGCCCTGGATCCAGTGGCTGATGTTCTCAACCATTGAAGCCTGAGGCTGTTCCGCTTTTTTTGGTGGCATCTCTCCGAGATGCAGGTTGTCGAGGACGAGTTGCCAGTTCTCCGCATCCGCAGCGGTCGCAGAAATCCTCAATTCATCCACACGGAAGTCTCCCTCCTGCTTCTTCGGTCCGTGACAGTCGATGCAGTAGGTCTTGAAGAAAGTGGTCACGGCGGATGGCACCGCTGCCTTTGCGATCGGACAAACAAGGAGAAGGGCGATGACG
>CAZAZT010000035.1:0-3514 GCA_964489645.1 uncultured Chthoniobacteraceae bacterium | reverse complement strand
GCCACGGCGATATGTCGCTTTGGCATCTCAGCATAGGGGGTGGTGATGATCTCTGCCTCCGGATGATCGGACTTCAATTTGGTCAAGTCCTCTTGCGCCACCACGCACATGCTGAGGTTGATCTCGACGAGCTGTCCTTTGAGCGGCGCGAGGAGTGCCAGCCCCTCTGCGTAAGTGACATAACACTCGTTGAAGCCGACCCGCGTGAGGTGTGGGATCTTCGCGATGGCGCCCAATGCGCTTTGGGTGACTGTCGGCTTCGCCATCTCGCTGACGGAGAAGCGGGTCAGTCCTGGATGGCCAGTAAAGAACGCGATACCTCTCTCGGAGGTCTGTGAATGAGCGACGCTGAAGCTCCGGAGAGATCTGATCTTGGCGCATTGCTCCATGCCTTTGTCGGAAAAGCTGAGGCCGATCTTGATCTCGGTGAGTTTTGAGTCCGCCAGTGCATCGAACCCGCTACCATCGAACTCCTTGGCACGTGTGTCCTTGCCAACGAACCCGTTATGATCCATCCGGATGAGGCGCAGCTCTGGGAGCGCTGTGAAAGAGCGTAGCGTGCTGTTGCGCAGCCATGGCCCGTTGCCGGTGATGGCGAGGACGTGACCTGCTTTGTCATGCGTCACGGTGAAGGCGTGTGCTTCGCGCTCTTTCGCATGGACCGTCACTGAGGCGAGTTCATCCATTGGCAGACCGAGGCTGACGAGCGCATCGACAGCGCCTTTGGCTGAGAAGCCGGGTTTTGGTGAGAGCAAGACCTCGACGCCCTCGGTGATCGCAATCTGATCGATCACCGTTCTTTCAACGGGAGAGAGAGGAAGGTCGAGGGCGTGCGTGTGACGAAGCAGTGCGCACATGAGGAACATGAGCGATTTCAGTAGGCGCATATTGCACGGATTCATGGGCTTGGGGCGTTTGTTTCCCGCAAAGATGGGGTGCTCGGGACCTCGAGATCGACATTTTCGCCGAGGTTGAGGATGTCCATGACGTGGATTTCGAGGGGATCGGTCTGCATATCCTCAGGATGCGCGCCCCTGTTGCGGAAAGCGTTCACTGGAGTTCCGCAGTGGTGCGCGAAACCACGATAGAGGAGATGGCTGATCCTGCAACGCGAACCATCAGAGGGTCTTAGGAAAGCGCTCGGTCAAAGGGCTGGGATGTCTATCCTCGAGGGGTGTGCTGCATCGTGGAGGATTTGGTGGACAGTTGAGCGAGGATCTTTCATCCAACCCAACCGTTGAGGACCGCCATGTTGCGGATTCGGTTCGTACAGCGGGGCGCCTGAGCAACTGAGCGTCACGCGAAGGCGATGACCCTTGTTCAGGATGATGCTCGTGTCACCGATGCGCCAGCGGAGTTCGGTGGGTTCGTCCCGCTTCAGCAGGACCTGCTTCTCGAAGCCATCGCGATACCGAGCACGAATCGGGTAATCCATCAGGAGCATGCTCCGACCGTCCGGGTAGACATCGGAGACGCGGAGGATAAAGTCCGCATCCGGCACGTCCGTGCGGATCCATATGGATGCGGTAACGGTTCCGGTGATCTCGAGAGGTTCTTCGAGAGCATCGGTGGACCAAGTGCGCACATCGGGTTGGGTCTCGAACGGGCGCGCGTCCTTTGCGCCGGGAAAACCGCGTCCTGGGATGGACATCGGCTGGGACGGGTCCGATGGGAGTGGGGTGGAGCCGGTGTTCGTGGCGGGCTTTTTGAATGTGAGGCTGCGATCAGGGTGGAGGAAGAGAGGCCGGGATTTGTCGGATGGGGGCCACGAGGAGGAGGTCCGCCAGATGTTCCCAGGGGCACCCTCTTCGCCGACGGCGCCCATCACGTAGTAGCGCACGGGTGGATCTTCCATGACGCCGTTCGGTTGGTCGTTGAGGTGGTGATTGAACCAACGTGCCATGTGGTCGAGTTCCGGCCATGCGGCGTTGTCGGGGTAGGTGAGTTCGTTGATCTTCGTGCCTTTGTTGAGTCGTCCGTGCAGCCAAGGTCCGATGACCAGTTGCTGTTTGCCTCGGGATTTCGGGGCACCGAGGGTTTGGCGTCCGGTGAAACTTTGGATGCTGCCTTGGACCATGAAGTCGTACCAACTGCCGATGGTGAAGCAGGGGACATTCATCCGGTTGAAGTGGCGTGAGCAATCCTCTTCTTGCCAGTAGGCATCGAAGTCGGGGTGCTGGTCCCATTCCTTGAGGAGGCGCGCATTGTCCTCGGGGTCACGGCAGTTCTGACCAAAATCGGCGAACCGTTCATGTCGGGTGACTCCGCCGATGCGGTAACCCTCTTGGAACAGGCTGAGTCCGGTGTCGACCATGTACTGGCAGACAAGGTGGGGAGGGGTGGTTGTGGCGAGGAAGTTCTGGGCAAAGCCGCCTTGAGAACTTCCGAACGTCCCGATCTTTCCCGTGCACCACGGTTGTTGGGCGAGCCATTCGCAGGTGTCGTAACCGTCCCTCGGTCGGCTTTCGGCCCAACCGAGGTTTCGATAACCGGTGTAGGTCCCCTCGCTTTTCTGGGAACCCCTGAAGTTGACCATGGCGACGGCGAAACCTTTTCGAGCGAGGTCTGCTGCGGCTTTTCTTGTCCCTGCGCCTGTCAGGCTAGCATACCGTTGTTCGAATACGGCGGGGACGGGTTTTTCGGATGTTGCTCGGTAAAGGTACGCGGAAAGTCGGGTTCCGTCTGACATGGGGATCCATACGTGCTCCTCCTTGACTCCGGGTAGATCCAGGGCGGGGAGATTGTCGGGTGCCGCAGAGACGAGCAGGCACTGGGTTGTGAGAAGGGGGATGAGGAGGAGCGAGCGCATGGACGATCCGAGAGAAAATCTCGTTCCGCGAGGAGTGATCTTTTCCAGCGTTGGTGCGACGTAAAAGGGAGAGGATGGGGCTTGCGACTGAACGGGTTTGTTGTTTCGGCACAAAAAAGCCGACCCAGTTTCGGGTCGGCCCTTTCGCGGGACATGTCCCAGCGGATGCGACTATTCGTCGTCCTCGTCGTGATCGTCCACTTCGGAGTCGTCTTGGATGTCCTCGTCTGAAATGGGAGCGAACTTCCGCTTCCGCTTGTTGGCGGGGATGGGCGAGAGGATCATGATGACGGCTTTACCCATCAGTTTCGGCTCTTGCTCTGCGTTGGACATCGTGGAGAGGTCTTCCTTGATCCGTAGCATCAGTTGCATCCCAAGCTCTTTGTGAGCCATCTCGCGTCCTCGGAACTGGAGTTGCACACGCACTTTGTTGCCTCGATCGAGGAACTCTTCGCCGTGACGGACCTTGGTCTCGTAGTCGTGTTGATCGATGTTCACGCGGAACTTGATCTCCTTGAGCTTTGCGGCGGTGTTCTTGCGATCCTTCTCCTGTTTTGCGAGTTCGTATTTGAACTTGCCGAAGTCGATGACGCGACAGACGGGAGGGTTGGCTTGCGGTGCCACTTCGACCAGGTCGAGCCCATGGTTGAGGGCGATTTTCAGGGCGTCTTGGATTTTCATGACGCCGAGTTGTTGTCCGGACGA
>CAZAZT010000034.1:10828-30183 GCA_964489645.1 uncultured Chthoniobacteraceae bacterium | reverse complement strand
GCTCCAGCTCCAGCTCCAGCCCCAGCCCCAGCTCCATCTCCAGCTCCAGCTCCAGCTCCAGCCCCAACCCCAGATCCAGCTCCGAAGCCAGAATCTAAGCCAGCTCCAGCACCAAACACGGAGAGCAAACCCGCTCCAGCTCCCGCCCCGGAACCAAAGGCAGAGGTCAAACCAGCGCCCGTTCCCACCCCGACCCCAGCACCTGCTGACGGGGATAAAAAATAAGATCACAGCTCACGGTACCGCTCCATGTACCGAACCCTCCTGAGAGCGCGTCACATCTGGCTGACCGCTCTCTTCTTTTTGACACTCGGCTGCTCCCGCCTACCCCAGCGGGCCGAACTCGTCTTCATCAACGGCGCCGAACCCGAAGTCCTCGACCCCGCACTCATCTCCGCTCAACCCACCAGCCGCATCGCAAACGCCATCTTCGAAGGACTCACCATCTTCTCCGAAACCGCCACCATCCTCCCAGGCGTCGCCGAACGATGGGACATCTCAGCCGACGGAAAAATCTACACCTTCCACCTGCGCAACAACGCCACGTGGACCAACGGCGACCCCGTCACCTCAGAGGATTTCCGCTACGCATGGACCCGCGCTCTCCGCCCCGAAACCGGTTGCGAATACGCCTCCCAACTCTACCCCATCCAAAACGCGAAACCCTTCAACGAAGGCAAGATCAACGACGCATCCACTCTCGGCATCTCCACCCCCAACCCCCTCACCCTCCAAGTCACTCTCGAAAATCCAACCCCCTACTTCCTCGACCTCTGCGCCTTTTCCACCTACCTCCCCGTCCATCGGCCAACCGTCGAATCCCATCCCGATTGGGCCACTCAAACCGCTCACTTCGTCGGCAACGGCCCCTTCCTCTTCAAAGAATGGCGCCTCTTCGATCGCGTCCGACTCGAAAAAAATCCCCGCTACTGGAACGCACAATCCATCCCCCTCCAATCCATCGACGTCCTCCCAGCCTCTCGCCCAACCACCGCCTTCAACCTCTACGCCACAGGCCAAGTCGATCTCATGATGGACAAAGGCCTCGCCCCAACCGCCCTCATCGACGAACTCCGCAAACGCCCCGACTTTCACTCCGGCCCCTTCCTCGGCAACTACTTCATCCGCTTCAACATCACACGCCCACACCTCGCGAACCCCAAAGTCCGTCAAGCCCTCGCTCTCGCCTTCGATAAAGAACGGATCACAACGAAAATCACCCGCGCCGGAGAAACCCCCGCACACAGCTTCGTCCCGCCAAACACAGGTCGAAGCTACCAACCCCCAACCGCACCAAAACGGGATCTCGACAAAGCCCGCGAACTCCTCGCCGAAGCAGGCTACCCCAACGGGAAAGGACTCCCCGTCCTCACCTACCTCTTCCGCGGTGAATCCGACATCGATCGCGATATCGCCGTCGAAATCCAACGCACCCTCGAAGAACAACTCGGCATCAAACTCCTCCTCCGCGGACTCGAATGGACCGTCTACCTCTCCAACCTCAGCAACCTCGATTACGACCTCTGCCGCTCAAGCTGGGTCGCCGACTACAACGACCCGAACACCTTCCTCAACATGTTCGTCACCGGCGACGGTAACAACCGAACCGGTTGGTCCAGAAAGGACTACGACCAACTCATCGACCAGGCCGCCGCAGAAGCCGATCCCGAAAAACGCTTCTCCCTGTTCCACCAAGCCGAACGCATCCTCGTCGACACCGACCCACCCATCTGCCCGCTCTTCTACTGGGTCGGCATCCAATTCTACGACGCCACTCGTCTCGCCGGAATCACCCCCAACCTGCTCGACGAACATCCCCTCCGCTTCATCCATTGGAAACGTCAATGATGGAGCATCTCGCCTACTCCCTCTACCGCACCACCGTCGGGATCATCACCCTCCTCCCGACCTCGCTCGTCGCCCATCTCGGCTACCTCCTCGGGCGCGTCCTCAGCCCCCTCCTCCCCTCCTACCAACGCCTCATCCTCACCAACCTCGACCTCGCTTTCGGAAACACCCTCTCCCCCCAACAAAAACGGGCCATCCAAAAACGCCACTTCGCCCTCCTCTGCTCCAATATCCTCGCCGGCGTCAACCTCGCCGGACGCCCCGTCCAACAATCCCTCGAACGAACCCACATCGAAGGACTCGACCGTCTCCTCGCCATCCTCAAATCCGGTCGCGGCGTCCTCGCCCTCATGACCCATTCCTCAAACTGGGAACTCGTCGCCAAACTCTCCCCCATCCTCTTCAAAACCGCTTGCGCCGCCGTCTACCAACCCCTTCGTAACCCTCGCATCGACCGACATATCCGAAAACAACGCAAAGCCGAAGGACTCCAACTCTTCGACCGACGCCGCCTCGCCGGCGTCTCTGCCATCCTCCGAACTCCCGGCGTCGTCGGCGTCCTCGCCGATCAACACGCCGGACGCGGCGGCGTCTGGTGCCCCCTCTTCGGTCGGATCACCTCAACCTCCCCACTCATCCCCATCCTCGCAAAAGGCACCAACGCCGCCGTCCTCTCCATCTCCGTGGAAACAACCAGCATCGGACACTGGAAAATCTCCTTCTCCCCAGAAATACCCATCGACAAAGAGAACGTCGAAAGCGCCACCGCAACCCTCAACCACGCCATCGAACACATCGTCCAAAAGGCGCCCCACGATTGGTTCTGGTCCCACGACCGCTGGAAAACCCGCAAACCCATCCAACTCCTCCACTCCCTCACCCGACGCCACGTCATCACAGATGGCGCCCGACATCCCTACCGCATCCTCTTTGCCTCACCCGACTCGCTGCCCAACGCAACCCTCTGCCTTCCAGCAACCCACGCCCTCCTCCGCGGCCGTCCCGACGCTGAACTCGTCATCGTCTGCCCCCCAACCCTCCTCTCCTTCTGGCAAGACCACCTCCCCCAAGCATCCATCCTCCCCATCAGCCTCCTCAGCCAAGACCACCTCGCATCCCAACTCAAAACCCTGCACGCCGACGCCGCTCTCTGCCTGCACCACGCTCCATCCTTCCTCCGCACCGCGCGCATCGCCAAAATCCCGAGGATCACCCACCCCGCATCCTTCCCCAAACCCCTCCGGAACAGGAACCCGCTCACCAAACCATCCAAATCCGCCCACCTCTCCCCCCCGCAACAAGCACTCCAACTCCTCGAACACATCGTCCATCTCGGCGGCCCCGGACCAACCGATCTCCCACCAGAAACGCTCCCCCTCCAACCCGACCCCCACTAAGCTCCCGCCCCTCATCCCATGAACCCTCTTCCCGGCTTCCGCGACTTCTACCCCGACGATTGTGCGAAAAAGAACCACATCCTCGAACACTGGAGAAAAACCGCAACCCGCTACGGATTCGCCGAATACGACGGACCAACCCTCGAATCCGTCGAGGTCTATAAGAAAAAAAGCGGCGGCGAACTCCTCGGACAACTCTTCGACTTCATCGACAAAGGCGATCGACACGTCGCGCTCCGCCCAGAAATGACGCCCACCCTCGCTCGTATGGTCGTCGCCAAAGAACGCGAGTTCAAAAAACCCATGAAGTGGTTCTGCGCGCCCTCCTTCTTCCGATACGAGAAACAACAACGCGGCCGACTCCGCGAATTCCTCCAACTCAACTGCGACATCATCGGCGACCCCTCCGAACACGCCGACGCAGAACTCCTCGCCCTCGTCATCGACGTTCTCCGCGACCTCGGCCTCTCCGACTCAGACTTCGTCGTTCGACTCAGCGATCGCGAAGCCTGGACCACCTTCGCCGCGCGTCACCACATCTCCGGCGACCAGTTCGCAACATTCCTCGCGCTCATCGACAAACTCGAACGGATGTCCCCTCAAGAGGCCTCCGCTAAACTCGCTCCATTCAACCTCTCCCTCGATCAGATCCACTCTTTCATCGAGAACCCCGGAGACGCAGCCCCTCGACTCAACGCCATCCTCCAAAACCTGGACGCACGCGGCTTACGCAACTATGTCCAAACCGACCTGACCATCGTTCGCGGCCTCGCGTACTACACCGGCATGGTCTTCGAAGTGTTCGATCGCGCAAAAAATGAGCGCGCACTCGCCGGTGGCGGCCGCTACGACACCCTCATCGAAACCATGAGCGACGGACGCATCCGGCTTCCCGCCCTCGGATTCGGCATGGGCGATGTCGTCCTCTCCAACCTGATCGAGGAAACCCCAACCGCTCTCGCCCAACGCAACGCGTGGCTCGCCTCCGCCTCCGCCCTCGATGCGTTCGTCATCCTCGCTGCACCGGAACGCGCAAACGATGCCCTCGCCATCATCCAACTCCTCCGCAATGCAGGCCTTCGCACCGACTACGGCGCTCCCGGCGAAAAGGTCGGAAAACAGTTCCAAGCCGCAGAACACAAACGCGCCACCCACGCCGTCGTGATCGGAGCCGAATTCCCAGCCATCAAGGTCAAACACCTCGCCACACGAGCCGAAACAGATGCCACGCCGCAAACCCTCGTCCAAACGCTCCTCACCCCCGCGCCCCCCCGCACGAACGCGTGAATGAAAAAAGGGGGACCCGCAAAACGGGCCCCCCCACTCATTCGATCACACCATCACGCCTTCTTCGTCAAAAGCGTCTCCAACAACGCATTCAACCGGGTCAACATCGTCCGAGGATCCTCCATCAACCCCGCTCCCACCATCGCATTGTCGAACACCTGCGACGCGATCTGAGACGCCAGATCCACGTTCTCCAATCGGATCGCGTTCAACCGCACAATGATCGGATGATCCGGATTGATCTCCAAATCCGGCACGTCGTCCTCCCGATCCTCCCCCTGCCCCATCGCTTTCAACATCCGCTTCATGCTCGCAGGGATCGCCCCAGCCGACTCCTTCACCGCAGCAGGACTCCCGATCAAACGCTGACTCGTCCGCACCTCGCCCACCTTCGCTCCTAACGTCTCCTTGATGTAGCCAGCCACCGCCTTCGCATCATCCTCTCCCAACCCGCCCCCCTTCTTCTTCCCATCATCCACCGTCACCTCCGCCTTCTCCGCCGCCACCAACTTCTTCCCGTCAAACTCTCGGACCATGTCCAAAACATACTCATCCCTCGGATCCTCCAAAAAGAGGACCTCCCACGACTTCGACTCGAACACCTCGTAGTACGGACTCGCCAACGCCGTCTCCTTGTTCGGAGCCGAAAGGTAATAGATCTCCGTCTGCCCCTCCGGCATCCGCGAAACATAATCCGTCAACGACGTGTACTTGTCGGACTCAACATGCGAACTCTTGAAACGCAACAGCTTCGCAAGCTTCTCCTTGTTCGCGTGATCGGTCGCAGCACCCTCCTTCAAACAGTGACCATGCTCCCCGTAAAACGCCGCGTACTTGTCCGAATCCGCCTTCGCCTCGTCCTCCAACCATCGGATCACCTTGCCCGTCAAAACCTCCTTGATCTTCCGCATCAACGCGCTGTCCTGCATCGTCTCACGCGAAATGTTCAGCGGGATGTCCTCGCTGTCCACCACCCCCTTCAAGAACCGTAACCATTCCGGTAACAACTCCTTCGCACCAGGCGTGATCAATACCTGCTTGCAATACAGATCCACCGCTGGCTCCGAGCGCGTCATCGAGATCCGCTCCTGACTCTTCGCCGGTACAAACAGCACAGCCCGAATCGAGATCGGCGCATCCGCATTGAAATGCAACCGGAACTGAGGCTCCGAACTGTCGTGCGTCAAATACTTGTAAAACTCGGCGTACTCCTCCGCGCTGATCCCCGAAGCACTCCGCGTCCACAACGGCTGCATCGAATTCACCACCTCATCCCCAAGCTGGATCGGGAACGGCACAAAATTCGAGTACTTCTTCAAGATCGTCCGCAACCTCCACTCAGACGCAAAATCCACCTCCGCCTCCTTCAACTGCAACGTGATCTGCGTCCCCCGCGGAAGATCCGACGTCTCCTCAATCTCAAACCCCGTCTTCCCATCACTCGTCCACGTCCATCCCTTCTCATCCTTCCGATACGAACGCGTCGCCACCGACACCCGGTCAGCCACCATGAACGCCGCATAAAACCCAACCCCAAACTGGCCAATCAATCGCGTGTCCCCTGCCGCCTGCTGCTTCTTGATCTGTTCCAAGAACTGACGCGACCCCGAATGCGCGATCGTCCCCAAGTTCTGCACCAACTCGTCGTGCGTCATCCCGATGCCACTGTCCGTGACCGTGACCGTTTTCGCGTCCTTATCGAACGCCACTCGGATCTCCAACGCGCGCTCAGGATCAACAATCTCGTTCGCCGCCGTCTGCTGGAGGAACTTCAACTTCTCACTCGCGTCCGCCGCGTTCGAGACCAGCTCCCGGAGAAAGATCTCCTTATCGGTGTAGAGCGAGTGGATGACGATCTCGAGCAACTGCGCGATCTCCGCTTGGAAAGAATGCTTTTCAGGTGAAGACATAGACCGACGACTATACACCGATTTCGACGCCTGACAGCCCCCCTTTCCGGAACAAATGCCACACTCACCCCTCGCGAAAATCGGCCTCCCCCTCCTCGGCGCTTCCATCTACTCCCTGATCGCCATCGCCTACAAACGCCTGGCTCAAAATGGGATAGGCCCATGGCGACTCACCTTTGCCACCAACGTCGGCCAAGCCATCGCCATCCTGCCCCTCTGGTTCGTCGGTCATGCACAACCGGACGTAGCGCTCCTCTGGCAACCCACCGTCACCGCCCTCTCCTTCCTCCTCGGCCAAGTCGCCCTCTTCCTCGCCATGGATCGAGGCGACGTCTCCGCCGTCACCCCCCTCCTCGGCTCAAAAGTCATCCTCGTCGCCGCACTCGCCGCCGCCCTTTTCCACCAACCCATCCGCCTCAAACTCTGGATCGCAGCCCTCCTCGCAACCGCCGCAACCGCTCTCCTCAGCATCGGCAAACCCCTCGACCGCAAAAGACTCCACTCAAGCATCTCCTGGGGAACCCTCGCCGCCCTCGCCTTCTCTCTCACCGACATCTTCTACGAACAATGGAGCCGTAACCTCGACGTCTGGCGATTCTCCGTCCTCGTCTTCTCGATCATGGCCCTCCTCTCCCTCCCCCTCCTCCGATTCCTCGAACCCATCCCGACCAACGTCAAACAGTCATTCCTCCCCTCCATGGCCGCCCTCTCCCTCGTCCTCGGCGGTCAAATCGTGCTCGTCGCCTACAGCATCGTCGAGGTCTCAGGCGCAACCCTCACCAACATCCTCTACAGCTCTCGCGGCCTCATCAGCGTCATCATCATCTGGGCTTTCGGCGCCCACCTGAAACTCCATGAAGCAGAGTCCGGAAATGCACACCTCCCCATCCGCCTCATCGCCTCCCTCATCATGCTCGCCGCAATCGTCATCGGCAGCTCCACCTGAGCCGAAAACGACGCCCCCCCCTCGCCGCCCTACTTCGCCACCCGCCGAACACGTACCGCTCGCACCAGCGACTCCGTGCGGAATGTCGCGATCCCCACCGGCATGCATAACTCGATCTCCCCACGCCGCATCGACAACTTCTTGCCCCGAGGATCGAACGAGAACATCTCCTTCCCGTTCAAGAAACCCGCCACCTCATCCGGCACCACACGCACCTTCACCGTGTACCACACGTTGTCCTTGATCGGCTCGAACTTCGTCGTCTCGTTACCCGACGCATCCTGATCGTTGATGCTCGATAACCCCACCACTCCCCCACCCCATCCCCCCACCACAAAAGTCACACACTCCTTCCCCACCGGAAACGTCAAGCCACACGGAAAATCCGCGCCCGCCTTGCGCATCACCTCCACCTCCAACTCATACCCCTCGCGCGGCACCTCCCCAACCCGCGAAACCCCACTCAACTCCTCCCCCATCGTGATGTGGATCCCGCCGTCCTCCACCTTCACATCCCCTCCCGCCGCATACTCCGTCTGCTTCCACCCTTTCATCGTCTTACCATCAAACCAACTCTCCCATTCCCCCCACTTCACCTCAGCACGCTTCTTCCCCTCAGCCCCCATCAGCGGTACCCCCAAAACCGTGCCCAAAGAAACAGCGACAAAACGACGACGGGAAAACGCGGGAGAACTCATGCACCCCCTAAAAGCATCCGTCACGCCACCCCCGCCGCACCCGCCGCACCCTCTTTATCATCTCGCTCAAACCACGCATAAAGCACCGGCAACAATACCAACGTCAAAAACGTCGAACTCAAAATCCCACCAATCACCACCGTCGCCAACGGTCGCTGCACCTCCGCCCCAGCACCCGTCGCCACCGCCATCGGGATGAAACCCAACGCCGCCACAAGCGCCGTCATCAAAACCGGTCGCAACCGCGATAACGCCCCGCTCAACACCGCCTCCGATACCGGCACCCCCGTCTGACGGATCTGGTTGAAGTACGTGATCATCACCAACCCGTTCAACACCGCCACCCCACTCAACGCGATGAACCCCACCGCAGCACTGATGCTGAACGGTTGCCCACGCACCGCCAAACCCAGGATCCCGCCCGATAACGCAAGCGGTATCCCCGTCGCGATGATAAAGGTCTGCCTCAAACTCCTGAACGCCAGATAGATCAACACAAGGATCAAAACCAACGCCGTCGGCACCACAATCGCCAAACGCTCTCGCGCCTCCTCCAGATTCTTGAAAGTCCCCCCGAACTCGAAATCGTACCCATCCGGAAAACTCACCTTCTCCCGGATCCGCGCAATCGCCTCATGCACAAACCCCTCCATATCACGACCCTCCACATTCACGATCAACCCCATCTTCCGACGCCCCGACTCATGCCGGATCGGCTCCACCGTCTCCACCGTCGAAACATCCACAAGCTGACCCAACCGCATCAACCCAGCCTCACCCACACGCACCGGTAACGCCTTGATCGTCTCCACATCCGCACGCTCCCCATCCTTCAACCGCACCACGATCTCCCGACGACGCACCCCCTCAAAAAGATACCCCACCCCATCCCCCGCCAACGCCGCCGATACCGCCCGGTTCACCTCCGCACTCGGTATGTTCCTCCGGATCAACTCATCCCGCCGCACCTGAAGCAACAACGTCGACGTCCGCCCATCAACCTCCAACTCCGAATCCCCGCCAGGAACCTCCTTGATCACGTCGCGCACCGAAGCCGCAAGCCGTTCCAGAACATCAAAATCATCCCCGAACACCTTCACCGATAACTCGCTCTTGCTCCCCTCCAACATCTCGTTGAACCGCGCCTCAATCGGTTGCGAAAACTCCAGGTTCGTCCGCGGATATGCCTCCTTCACCACCTTCTCAATCCCCTCCGCCAAACCCGCCTTATCCGTCGGCATCCCCTCCCCCTTCGGCCACTCCGCTACCGGCCGATAAAAGATGTACATGTCCCCCTCACTCGCAGGCATCGGATCCGTCGCAACCTCACTCGTCCCAAACCGACTGAACACCATCGTCACTTGCGGAAACCGCTCACGGATCAATCGCTCCACACGGACCTGCTGCGCCAACGACTCCTCCAAACTCATCCCCACCTCACGATAGGTCAGCGCATTGATCGCCCCCTCATCCAACTTCGGCACAAACTCCGCCCCCAACCCGAAAAAGACCCGCACCGAAAAGATGAACACTCCCGCAGCCGCCAAAACCGTCACCCACCGCACCCTCAACGACACACGCAATACCCTCACGTAAAACCATTTCGAGATCCGGATGAACAGATTGTCCTTCTCCTCCACCCGCCCCCCCAAAAAGAACGAACACGCCACCGGCATCAACGTCAGCGCCAAAAGCAATGCCCCGAACAACGCAAGCATCACCGTCAATGCCATCGGCCTGAACATCTTCCCTTCAATGCCCGTCAACGCAAGGATCGGCACATACACCAAGGTGATGATCAAGACCCCGAAAAACATCGGGTTCCCAACCTGCCGACTCGCCGTCAAAACCGCGTCCATCCGCTCCTCCCGGGTCAACACTCGCCCCAAACCATGCTGCCGATGCGCGATCTGACACACGATGTTCTCCACCATCACCACCGCCCCATCGATGATCAGTCCAAAATCCACCGCCCCCAAACTCATCAGGTTCCCCGAGATCCCGAACTTCACCATCCCCGTGATCGCGAACAAGAACGAGAGCGGGATCGCCGCAGCAACGATCAACGCCGCCCTCCAATTCCCCAACAACGCGATCAACACCACCACCACCAATATCGCCCCCTCAAAGAGGTTGTGCTTCACCGTCCCGATCGTCCGCTCCACCAAGTCCCGCCGATCGTAGACCACCGTCAACTCCAACCCCGCCGGCAACTTGCTCCGTACCTCGTCCAACTTCGGGATCACCCTCTGACACACCACCCGCGCATTCTCCCCTGCCAACATCATCACCGTCCCGATCACCGCCTCACCCCCGTTCAACGTCGCACCCCCCGTCCGGAACTTCGCCCCCACCGTCACCTTCGCAACATCCCCCACCCGGATCGGAGCAACCCCAGACCCGAACTTCACCGGTAACCCGCGGATCTCGTCAGCCGATGTCACGCGCCCCACCGCCCGAATCGTCACCTGCCGCCCCTCGCGCCCAACAATCCCGCCCCCAGCATTCTCCACATTCGCCCGCACCACATCCGCCAAATCCGCCACCGTCAATCCCGACGACACCAACGCCTCCAGATCCGGTTCCACCGTCACCTGCCGCAACTGCCCCCCAATGCTGTTGATCTCCGCCACCCCAGGCACCGAACGCATCATCGGCTTCACCACGTACTCCTGCGTGTCCGTCAACACCATCAACGCCTCGCGTACCTCCTTCGGCTGCTCCACCGCCCCATCCTTCCAACTCAATGCGTAATAAAAGATCTCACCCAACCCCGTCGTGATCGGAGCCAACTTGGGCGTGCATCCCTTCGGCAACTCGTCCAATACCGAAGCCAATCTCTCCCCAACCAACTGCCTCGCCTGCAATACGTTCGTCCCATCCGCAAACGACATCGTCACCTGCGACAACCCGAACTTCGTCAGCGACCGGACCTCCTCCAACCCAGGTAACCCCTGCATCTCCAACTCGATCACCCGCGTCACCGAACGCTCCGTCTCCTCCGGAGCCAACGCCGGTACCTCCGTGTTGATCTGCACCTGGATCCCCGTCAGATCCGGAACCGCATCCACCGGTAGATGGAACACCGCAAACAATCCGCCTCCAAACAACGCACACGCCAACGCCATCACCAACCCCCTTCGGCGCATCGAAAACTCAAGGATTCGCTCAATCATCGCTTCTCCCAAAAATTGAACACCCAGTCAGCGGCCCGGCGTCTCCGGCAACCCTTTCACACGCACCATCGGCAATGACGTGCGGTACTTCACCACCAAACCCTCCATCGTCATCCCAGCCAACATCTCCACCTGCTGCCGAGCCTCCATCGCATCCAACTGCGTGTTCAACATCGCATCCACTGCATCCAAATACTGCGTCTGTAACTCCACATACGTGCTGATCGGTACCGCCCCCAACCGATAATGCTGATCCGCCAACTGCGCCGCTTCACCAAACCGCGCCGCCGCATCCATCGGCCAACGCTGCATCGATGCAAGCTGTAACTCATACGAATACGCCGCCTCCGCCAACTTCCGCTCCGTCTCCCGCAACGCCACCCCCAATGACACCTCCGCCTGCGATTGCCGCGCACGACTCGTCTCGATGTTGCCCTGATTCCGGTTCAACAACGGCAACGGAACGCTCACATTCAACCCGAACTCCATCTGCCGCTCCGACCCCTTCTGCCCATCCGCATACGGCGCCACCGTCACCGCCGGCCACCGCTCGTTCTCACTCAAACGCACCCGAAACCCTTGCTGCTCCAACTCCGCAACCCGCGCCCGAACCTCAAAGTTCCGCTGCCGCGCACTCCCCATCAACTTGTCCACCGTCGGCCCAGGCTGCAAAACCATCGGCGTCCGCCGCACCTCCACCCCCTCGCGCACCGGCTTCCCCCGTAACTGGTTCAACTCCGCCCGCGCATTGAACAACTCACGCTCCGCCTCCGCCAAACGACGCCCCACCGAAAGCGAACTCGCCTCAATCACACGCGTCGCCAACATCGGAGCAACCCCCGCCGGATCCCGCTGCACCAAAACCGCTAGAAGATCCTGGAACCGCTGCGATACCACCCGCGAAGCCTCCGCCCTCTCCTGCGCCGCCAATAACCGGAACGCCAACAAACGTACTCGCATCCCCAAAGCAGACCGGAACTGCTCCAACCCGATCCGAGCCAAGTCCACCTGCCGATTCGCAATCGCCTTCCGCAACGCCAAACGCCCAGGAAACTCGAACGTCTGCGCCACCGAAACCTGCCACGCCGGCCCATCACCAGACTTCACCCGCGACAATGACTCCACCCGCATCGTCCCCAACTTCGTCGATACCTCCGGATTAGACCACGCCGCAGCCGCAGACTCCTGCCCCTGCGCAGCTCGGATCTCCTGCTCGTAAAACTTCAACTCCGGATTCCCCTTCATCGCCTCCTCCACAAAAACCTCGATCGCCTTCGGGCCCCCTCCCCCCCCCCCCCCCCCCCGCAACCCCCCCCCCCCACACCTCAAAAACAACACAGATAAATTTTTTATAAAAACTCGTCTTGAGAACTCTCCCGCCCCCTCCCCTGCGCAGCCCTGAACCCACCCCCCACCCCTCCCACACAGGCTCCACGCCCATCACCCCCGCATCCCAAATCCGCCAGTCACCCGCACGATGCGCGCGTGACCAGACACCGCACTTCTCAAATCCGTAAACCCACCGAACCAGCCCCCCCCTGCTCCATCCCGCCAGTTCCTCCCAAAATCCGTCCGCCCCCATCCCCCATCCCCTCTCCCACATCCCGCCGCTCCAAACGGACCCCCAACAGCACCACCTCTTGGACACTCAAAAATCGCTCCGTCGGCACCAGAACCGCCGACTCCAACCGATCAGCAAAACCCTCCGGAACACCAACCGAACGACGAGCGTCCCCCTGCGAAAATACCAAGACGTGATCCGGATCCCCCCCGCGCACAGTCCCCACCATCACCAAAAGATCCGACACCACCGAATGCTGATGATCCGGCGCCTGAAGCCCCGAACCGTGGTGCAACACCACCGCCATCCCCGTCTCCATCCGGAACAACCGCACCTCATGCTGCCCATCAATCCCTCCCAAAACCGCCGCAGCCCACGGCAACACCGGAGTCGCACCCACCAGCCACACCCAAAGCGCCAACACCTGCGCAAACCGGACCCAAACAGGACGGTCAGCCAACCCAGTGCTCTTCAACCAGCGCATTCCAAGAAACTACGCCTAGGAACCCCATCGAGAAAACCTGTTTTTCAGCGCGCCCCATGAAACCCCTCACCCAAAAGCCCCCCGTCCAACCCGAACAACACCACGCGCACCTCCCGCACCCCTCCCAGCCTTCCCAAAAAACACTCCGCCAACCGACAACCCACCCGCGCCCAATATCCCGCCCGCTCCCCCTCCGACAACCCGCTCATCCCGAACAACATCTCCTCCACGGTCACAAATCCATCACCCTCCCCAAGCGGCCACAAACCCACCCCACGAAGCGCCTCCACCGCCGAAGCCCCCTCAGACGAATGCGTGTCCCAAGCCCCACCCAAAACCTTGCACAACTTCCCCGGATGCCCCACCACCCACAACCGATCCAACACACCGCCCCGCTCGCGAACACATTCCGTCACGCAATCCAACGCAAACCCCACAAAGTTGCTCATCTGGACCACCCGATGCAGCGGTAAATCCAACGTCGCACGCGCAAACCGTTGCCCCAAATTGCCCGGAGCCAAAACGATCTCCGACGCCCCACCCCCCAACGCCACCCGCACATACACCTCAATCGAGGCGCGAAACGACAGCATCGACTTCGGCTCCACCACCCCCGTCGTCCCCAAAATCGAGATCCCCCCTTCAATCCCCAACCGCGGGTTGAACGTCCGCCGCGCAATCTCCTCCCCGCCTAAACACCCCACCTCCACATCAAAATCCATCCCAACCTCCCCCGCCTCCACCACCGCCGCAATCATCTGCCGAGGCACCGGATTGATCGCCGGCTCCCCAACCCGCACCCGTAACCCCTCCCGCGTCACCACCCCAACCCCCGCCCCACGCAAAAAACGTAACCCACACCCCTCATTCCGTCGAACCACCACACGGATCACCGCCCGATGCGTCTGATCCGGATCATCCCCACCGTCCTTCTCCACCCCCCCCCCCCCCCCCCCCCCCTCACACCATCCCACCGCCCGAACCGCAATCCGCAAAAAATGCTCCCCGTCCGGCATCGGAACGTCCATCGCCCCAACCCGATCCCCACGCACCAAACACCCCAACGCCGCCCCAGCCGCCGCCGCCGCCGCACTCCCCGTCGTGAACCCTCGCCTCAGGCCGTTCGCCGCCAATACCCCCAAATCAAACCGACGCCTCATCCCACCCCCCCAGCCTCCCCAGCATCCCCACCCACACCCCCCGCCAAAAGCCTCCCCAACCCATGCAAATACCCAAAAGAATACAGACCCGAATCGTGCCCATCCCCCCACTGCAACTGCACCGCATACCCGCCCACCCACCGAAACCCTCGCAACTCGTAACCCGCCTCCCCCACCGACACCTCCGGCCGCTCAACCCGCCCCATCACATCCGCTTCACCCTGACACACCGCACACGGACACGCCCTTCGCAACCCTTCCCACGGCAAAAACGCCTCGCTCCCATCGCTCCAAGCAATGGCCATCTCCCGTCCAACCATCTGAACCAAAACCGGCTGAAGATTGTTTCCCGACATGCTCAAACCATGCGCCTCATTTCGAACCCTGCCAACCCCTAGCCCACCTCTCCCTCCGGACGCCACGCCTTCCCACGCCGCTCCCCAAATATCGCCGTCCCAACCCGCACCATCGTAGCCCCCTCCTCAATCGCGACCTCAAAATCACCACTCATCCCCATCGATAACTCCGGTAACCGTACCCCAAACCCCGCCTCCAACCGGTCCCGCAACCCCCGCAACCCCGCAAAATAAACCCGCGCCATCTCCGGGTCCGGCACCGGCGGCGGTATCGTCATCAACCCATGCACATCCAACCGGCCCAATCCCAAAATCGTCTCAAACACCCCCTCCAATCCCTCAGGCCGAAACCCGAACTTCGTCGCCTCACCCGCCAAATTCACCTCCAACAACACCTTCGGCCGACACCCCACCTCCCCAGCAATCCGATCCACATCCCGCGCAATCTCCAGCCCATCCACCCCGTGGATCCAATCGAACATCCCCAACGCAACCCGCACCTTATTGCGCTGCAAATGCCCCAAAAAATGCCAACTCACCCCGCCCCCAACCAACTCCGCCTTCGCCCGCGCCTCCTGCACTCGGTTCTCCCCAAAATCCCGATGCCCATACCCCCTCAACTCTCGCACCGCCTCAGGCCCGTGCGCCTTCGAAACCGCAATCAACCGCACACTTCCAACAACACGTCCCACACGCAGTTCCGCACTTTTAACAGCACCTAAAACAGCTTCCAAACTTGCCTCAAGTGAAGACATTACAAAGTAAAATGTTTTACTATCTCCGCATTTCCTATAGGGTTTCCAAACCCAACACCCAACCATGCAAATCGAGACGCTCAAAATCTTTTGCGACCTCATTGCCACAGGCAGGTTCTCCGGAGCTGCGGCCCTCAATGAAATCTCGCAAAGCGCCGTCTCTCAACAAATCAGTGCGCTCGAAAAAAAGTTCGGTATCCCCCTCCTCGAACGACTCCGTAGCGGCGTAGCCCTCACCCCAGAAGGCGAACTCTTCTACCAAGCCGCACGCGACATCCTCAATATCTTCGAAGATATCCAGATCCGGATCTCCAGCCTCCCACAATCCGCCACCGGTTCCCTCCGCGTCGTCGCCGTCCATACCATCGGACTCCACAATCTCCCCCCCGTCCTCCGCCACTTCCGATCCCGATTCCCCCGGATCGAAGTGTCCATCGAATATCACCGCTCCACCGACATCTACCGACACGTCCTCTCCGGCAAAGCCGACCTCGGCCTCGTCGCCTTCCCCACCCGCCGCACCGGCCTCGAAATCGAAGCCTTCGGCAGCGATGAACTCGTCCTCATCAGCTCCCCAAACAATCCCCTCGCCAACGAATCCCAGATCACCCCTTGCCTCATCGGGATCCATAAATTCATCGCATTCACCGCAGACCTGCCCACCCGCAAAGTCATCGACCGACACCTCGCCAGCTCAGGCGTCACCTTCACCCCACACCTCGAGTTCGATACCGTCGAAACCCTCAAACGCGCCGTTCTCGTCGAAAACGCCATCTCCATCCTCCCAGAAACCGCCGTTCGCGACGAACTCCACCGCGGTGAACTCGTCCGCCTCACCCTCACCGGCCCCCCCATCATGCGCACCCTCGGATGGGTCGCCCGACGCAACATCGCCAAATCCCTCCCCGTCCAGTTGTTCACCCAACACCTCCGAGAACACTCCCTCCCTCAAGACGCCGCACCCCTCCCGCTCGGCCCCTCCTAGACGCAACCGTCCCGAGCCGCCCAAACCCCCAATCAACCCAACCCCGCCGCGCGCATCGCTCGCCGGCGCAAGTGGTAACCGCGCCCGAACACCCGGAACCAATTGAAAAACGTTTTCCGGAACGCCTCCCCAAAGCCCAACGTCCCCCCACACGCCCGTACCCCACCCGCACGCACCGCCTCCAAAAACGCGCTCACCGTCAACTCCTTCGCATCCACCTCCGTCCACGCTACCCCCACCGCCGCAGGATGATGCGCATCGCTCCCCCCAGTCCCAGGCAACCCGCGCCGCACCCCGTACTCCCCCGCACGGAGATTCCTCCCCCCAAACGTCGCCGCATTCAACACCTCAATCGCATCCCACTCGTACCCATCCAACACCGCCTCCCGGATCCCCGCTCGCATCCCATCAAACGGGTGCGCCGGAACCACCACACCCCCCATCCCGCGAACCACCCGCGCCACCTCCATCGCCGGCGCATGCCGCATCCACGGCACATCCACCCCCCAACACAACAAATGCCCCTCCGCCGTCGAAACCTCACACCCAGGTATCACCAAAAAACCGTCCACCGCTCTCCCCTCCGCATTCATCAACCCCGCCTCACGCAATACCCCACACCCAAACGTCACATCGTGATCCGTCACCACCATCCCATCCAGCCCCGCCGCGCGCGCAGCCAAAACCATCGCCTCCGGTGACCCCAAACCGTCAGCCGAAAAATACGTGTGCACATGCGGATCAATCCGAAATCCCATCACCCACCTTCCTAACACACTCCCCAAAAAATCCCAAACCCCCCTCCCCCCCCCCCCCCCCTCCCCCCCCCCCCCCCCCCCCCCCCCCCCCCCCCCCCCTTCACGATTCCACTCCCACTCCTCCCCGCATCCCCCTACCCTCCCCAACATCATGAACCCCGACTCCCGCGTCGCCATCATCGGAGCCAGTGGCTACTCCGGCGAAGAACTCGTCCGCCTCCTCCTCCGCCACCCCCACGCCAAACTCACCGCCATCTCCTCCCGCCAATACGCCGGACAACCCCTCGCCGCCGTCTTCCCAAAGTTCGCCGGCCTCCCCAACTCCAACCTCCCCTTCATCCCCTCCACCATCGACGCCATCGTCGCCTCCGGTGCCAACACCGCCATCCTCGCCCTCCCTCACGGCGTCGCCCACGAATTCGCCGCCCCCCTCCTCAACGCCGGCCTCAAAGTCATCGACCTCAGCGCCGATTTCCGGATCAAAAACGTCGAGACCTATGCCGAGTTCTACGGAGAATCCCACCACGCTCCCCACCTCTGCGCCACCTCCGTCTACGGCCTCGCAGAAATCCACACCGACGCCATCCGTTCCGCCTCCCTGATCGCCTGCCCAGGCTGCTACCCCACCAGCATCCTCCTCCCCCTCATCCCCCTCCTCCAACACCGCCTCCTCAACCCCAACTCCATCGCCGTCTCCAGCATGAGCGGCGTCAGTGGCGCCGGACGAAACGCCAAACTCGATTACCTCTACGTCGAATGTAACGAAAGCGTCCGCGCCTACGGGATCCCCAAACACCGGCACCTCGCAGAAATCGAACAAGAACTCTCCCTCGCCGCTAACCAAACAGTCACCCTCTCCTTCACCCCACACCTCATCCCCGTCAATCGCGGCATCCACACCACCATCACCGCCCTCCCAACCCCAGGAACCTCCGCCGATCAAATCGCCCACGCCTGGGAACAGACCTACGCCCACCGCCCCTTCGTCCGCCTCCTCGCCCCACCCGCACTGCCAGACACCAAAAACGTCACCGGCACAAACTTCTGCGACATCGCCTTCCGCCTCGACCCACGGACCGGACGCATCCTCATCCTCAGCGCAGAAGACAACCTCATCAAAGGTGCCTCCGGTCAAGCCATCCAATGCCTCAACCTCCTCAACGGTTGGGACGAAACCGCTGGCCTCATCTGACAATCCCCACTCCTCCAAGGCACGATTCCTGCAAACCCCTCCTCCCATGGGTCACCACCGCTCCAACTTCTGCCCAGGTCCAATCTCCCGCCGTTCCCTCCTCGAGATCGGTTCCCTCTCCATGCTGGGCCTCTCCCTCGGCGATATCTTCCGGCTCCAAGCCGCAGAATCTTCCACCGCCAAACCCCTCCTCAAATCCGACACCTCCGTCATCTTCGTCTGGCTCCCCGGCGGCCCGCCGCACATGGAGATGTATGACATGAAACCCGACGCCCCAACCGAATATCGCGGCGTCTTCAAACCCATCAAAACCAATGTCTCCGGCATCGAGATCAGCGAACTCATGCCCCTCCAAGCCAAGATCGCCGACAAGTTCAATATCATCCGCTCCGTCCACCACGACTTCGCCGACCACGGCGGCGGTCATAAACGGTTCATGACCGGACGGATACCAGCCACCCCAACCGGTACCGTCAACGACGCCCCCTCCGTCCCCTCCATCGTCAACCGCATGCTCCGCGGCGAATCCAAAAACGGCATGCCCGTCAGCGTCCTCGGCACCGATGGCGGACGCGCCGGCATCGACGTTTTCGCCGTCGGCTCCGCCTACCTCGGCTCCGGATCCTCCCCCTTCATCGTCGGGGGCGACCCAAGCTCACCCGAATTCAAGGTCAACAACCTCGGCGTCAACAAAGACATGGCCGCACGTCTCGACGACCGCCTCGCCCTCCTCAAAGGCATGGACTCCATCCGTCGAGACCTCGACCGCGGCGGACTCATGGGCGCCATGGACGAATTCTCCCAACGCGCCATGGCCATGCTCACCAGCGAACAAGTCCGAG
>CAZAZT010000034.1:0-10818 GCA_964489645.1 uncultured Chthoniobacteraceae bacterium | reverse complement strand
CCTTCGACCTCTCCAAAGAACCCCCCTCCGTCAGAGAACGCTACGGCATGCACGCCTACGGACAGCGCGGCCTCATGGCACGGCGCCTCGTCGAAGCCGGATGCCGCTTCGTCACCATGGTCTGGGAACAACCCTTCCCCTCCAAAGGCATCCCAAAAGACTGCTCCTACAACTGGGACAGCCACGCCGTGAACTGCCACATCTTCAACGACTCACGCTGGCGGATCCCTCCCTACGACCAAGCCGTCTCCGCTCTCATCGAAGACCTCCACCAACGCGGCCTCGACAAACGTACCCTCCTCATCGTCACCGGTGAATTCGGGCGTACCCCAAAAATCAACTCAGCCGTAGGAACCCAAACCAAGATCACCCAACCCGGACGCGACCACTGGCCCCAAAGCATGTCCCTCATCATGGCCGGCGGCGGCATGCGAACCGGTCAGATCATCGGCGCCACCAACCGACTCGGCGAATACCCCGTCGAACGCCCCCTCACCCCCAACGACCTCTGGGCAACCGTCTACACCCACCTCGGCATCGATTACACCGAATCCTTCCTCGATCACCAAGGCCGACCCATGCCCATCCTCCCCTTCGGCGAACCCGTCGATGAACTCCTCCCCGCAAGAGCCTGATCGCCGCCCCCCACTCCCATCCCGTGCCCTGATCACTCCCCGAGTCCCGTCAGCAATCTGACGACGACCGCCGCACGACATCCCCGCCACCCGCGCAGGCCTCTCCCCCCGCTCCGCCCACGCACCCCCGCGCAACCAAATCCTCACACCACCGCTCCAATCCCCCGCCGCCGCACCCGCTCCGCCCGAAGCTGACCGCACCCCGCATCCACATCGATCCCACGATACTGGCGGATCGTGCAAGGAAACCCCCGAGCCCGAACCGCTTCCTTGAATGCCTCAGCCGACGCCTGCGCAGAGGATTCCCCATCAAACCCGCGCGTCGTGTTCAACCGGATCAGGTTCACATGCGCGTTCACCCCGCGAAGAAGCTCCGTCAGAACCCGCACGTGCTCCATCGAATCGTTGCGCCCAGCAATCAACGTCCACCCGATGAACACGCGCTCGCCAGAACGATCACAATAATACTTCAAAGCCGACACCAACTCGGCCAGCGGCCAACGCTGATTCACCGGCAACAACGCCGATCGCTCCTCATCCGTCGCCGCATGCAAACTCACCGCCAACCCCTGCGGACGCCGCTCATCCGTGAACCGGATGATCCCTGGGACCACCCCCACCGTGCTCACGCTCACATGCGAAGGACCAATCCCCCAACCCGGCGTGTGCGCCGCCACATCCAAGGCCTGCATCACCGCATCGTAATTCGCGAAAGGTTCCCCCATCCCCATCAAGACCAAATTCCTCAACCGATCTCCCGTCTCTCGTAAAACCCTCTGCGCACGGAAAATCTGCATCAGGATCTCCCCACACGTCAGGTTCCGCACAAAACCCATCTGACCCGTCGCACAGAACACGCACCCCATCGCGCACCCCGCCTGAGAACTCAAACACGCCGTGAACCGCCCCGGAAACCCCATCACCACCGTCTCAATCTCCTGACCATCCCGCATCCGCACCACCAACTTCCGCGTGTTCCCATCCGAACTCTCCACCCGCTCAACACACTCCGCCTCCGTCACCCCCCACTCCCCACCCCATTTCGCAGCCATCCAACGCCGCAACGGCGGAGAGAACTCCTCGCGCAAATCCGGTCGCTCATCCAGGTCGTGATACATCGCACGCCACAGCGCGCCCGCATGGATCGGATGCACCCCGTCCGCACGCAACACGTCCTCCATGCCCGCATACGTCAAATCGAACAACGACCTCATACCCGTTCCCATCCCCACAGAATGAAGACCCCGCCCCTCCAGTCAACCCCCTCACCCTACCGCCCCAACCAGCGCATCCCCACAGACCGCGTGTCGCCCCCACCCCCAAACAACGTCAACGCCCCACCCACTCCGTACACGTCCCGCGCAACCCCCGCATCCTTCTCCCCCGCCACCCACAACTCACCCGGCGCATTCAACGCCACCAAACCCATCACATCCAAATACTTCGCGCCGCCCGGCAAAAAACCCTCCTCCCGATGATCCGCCACCGCACCAAACCGGAATCCCCCCGTGTCCACCGCACAACGATCCACCGCACCCCCAGCCAAGGCCCGCGCCGCTAACGCAATCGGCCCCGCTCCACCCCAACCCGCCAACGCCACATGCCGAGGCGATGCATGCTGCCCCACCTTGCCCTCACGCACGAACCGGACAACGGACAACGCATCATGCACGCGCTGAGCAAATAATGCATGATTGTACCCATACGTGTACCCCGCGAACTCTCTCGGATTGGCCACCACACGGTTCCCCCCACCGCCATTCCCGCCCCGCTGGGAAAGAACCCCCCCCACCACCAACGTCCCACCACCCAACAACTCCGACACCTCCGCAGAAAGCCCACCCCCACCACCCACACCCCCGCGCAAACCGTTCCCATCCAAACAGATCACCGCACGACCATTCCAGTTCTTCGGATAAAGGAACCTCACAGAAACCTCCTCCCCATGCGTCCCATTCACCAACAACCCATCCATCTCAAAATGCCCCCCACGATCCGCCTTCGCCTTCAACTCCCACCGCACCTCCCCAGCACCCGCATAATCACGCCCGATGATCACCCGTAACCCCGGCAAAAGCAGCCCCTCACGCCCCTCGCGAGTCTTCACCGCCTGCGTCAACTGCTTGCGCGCATCCTCCGTGAACCAACGCAACAATCCCCGCTCAAACTCCGGTCCATCCGCCTTCGGAGCAGGATGCGACGCATCCCACACCGTCAACCGCTCCGGCGACAACGGCTCAAAATCCCGCTCAATCACCGGACTCGGCTGCCCCAACCGGAAATGCTTGTTGATGAATGTGTAAAACGCCGACCGCGTCACCGCGTTGTAGTTGTGCTGGAAATGCTCGCCCCGCAGCAACACCACGTCGTCCTTCTTCCCGTACATCCCATACAACTCCTTCAGATCCGGAAACCCCTTCACCGCCAACTCCTTCGTCCAATCGTTCGCCGTGTTCATCCCCTGCGGCCGAGGCGCAAACAACCCCGCAAACTCCACATTCCCCGTCCCAATCCTCAACAAACACGCGTTCTCACACGTGCACCCACCCTGCATCGCCGTGCTCACCATCACCACCGGAAATGATAACCGGATCCGGTCATCAATCGCCGCCAATAACATCGTCTGCGTCCCCCCACCACTCGCCCCAGTGATCGCCGTCCGCTCAGGATCCACCTCCGGCAACGTCAGTAAAAAATCCAGCCCCCGCACCGCATTCCACGTCTGTAACCCCATCACACTCTGCAAATGCGACTCCGCACGCGCACTGTACAGACCCCATCCCTCCGCCGTGTTCATCTCCGGACGCTGCTTCGCAAACCGATGGATGATCTCCGCAGTGAACTGCTTCGAATCCGAATCACTCAACATGTCCCACTGCCACACCACCCCCCCCATCCGCGCCAACTGCACACACATCGACTGAAAAATGCTCCGCCCACCCTGCTCAAAACGCTCCCCACCAATCGCAATCTCCTGACGGACCTTGTCCGGCGAATTCTCCGACAACCGCGCATCCTTCCAATGCCCATGCGCGAACATGATCCCAGGAACCTTCCCCTTAACCTCCTTCGGACGATACAAGTTGCCCGTCACAAAAAAACCCGGCGCACTCTCGAAATACACCTTCTCCACCGTGTGATCCCCTCGATCGATCCGCCCATGGATCACCGCATTCAACGGGGTCTTCTCCGGCATCGGCCATAACCCCTGCGAAACCAGGATCCGACGACGCACCTCCTCCCGCCGCTCCTTCCAGATCTCCAAACTCTTCGGCGGTGTGAACGGAAAATATCCGTTCAAATCCTTCAACGTCTGACCCCGCACATCCTCCGACCGCGCCGTTCCAGACAACAGCAATGCCGAACCCAATACTGCCAAAACAAAAGAGCGAGTGTTCATAAAAGGAGGATCTGTCCGCGCACCAACGCGCACCCTCCCCTAAAGCGATTGCTCTGCCATCCCCACGAAGAAACACCAACCCCGCCCCAGCAACCCAACTAAATCCTCTGCCAATCAGGACGATGCGAATCCACCCACCGATAATACTCAGCATGCCGTAACCGCCCCGCAGCCGCCTCATCCAACACGAACACCGCCCGACGATGCATCTGTAACGCCGAAGCCGGATTCATCGCCATCAACGGCCCCTCAATCGCCCCAGCAACCGCCTCCGCCTTCCCCACCCCCGTCGCCAATAACACCACCTTCCGCGCGTCAAGAATGGTCCCGATCCCCATCGTCACCACATGCATCGGCACCTCCTCCACGCTCCCAAAAAACCGCGCATTATCGCTCCGCGTCTTCTCCGTCAACGTCTTGATCCGCGTCCGCGACGCCAACGAAGAGGACGGTTCGTTGAACCCAATGTGCCCGTCCGTCCCAATCCCCAACAACTGCACATCAATCCCCCCCGCCGCCCGAATCGCCCCCTCATACGCACTGCACATCGCCGAAACATTCTGCGCCATCCCATCCGGGATCCCAACGCTCTCCCGACGGATGTTCACATGGTCAAACAGGTTCTCCCACATGAACCGGTGATACGACTGAGGATGTTCCGGACCCAACCCCAAATACTCGTCCAAGTTGAATGTCCGGATCCGCGACCAATCCAACCGCGCCTCAATCAATGCCCGATACAACCGCAACGGCGTGCTCCCCGTCGCAAGACCCAACACCGCCGCCGGATTCTGACGGATCTCCACCTCAAAATGCCGCGCCGCAACCAAACTGGCCTCCTCCGCCGTAGGGGTAATGATGACGTCCATAAGGGAAACAAAGCCTCAAACCTTCCCGCAGAACCCTCTGCAAGGCAATCAAGTTGCAGATCCACCCTCTTCCAGCCCTTTATTTGAAACCGGTGCGGTGCGTGACCAGTACGACGGTCGGCTTGGACTGCAGGAGGTGAGCTACACGCTGAAGTACGGCTTCACCGCCGCCAACAAGCCAATACTGGAACGCATCGTGGCTCCAGTTTCAGTGTGAGGTCATTGGCCGAGACGACATGGGTGGAGGTGAACCGCCCTCGCACTGGCAACGGTGCTGGGGCTCTTCTTGCTTTCAGCCCTGTATAATAGTATTTTCGGGGTGCAGGTTTTGGGATGCAGGTTTTTATGCCAAATCAGCTCGAAAGCATCACCCGGGAAGCGTTGAATTTGCCGCGAAGCCAACGTCTTGCTCTTGTTCAGTTTCTTCTTAATTTAGACGGAGAAACTTCCGTCGACACAGAAGCAATCTGGGATTCAGAGATTCGAGCCCGTCTAAAAGCATTTGACGAGGGAAACGTGGAGGCATTGCCTTATGAAGCATTGCGCCAGAACATGATGCTTCGCTTCAGTCGATGAAGCTCGTCATCCTTCCTCAAGCCTCCTTGGAATTACAAGAGGCCGTTGAGTATTACGAAGCGGAACAGTCAGGATTGGGGGAGCGGTTGTGGGATGAGTTTGATCAGCATTTGGGCTGGATTTTGGAAAATTTCGCGCTGCCTAGGATGCGTTCTGGAGATTATCGACGGGTTAATTTGAAGGTTTTCCCGTATTATATTGCATACGCTGTTCGTGGTGAGGCGATCGTGATTTTGGCAATCTCTCATTCTGCGCGGAAGCCTGAGCACTGGGTCGGTCGGTAGATTTGGTCCTCGGTGACACTCGTCTTTGGGCACGTTGCTCAGAGACAAAAAGCGGCAGATCTGGCCGGGATCGTGGTGGACATTGGAGAACCGTTCCTCCGTAACGGTCAGACTTAAGCTGCGATGATCTTGAGCCCTCGGTGACCCTTCAGATCGGTGGATTCGCTGAAGAATACGAATTCTCGGTCAAGATCCCCAAGGGGGCCCTTGGCTCGCTGCGCACCAAGGTGAATCAGGCGCTTCAGTTCGATGGTAAAATCCACCGAATCACGCAAGGCAGCGATTCGCCCTCCAACCCGATGGTCACACTCACCATTCTGGCCGAATGAACACGCTGCTTGAAAAAGGCTGGATTGACTACCTCTTCGGCGGTGTGCGGGTGCGCTGCCCGGCGGGTGCCCTTTGCGTGCGGTGGGCGGCCATTCCGCATCAAAGCCTCGCAATGAAGCAGGTCTCCACACACTTTTCGTTGAAGCTGCCCTTCGCCTGGTTCATGCATTGGGATCCGCCGAAGGAACTCGTCAATGCTCTCCTCGGCGGCCACATGGTCGTCGATCGCGAAACCGCTGTTGGCTGCTCCGACGAGGCTATATTTCGTCGCTGGGCGGCTCTCTTCCGAGACAAAAGCCATGAACGGGCCGCATCGTCGCACTGGAGGCCGAGGCCAGGCTGCGGCGCGCCGCCCTGCGCATGGAAGGTCCCAAACGCGATGCCTGCACCCGCACCACCGCTCGTGCACAGCTTGGCTCGGTCGAGCGCATGACTATCTTCGTCGCCGAAAACTACACGCGCCCGCTCTCAATCGAAGAGATCGCCGATTCCGCCCGCCTGCATCCCAACTCGGCCATGCGCCTCTTTCGGAGGAGTTGCGGCATCACGCTGCTCGAGTATGTGAACCTGCACCGCATCTGGCACGCACAGCGCCTGCTCAAAACCGGTGAGATGAAATCGCGCGAACTCGCCCGCCAGTCTGGCTATGGCTCCCCTGCCCGCTTCTACGCAGCCTTCCGCAAAGTGACCGGCCAAACCCCGCGCGATTACCTCGCCGCCGTAGGGCGTTAATGAACCTCAAGAGGTTGAGCGTCACGATAACCGCGGGGAATTTTTAAAGATAATCAGCGCTGGGTCCAGAACCCAGCCCTCCCCACCGAAACCACCCCTCACCACCCCACTTAGCGCGATAACAACCCCGGACGCACCCGCCCAGCAATCACGCGACCCGCCCCAGAAGCCGTCAACTCCGCCGTCCAAAACTCCATGATCCCCAACGCCGCAAAACGGAACAGGATCGACATCCCCTCATCCACCCCAATCCCCACACGCTTCGAAACCGATTGCACCGACTCCGTCCCGTTCACCGAAGCCGCAAACCGCGACTCCACATCGCTCAACGCCAATCGCTGCAACACCTCCAACCCCTTCCGCGTGATCAATGGCGCAGACGTCACCTCCGGACACAACCCAGGTACCACTTGCTCCAATCCCACATACCGCAACGCCGTGAAAATCCACGAATCCGTGTCCTCCTCCGACGCAGGAAACCGCACCGCAAACTCCGGCAACGCATCCAACCGGATGAACTCAAAACCGATCCGCCCAGCCGTCCACAACTGCGCAAACAACCGCTGTCCATGCTCGCGCGTCAACAACACCGCCTCATCCGCATCCAACCCACCGCGCGCCGCCAAATACAAGAACACCGGACAACCACTCCGACGCTGCGCCAACTGCGCCTCCACAATCTGCCCCAACTCGCACTGCGAAATCTCCGCCCCTGACCCCTTGCAATACACCGTCGGATTACGGGTCGTCGCCAACAAGAACTTGCCGCGAGAAAAATACAGATCCACCGAAGCCCGACTCACATAAAACCGCAACACCCCGCTCAATCGATCCCCAGCCGCCATCTGCAATGCCGATTGCGCCGAGAAAAAACCCGTGTGCCCGCTGAACACAACCCGCGCCGGATCATGGAAATATGCGTCGCGATAATCCGGCTCCAGCACAGGCCCCGCCAACACCGTCCGCAACACATCCTCGATCACGTCCCGCTGCAACGGACGCTCCAACACCCACCGCACATTCGGAGGCATGTCCTCCACCTGATTGCCATCCGAGATCGCTCGCATCACCGCAACCGGGATGTCCCGGGTCATCGGATCCGCCTGCAACCGGTTCACCACATCCATGTACCCGCAATCCGGTAACGTGTCGTTCACGAACACCGCATCCGGTTGCACCAACTCCAATCGATCAAACAGGTCCACCCCTCGCTTCGCCCCCACCACATCGCACCGGTTCCCCGGGAACCGCTGTGCCAACAAGGATTCCAGAAGACGCGACGGCGCCGGGTTATCGTCTGTGACCAAAATTTTCTGGAACATGCGGGATGACTACCAACCCGCCACCGTACCCCCACCCTTCCACCAGTCAACCCCAGTGTCCGCACCCACCCCGATCCCCCCCACAACCACCCCCGAAACCACACCCGATTCCCGGGGTTTCATCCACATGCTCGCCCACATCCTCCGCACCCTCCTCATAATCACCCTCCTCCTCCCAACCCACGCCGCCCAACCAAAACCCAACATCATCCTCGTCCTCGCCGATGACCTCGGTGCCCAAGAACTCGGCTGCTACGGCAACAAAACCCATCGCACCCCCAACCTCGATCGCCTCGCCGCCGAAGGCACCCGATTCGAAACGTTCTACGCAAACCCCCTCTGCACCCCAACCAGGATGGCTCTCATGACCGGTCAATACGGTTTCCGAAACGGCTACCTCGGCATGGGTAACCCCAACTTCATCCCCAAAAAAGACTCCCCACTCCACGCCATCGGAAACCACTTCACCCACGCCGATCTCCTCAAATCCGCCGGATACCGCACCGCCCTCGTCGGCAAATGGCAACTGCCAGGCACCCTCCCAACCCTCGTCCACGACGCCGGCTTCGACGAATATCGCATGTGGGCCTACGACCATAACCTGCCCCCAGATATCAAACACCCCGCCCACGAAAAAGCCGGTCAAGCCGCACGCTACTGGCACCCATCCATCATCCAAAACGGCAAATACCTCCCCACCTCCCCAGCCGATTACGGCCCCGACCTCTTCAACGACTACGTCATCGACTTCGCTCAACGCCACCAAAACACCCCCTTCTTCGTCTACTACACCTCCGTCCTCACCCACTCACCACACCTCGAAACCCCTGACCCTCTCGACCCCTCCAAAAAACGGCCCGCAAACTTCCAATCCAACCTCGAATACCTCGACCACCTCATGGGCAAACTCATGCGCGCCCTCGAAACCAATAACCTCCACAAAAACACCTACCTCATCTTCATCGGTGACAACGGAACCGGCGGCGCAGGAAAAGGCACCGTCACCGAAAAGGGCGCACGAACCCCCTGCATCATCCGTGGCCCACACGTCAAAGCCGGCACCACCTCCCCCGCCGTCGCCGATCTCACCGACATCTTCCCCACCCTCGCCGCCATCGCCAACGCAACCCCTCCCCGCGACTTGAAACTCGATGGCCATGACCTGCTCCCCGTCCTCAAAGGCGAATCCCCTCGACACCGCGACTGGATCTACAGCCATCTCGACGACGGACGCCTCCTCCGCGACGAACGTTGGTTGCTCCAACTCCCAAAAGACGGAGGCGCCCCCGTCTTCTACGACTGCGGCACCTGCCGCGACGGCACCCTCTACCGCGATGTCTCAAACTCCCAAGACCCCGACGTCCTCGAATCAAGGGCCCGCTTCCAAAGCATCCTCGATTCCCTACCCAAACCCCTCCCCCACTCCGCCCCCAACCCCACACATCCCGCATCCCCCAACAATCATCCCGCTCCCAAACAACCCGACCAGGAACGCGCCCAACGCTTCAAAAAACGGGACCTCGATGGAAACGGCACCCTCAGCCTCGACGAATTCCTCAAAACCATGACCTCCCCAGACGCCAAAGCCGGAACCACACGCTTCAAAACCATGGACAAGAACGCCGACGGTGTCCTCTCCCGCGAAGAGTTCGGGATACCCCCCTCTCGCTGAAGGTCAACTCACTGACCATCAATCGCTTCACCTCACCGATACGCCCACCCAAGGGCTCGAACCGTGCTCTCGCAAAGGAAGACACCCTCCACCCCATGTCGAAAACACAACCCACCCTCATCGCCTGCCTCATCGCGCACCTCATCGCCGCCCCACCTTGCCCAGCTGAAACCCTCCACAATGGGATCGTCCTCCCCGATGTCTGGCCGCCAAACAGGACCGCCGTTCCCGACGATGCCATCCTGCCCCCGTACCTCAAATCGCCACCCCCAATCATCCCCGTAAACATCGGACGCCAACTCTTCGTCGATGATTTTCTCATCGAATTCACCACCCTCAAACGCACCTTCCACACCCCTCAAATCCACCCAGCCAGCCCAGTCCTGAAACCCGAAAAACCCTGGGAAATCTTCGGCTCAAAACCCGGTACCATGCCGTTCAGTGATGGCGTCTGGTGGGACCCAAAAGATCGCCTCTTCAAGATGTGGTACTACGCCGGGCACGGCGCCGGACAAACCTGTTACGCCACCTCCAAAGACGGACTCTCCTGGGATCGCCCAGAACTCGATGTCGTCCCAGGTACCAACATCGTCCTCAAAGGTTGGCGCGACTCCAACACCGTCTGGCTCGACCACCAAACCAAAAACCCCGAAGAACGCTTTAAGATGGCGGTCTATTCCAAAGGCAGCATGCTCTCCCTCCTCCGCTCCAACGATGGCATCCACTGGACACCCGCCAGCCCAGGAGCAAAAACAGGCGACCGTAGCACTTTCTTCCAACAACCCTTCCGCTACCGCTGGGTCTTCAGCATCCGAAGCGACTCCAAACGTGGCCGAAGCCGGGACTACTGGGACTCACCAGACTTCTTCGCTTTCTCAGATGCCTCCACGTCAAGAACAGACCCCAAAAACCCCAACCCACCCGTACCCTGGACAGCCTCAGATACATCCGATTCCCCACGCGATGACCTGAAATCACGCCCCCAACTCTACAACCTC
>CAZAZT010000033.1:0-30468 GCA_964489645.1 uncultured Chthoniobacteraceae bacterium | reverse complement strand
TCACCGCACAACCTTCCCTGGCCCGAACTGCGCGTGTAAACGCTTTCTCGCTCCCTCCAAGCGGTCAGCCCACCGGATGTCCCCCACCACATTGCGCGTCTCTCCCGCATCCCCCTGCGCATCGTACAACTCGGCACCCACCACCCTCCCATTCTCCCAATCTCGCCACTCCGTGTAACGTACTGTCTCCAATCGGACACTCACCCCCATCACCTTCGGCACACCCGCAGGAAAACGATCGAAATACGCTGGCCTCGGATGTTGCGTGAACGCCGCATCCTTCACCTGCGCCGCTGGATCCCGCAAAACCGGCGTCAAGTCCACTCCCTCCAGCCCCGACGGAACACCCAGTCCCGCCGATTTCGCCACCGTTGGGAAAATGTCCACCAACTCCGCCATCGCACGCGTCTTTCCCCCAGGCCTCGTCAGACCCGGAACCCGCACATGACAAGGAACCCTCGCATCCAACTCGAAGTTCGAGGTCTTCCCCCACAACGTGTGCTCCCCAAGATGATATCCGTGGTCGCTCAAAAACACGACAATCGTCCGATCCGCCTGCCCCGAGCGATCCAACGCGTCCAACACCTTGCCAACCTGCGCATCCAAGTAGGAGATGTTCGCGAAATAGCCGCGCCGCATCTCCGCCGCCTCCTCCAAGGAAGGCTTCTTCACCGTCGCAGGGGGCCCCAACACCTCCGTGCTCTGATGGAAAGCCTCCTCCGGCGCTCCCTCCGGACGATTCCCATCAAACACTCGAAACGCATCCCGTTCATACAGATCCCAATACCGCTTCGGGGCGTTAAATGGCGCATGCGGCTTCCAAAAACCTACCGCAAGAAAGAACGGCCCCTCCTTCACCTCCTCCAACACCCGAACCGCCTCACGCGCAACCCGCCCGTCATAATACGCCTCATCAGGCACATCCAACGCCTCGCACAACCGCGTGCCGCCATACACCCGATCCCGCACGGACGAATGATTCAACGCCCCTTCCGCACCCTCCGCCCGATCGTCACCGTGGTTCGCGTAATGCAAGAACTCCGGAGCACTCCACGCCCGCGGGTCCCCCTTCACCGCCGTATGCCAGTTGTGGAAAATCTTCCCCACACACCGCGTCGTGTAACCGTTCGCCTTGAACCAACCCGGTAACGTCTCCACGTCCGGATTCTTTTCGCGAAAATGCAGCCCGTTACTCCAGAGCCGCAAGCTGTCCGGTCGACGCCCCGTGAGCATCGATGATCGCGACGGATTACAGACCGCCTGTTGCGTGTACATCCGCTCGAACTGGACACCGCTTGCGCCCAATCGATCCAGGTTCGGAGTGATCGCCCGCGACCCATAACTTCCCAGATCCGCCCGCAAATCATCCGCCATGATGAAAAGCACATTCATCCGCTTCGCCGACACCGCCTTCTTCCCATCCCCCACCCCTGCGCCAACTGCATCCGCCCCCACAACCGGCCATCCGCCAATCGACAAGCCAATGCATATCAACAAACTTGGAAAACGCGTCATCATGCCGAATCTTTCAGCAGAGGGCCTTCCATCCCCATCCTCAAAAAACATTTCCTCCAAACAATGCTCCCCCCCCATCTCAACCGGTTCGCTGTCCTGCTGACGATCACCCTCTCGTCAATCTTCGCTCCCTCGGCCCACTCCACTCCCGCAGCGAAGAAGCCCAACATCCTCTTCCTCTTCGCAGATGACCTCACCTACGAGGCCGTCAGGTCCTTCGGCCACACCGACATCGACACCCCGAATCTCGATCGACTCGCTGCGCGGGGCACGACCTTCAGTCATTGCTACAACATGGGTTCGTGGAGCCCAGCCGTCTGTATCGCAAGTCGCGCCATGCTCATCACCGGCAGACACGTCTGGAGTGCACAATCCGTTCATCCCAAGCTGAATGCCGAACGCGAATCCGGCGTGCTATGGCCCCAACTCCTCGCCAAAGCCGGTTATGAAACCTACATGACAGGGAAATGGCACATCCCCACCGACGCCGCACGCTGCTTCAGCCAAGTTGGTACCGTTCGCCAGGGCATGCCCAAGGACTCCTCCCAATCTTACAACCGACCGTTGCAAGGCCAACCCGACCCGTGGCGAGCCGACGATACCGACCTCGGCGGATACTGGTCAGGAGGGAAGCATTGGAGCGAAGTGACTGCGGACGAGGCGATCGGATTCATCAACTCGAACGGCCAGCGAACGAAGCCGTTTTTCATGTATGTCGCCTTCAACGCTCCTCACGACCCGCGCCAGTCACCCCGCGAGTACCTCGAACGCTATCCGCTCGATCGCATCGCCCTCCCGCGCGCCTACCAACCCGATTATCCTCACAAAGAGGAGATCGGATGCGGGCCCAGCCTGCGCGACGAAAAGCTGGCCCCCTTCCCACGAACAGAGCACGCCGTAAAAGTTCACCGGAGAGAGTACTACGCCTTGATCACCCATTTGGACGCCCAGATCGGACGCATCCTCGATGCCCTTGAAAAAGAGGGGCTCGCGGAGAACACGTGGATCTTCTTCACCGCAGATCACGGCCTCGCCGTCGGCAATCACGGATTCATGGGCAAACAGAACATGTATGACCACAGCACCCGTGTTCCGTTCCTTGTTGCCGGGCCCGGTGTTCCAAAAGGGGAACGCCGCGATGCCGCGATCTACCTTCAAGACGCCATGCCTACCACCCTCGCATTGGCCGGAGCCGAAAAGCCGAAGCACCTCTTCTTCAATGATATCCAACCTCTGATCACCGATCCGGACCGGACCTCACCGTACCCCGCCGTGTACGGCTCCTACCTCCAACTGCAGCGATCTGTGACCAGTGACGGATGGAAACTCATCCACTACCCGAAGACGGACACACACCGCCTCTACAACCTCCAGAACGATCCCTTGGAACTTCGCGATCTGGCCTCGGTCAGAGAGCACAAGCCCCAACAAGAGCGGCTTCAAAAAGCCCTGCGCGCGCTCCAATCCTCGCTGTCCGATCCGCTGTCCCCCTAGCCCAATCCCTTTCCGCCATCCCACTCCGCTCCCCGCGCGCCACCCACCCTCGCGGCCTCAGCGGCACGCAAATCGCATCACGGGTTTCCGATGGTCATCACATCCCTCGATTTCGATAAGCTGGGCAAGCAGCAAGGTTTCCTCCAGGTCCCCTACTCCCACAACCTCGGCGGATGGGCGAACGTCATGGTCCCCTGCACCGTCATCAACGGCGGGAAAGGCCCGACAGCCCTTGTGCTCGGTGGGAACCATGGCGACGAGTATCAAGGCCAGATCGCAGCGATGAACCTCGCGCGAGAACTCGAACCACGCCACTTGCGCGGTCGTGTCATCCTCATCCCGTCCCTGAACTTTCCCGCCGCCCGTGCCGCTACCCGCCTCTCCCCTCTCGATGGGATGAACATGAACCGCGCATTTCCCGGTGAACCCGAAGGCCCCGTCACCAGCCAGATCGCGCACTTCCTGCGAACCGTCCTCTTTCCCCTCAGCGACATCGTCATCGATATCCATTCCGGGGGCCGCAGCATGGAGTTCGTCCCGTGCGCCCACATGCATCTCGTTCCCGACAAAGAGCAGCGCCGCAGGATGTTCGATGCCATGTTGGCCTGGGGAACCGATTTCGCCTTCATCTATGCCGACATCGCAGGTTCAGGGCTCCTCCCCGTCGAGGCCGAAAACCAAGGGAAAACCGTCGTCACCACCGAACTCGGCGGCGGCGAATGCGTTCCAGCCCAGGTTCACCGCATCGCAAGCTCCGGCTTGCGCAATGTCCTCATCCACACCGGCGTCCTGAAGGGTCGCGAAACCACTCGCGCGGCCCAAGGGAAAGCGCCAACCATCATCACCCGAGCACTCAACCGCGAGGACTATCTCCTCGCCCCAGAATCCGGCATCTTCGAGATCACCGTGGATCTCGGTTCCGCCGTGCGAAAAGGCCAACTGGTCGGACGGATCCACCACCTCGAACGGCCAGATCGCTCACCCGAACCCGTCGTCGCCGCGTCAACCGGCATCCTCATCACCATGCGCGCCCCGTGCCTCACCCAACAAGGTGACTGCGTGGCCGTCATCGCCCAACGGGTTTCCGCCAAAGACGTGCTTTCCGCCTGACCCCTGAGTATGGCGGCCACCCCCGATCTTCCCGACTCCCCGCTGCAACGGCCCGCCGTCCTGCTCGGGTTCATGTGGTTCGCCTACCTCCTCAACTACGCGGACCGCCAAGCGGTCTTCGCGATGTTCCCCTCCCTCAAACAGGACCTCGGGATGTCCGATGACCAACTCGGCATGGTCGGCGCCGCTTTCCTCTGGGTCTACGCCATCGGCTGCCCGATCGCCGGCCAACTCGCGGATCGTTGGTCCAAGCGGAACCTCGCCGTGGCAAGCCTCGCGATCTGGAGCGCCGTCACCATCTCGACCGGATTCGCCACAGGGCCGCTCATGCTCCTCGCGCTGCGCACCGCGATGGGCATCTCAGAGTCCCTCTTCATGCCCGGCGCAATCGCCCTCACCGCCAACGCCCACCCGCCACACCAACGCTCGCGCGCCATCGCCGTCCTCACAACAGCTCAGATCGTCGGCACCATCGGAGGAAGCGCCTTCGGCGGATGGATGGCTGACCACGGGAAATGGCGCACCGCCTTCTACATCCTCGGCATCACCGGTCTGCTCTACTCAATCCCTTACCTCCGATTTCTCCGCGCGCTCCCCGCAAACCTCGACCGAACCGAGTCGCGCCAACGCTCAGGATTTGCCCTGCCACTCCTCGTCAGAACCCCCTCCTTCCTGGTGCTTTGCACCATCTTCCCCATCTTCCTTTTCGGTCTCTGGCTCCTGTACGGATGGTTGCCGAACTTCCTGCATGACAAGTTCGCGCTCGACCAGACCCAAGCCGCGTGGAACGCAACCCTCGCACTCCAATCCGCCACCATCATCGGTTTGATCAGCGGCGGCTGGCTTGCCGACAAACTGCATGCACGAACGCCTGCAGCCCGGCTCTGGATCCTCGCAGCCAGCCTTCTGCTCAGCGCCCCCTTCCTGCATCTCATCGGCAACTCCACGACCCTCATGACCACACGGATCGCCGCAGGCGGGTTCGGCCTCTTCAGCGGTCTCCTCATGGGAAACATCTTTCCCGCCTCGTTCGAGGTTTTGCCCGAACACGTCCGCGCGTCAGCGGTTGGCACGCTGAACCTCTGCGGCGGGCTCATGTCCGGCTGCGCCACGCTCTTCGGCGGTGTCTGGAAAAAATCCGTCGGCATCGATCGCCTGATGTCGTTCACCGCCATCGGCTACCTCTTCGCCGCAGCTTTGCTGTCCCTCGCGATCCGTTTCCTCTTCGAATCCGATCGCAACGCCGCCTCGACAAACCGGCCCCCAACGCCCCCTCCCAATCCACGCTAAAACCATGGCACGCATCCTCATCGCCGAATGCAAACAAGAGGTCTCGACCTTCAACCCGCACCTCAGCGGCTATTCCGATTTTGGAATCCGCCACGGCCAAGCCTTGATCGACTACCATCGCACGGTCCGGAACGAGATCGGTGGCGCGCTCTCCGTGTTCGATGAAACCTCCAACATCGAACTCATCCCAACCTACAGCGCATTCTTCATCACCTCAGGGGGAACCCTCGCCGCAGACGCTTGGACCCGCATCTCCACGGAGTTCCTCGACGCGATCCGGAACGCGCCCCCAGCCGATGCCGTCTACCTCTGCATGCACGGCGCCATGGCAAGCGAGACCGAACTCGACCCCGAAGGCTACCTCCTCTCCGAAACACGGCGCATCCTCGGTCCAAACATCCCCATCGTCGTCTCCCTCGACCTCCACGGCATCCCCACACGGCGCATGTTCGAACTGAGCGACGCCATCGTCGCCTACCACACCTATCCGCACGTGGATTTCTTCCAGACCGGTCAACGAGCCGCTCGGCTCCTGTTGAAAATCATGGACGGTAAAGCGCGCCCCATCACCGCACGCATCCGCATCCCAGCCCTCGTCCGAGGCGACGAACTGATCACCGCAACCGGTCGCTTTGGCGAATCCATCCAACTCGCGCTCAACGCCGAATCTCATCCCTCAGGACTGTCCGCCGGCATGTTCATCGGAAACCCGTTCACCGACGTGCCCGAACTCGCCACCTACGCGTTCAGCGTGACCGATGCCGATCCCGCCAGCGCAGCCGCCAACGCCCATGCAATGGCCAAAGCGTTCTGGATCCATCACGAACGCATGCAAGTGCCGCTCCTCTCTCTCGAAGAAACAGCAACCACCGTCCTCGCACACAAAGGCGGCACGCTCGGCCTCGTGGATGCCGCCGACGCCACCAGCTCCGGTGCGTCCGGCGACAGTAACGCCGTCCTCGAAACCCTTCTCCAAGCAGGCTATACGGGACGAACACTCATCCCCATCGTCGATGCCCAAGCCGTGAAAAACGCTTTCGCAGCAGGCATCGGCCAATCCATCACCACCAGCATCGGCGGAACACTCGACCCCTCCCGCTTCCGTCCAATCCAGATCTCTGGTCGCGTCCGCCTGCTCTCCGACGGACTGTTCAGAAGCGAATCCTTCGGAGAACTCTGGGACTCCGGACCCACCGCAGTTCTCGAATGCAATCACTTCACCCTCGTGGTCAGCAGCCGCGGCGTGAACCTCTACGACCGCTCCTTCTTCCTCGCGCACGGACAGGATCCGCGAAGATTCGATGCGGTCGTCATCAAATCACCTCATTGCCAACCTCATATGTATGCCGACTGGTGCGCGCGTCTCCTGAACATCGACGCCCCCGGTTCCTCCAGCGCCAACCTCCCGTACCTCGGACACCAACGGGCCCTTCGGCCGCTGTTCCCCCTCGACCCGCACGTGCCCTTCAATCCCGAGGCCGCAGAGGTCGAATACTTCACGCGCAACCATCTTCGCCGTTGATCCCACCACATCACTCCACCTCCGATCAACCAACACACTCAACATCACCCATCAAAATGAAAATCAAAGAGATCCGAAGCGCAGGCCTCCGAGGCGCAACTCCAGAAGGCGGTTGGACCAATGAACTTCGCCCCGAAGATTGCGTTCACACCCTCATCACCGTCCACACCGACGAAGGCGTCACCGGCCTCGGCAGCGTTTTCACCAACGATGCCCTCGTCGCAGCATCCCTCGCCGTCCTCGAACCCCTCTACAAAAACGAGAACGCCCTCGAACCAGAACGCGTCAGCGAAAAACTGCACCAGAACATGTTCTGGCTCGGACGCGGAGGCTCCATCACCCACACCATCAGCGGCATCGATATCGCCCTCTGGGACATCCTCGGCAAAGTCACCGGACAACCGGTCGGACGACTCCTCGGCGGCCGCTACAAAGAAAGGGTCCAACCCTATGCATCACTCCTGATGGACGAACCCGAACGCCTCAAAGACCACCTCCAAAGCGTCAAAGCCCAAGGCTTTCGCGCCTTCAAGATCGGTTGGGGCCCCTTCGGACGTCGAAACGCCGCCACCGATGAAGCGATCGTTCGCGCCGCACGCGAAGCCGTCGGCCCCGAGAACCGACTCATGGTCGATGCCGGAGGAAGCGATGCGCACTGGACGAACGGATACCGATGGGCTTTGAACACCGCCAAAATGCTCGCGGATTATGATGTCCATTGGTTCGAAGAAGCCTTGGTCCCCGACGCGCTCGAGGACTTCGTGAAGCTTCGAGAACACTCCCCAGTCCCAATCTCTGGAGGCGAAGTCCTGACCCGACGCCAAAGCTTCCAGCCCTTTCTCGAGGCCCGCGCATTCGACATCATCCAACCCGATGTCACCAAAGTCGGCGGCATCAGCGAAGAACGGCGCATCGCATGGATGGCACGCGAACACGGGATCCGTTTCATCCCGCACGGCTGGAACACCGCAGTCGGCCTCGCCGCAGACCTGCATCTCGCATCCGCATTCCCCGAAACCGACCTCGTCGAATATCTCACCGGATCGCCGTTCATCGACGAAATCACTGAGGGCGGTTGGAAGCTCGATGCTGACGGAATGCTGCCGATCCCCCAATCTCCCGGCCTCGGTTTGACACTCGATCAAGACGCTGTCCGCAAATACACCGGAGGGATCGACCTCTTCTCCTGATCCGCCACATCAAACCGCTCATCAAAGCGCTGACCCTAAGCCCCTGTTTCGACCGTTTCCGGAGCAGGGGCTCTGCGCGCTCCACATCAAGCGATGATCTCGCGGACCACCGACCCCTTGACGTCGGTCAACCGGTAATCTCGTCCGCCGTGCCGATACGTCAGCCTCTCATGGTCCAGACCGAGAAGGTGAAGGATCGTCGCATGCAGGTCATGGATATGAACTTGGCCGTCCACCGCTTCATGCCCCAGATCATCCGTCGCACCGTGCACATGCCCCCCACGGACACCGCCTCCCGCTAACCACATCGTGTACCCCTTGTTGTTGTGGCCGCGCCCATCCGTCGTCGGGTCATCTGGGGTTCTTCCAAACTCCCCCCCCCACACCACCAACGTTTCATCCAACATCCCGCGCCGATCCAGATCCTCCAACAACCCAGCCACCGGTCGATCGATCTGCCCACAGTTCCGCACCATCCCCGAGCCCAACGCCCCGTGGAGATCCCACTCCAAATGGCTGATCTCGATGAACCTCACCCCCGCCTCAGCAAACCGGCGCGCCATCAAACACTGCTTCCCAAAAGCCTCCGTCGGAGCACGATCCGCCCCGTACAACGACAACGTCTCCTTGGATTCACGCGAAAGATCCATCACCTCCGGCATCTCGTCCTGCATCCTGAACGCCAACTCGTAAGATCCGATCACCCCCTCCACCCGGTCATCATCCAGCGCCGCCGAGACGCCGCGGTTCAGCCCCTGCATCAGATCCAAACGCCGCCGCTGCGCCTCTCGCGTCCGCGCCGCATTCGTAAGATCACCAACCGAAAGGGCCGCTCCTGGCATGTGCGCATTGCCCAACATCGTCGCAGAACACGACGCCGGTAAGAACGCGTTCGAGTAATACCGCGTCCCCCCCAATGCCGTCAGCGGATTGATCGAGATGAACCCCGGCAAGTTCCGGTTCTCCGACCCCAATCCGTAAACCGTCCACGCGCCGATCGACGGTCGCACGAACTGAAAACTCCCGGTGTGCATCTGCTCCAACGCCTGCGCGTGGTTCTCATTGTCGGTCTGCATCCCGCGCAAAACGCAGAGTTTGTCCGCATGTCTGGCCGTCTCAGGAAGCAGTTCAACCACGTCCAATCCGCTCCGCCCATGCTTCGAGAAAGCCCAACGCGAACCGAACAACTTCATGCTCTTGTTCTTCCAGACCTCACCCTGACGCCGCGTCAGCTCCGGTTTCGGATCGAAAGTTTCCATCTGCGAGGGACCTCCCCGCATGCACAAAAAGATCACCCTCCGCGCGCGCGGCACGAAATGGGGCAGAACTCCGGACACACCTCCACCCGAGGCCAACCCATCGCGCGCAGCCAACCCCGCGAATGCCAAATAGCCGAATCCCGCCGGAACCCGCTTCAACACCTGCCTCCTCGAAAGACCGCTTCGCATGACGTTCTCCATAAGCAATCAACGAACCAACCGGTGCTCCACCGACCCGAACAACATCTGCGCGGTATCCGCCCAGCGCGCATCCGCCCCTTCACCCGCTCCCACAAACTCCAAGACCTGATCCACCTCATCCCGACTCGGAGCCCGTCCCAGAACCGTCCGGAACAACCAACCCACTCTCCGATCCCCCTCTCGCCCCTCCTCACCAGAGCGCCGAGCCGTTACCGCCGCATACTCCGAAACCCGCGGATTGTTCATCCAATACAACGCCTGCGTCGGCACCACACTCTCTGTCCGCTCCGCCACGGGCCGGTCCGGTGAAGCAAAATCGAACAACTCCAAGGACTCCGGCAACACCCCTCGGATCACCGGCAAATACGCCGCACGATGCGTCGTGACCATATCCCCACGCTTCACGAACGGTTTGAAAGAGGACAACTCCGCATCCCGATACGGATGGAACCGAGCAAAGAACGGTTCCGATGGCCGATTCCGGTCCAACGCCCCTGCCGCACTCAACATGCTGTCGTGCAATACCTCAGCATCCATGACCCGCGGCCGCATCCGCCCGAAAAACCGGTTATCCGGATCCTTCTCCCGCGCCCCATCCACCCCGCGCGAATCCAGCCCATAAGCCCTTGAGAGCACCAACGAGCGCACCAACCGCTTCGTCGACCACCCGCCCTCCATGAACTCGACCGCCAAATGATCCAACAACTCAGGATGCGAGGGCGCTGCACCGGTCACCCCAAAATCATCCATCGTCGTCACCAAACCCCGCCCAAAAAGATGCCTCCAAACCCGGTTCACATGCACCCGCGCCGTCAGCGGGTTCCGACGATCCGTGAGCCATTTCGCCAACTCCATCCGTCCACTGCCCCCTGCGCCAGGACTCTCCACTCCAGGCACATCCACCACCCGCAAAAAGCCGCGCGACACCGACTCGCCCAACAGAGTCGTCTCACCCCGCACATGGATCCGACAATCCTCCGGCTTGGCCCGATCCCGCATCCCCATCGCCCATGCCGGCATCGGAGGCGCCCCATCCTGCAGATCCGCCACCGCCTTCTCCAACCCAGCAACAGTGACATTCCAATCCGCGATCTCTGACTCCATCAGCGCCAAAGCGCATTCCGCCTCGTCCCGCTCATCACCCTTCGCCTTCTCCAGTAAACGCTTCAGATCCGGCACCCTCCGCTGAACCCGGTAACGATCCGCCCGCGCCGTGTGCATCCGCAACATCGTCTCATCCAAACGCTTCAGATAAGCGGATCCCACCGGCCCTAGAGAGAGCCCTTCCTCACCCAATGCATGGAAATCCGTATGATGGAACGCCGTCGCCTTGATCCCCCTTGGCCCATATCCATACAGCGGCTCCGAACTCCGAAGGATCCCCGCCAACGCGTAGTAATCGGCCGTCGGTATCGCCTCGAACTTGTGGTCGTGACACCGCGCGCACGCCACCGACAACCCCAGAACTCCACGCCCGATCACCTCGATCTGCTCGTCGATCACATCCATGCGGAAAACCTCCGGCTTCGTCTCCTCGTATGCCTTGGATCCCAACGCCAAAAAACCTGTGGCCACCAAAAGTTCATCCCTCCGAGCGGGTTCCGACGACACCATCAGATCTCCAGCGATCTGTTCGCGCAAAAACACGTCGAACGGCTTGTCCGAAGCGAACGCATCGAACACGTAATCCCGATACCGCCACGCATGATGGAAAACCACGTTGCGATCCTTCCCGTTGCTGTCCGCGTACCGCGCCACATCCAACCAATGTCGCCCCCAGCGTTCCCCAAAATGCGGACTCGCCAGTAACCGATCCACCAAAGCTTCCACATCCCCAAGCTGGAACGCAGCAACCTCCTCCGCGGACGGCGGGATCCCCGTGAGATCTAGGTGCAACCGCCGCAACAAAACCTCAGGGGCCGCATCCCCCGATGGCATCAACCCCTCACTCTCCAACCGAGCCAGGATGAACCGGTCCACCGCCCCCCTCACCCATCCCTCCTGCCGGACCGCAGGCGGATTCGTCGCCTGCGGCACCTTCATCGACCAAAACGCGCGCCCCTCCTCCAACGGCAAACCCCGACGCTTGGTCACCTTTCCAGCCCGTCCATCTCTCGGATCCTCCGCTCCCTCCGCAATCCAACGCGAAAAATCCTCGAGCACTGCCTTCGAGAACATCGGCTCTTTCGGCGGCATCGCGATGTCCTTGCTCTCATGCCGTAACGCCTTCATCAACAAACTCTCCGATGGCTTCCCCGGAACGATCGCTGCCCCACTGTCCCCACCGCCCAACAACCCCGCACGCGAATCCACGTACAATCCCGCCTTCAACTTCCCCTGACCTTCCGCCGCGACCGAATGACACCCCTCGCATTTCTCCACCAAAACCGGGCGGATGCGGCTTTCAAAAAAACGAAGCCGCTCTTCACGGCCCGCGCCGTCTCCAAAACACACCCCTCCAGTCGAAAGGAGCCCAAGAAAAGCAGCCATCCTGAACCGGTTCAGCAAACAACGATGCAACCCGCCCAAACGCATCCGATGTCGTTAGCACAAAGCATGCCCCATATGTCGCCCGTCCCGTAAACGGGAGTTCGCCCTGTAATCTGGCGCAACGCCCGAACCTCAGCTAAACCATCCCCATGCCCGTTTCCTTGGACACCGCCCTCGGCCTCGTCGATGAGTTCATCCGACGCGACCGGGTCTCCCACGCCTACCTCATCACTGGCGCCGCCGGTTCCGGGAAATCGCAACTCGCCGCACGTTTCATCGAACGCCTCACCGGCAAAGGCGAGGATCAGAACCCCAATCTCATCGAGATCAGCCCCGAATCCAAATCGCGCAGCATCCTCATCCACCAGATCACCGATCTGGAAGACCGAGTCCGATTGACGGCCTCCGGCTCCAGCAAAAAGGTCGCCGTGATCCGAGATGCCGAGCGCATGAACGGATCCGCCGCCAACGCTTTCCTGAAAACTCTCGAGGAACCCCCGAAAGACACTCATATCCTCCTGCTCACCGAGTTCCCCGATCAACTCCTGGAGACCATCATCTCCCGTTGCAGCGAGATCCCCCTCACCCCCCCTCCCAAAACCACACTCTCCGAACCCCAGATCGCTTTTCTGGACACCGTTGAGTCCGTCTTCGCAAACCCAAAACCCGGCATCCAAGACGCCTACGCGCTCGCCGCACGGATGCAGTCCATCCTGGAAGAACTACGCCAGGGCGCGCGAGCGCAAGTGGAGGCCACCCTCAAGAAGGAAAAAGCCGCTCTCCGCGACGCCGGAGTATCCGCCTCGTGGCTGGATAAACGTGAGGAATCCCTGATCGGACGATCCGAGGTCTTCCTCAAAGCCGTCCAAGGTGACCTTCTGCTGGTGATCGAACTCGTGGTCAGCGCCGCTCTTCGTTCCGCCAATGGTGTCCCAGCACCAGGACTCGAAGCCGGAGATCCCTTCCATCGCATCGAACACGCAGGTTCCCTCTTCGCAAAAGGTCTCTCCAATCAGGACCTTCTCCGCCGAGCCAAACATCTCGAGCCCCTGCGACTCCAACTCTCGAACCCCGGAATCCAGCCAAACCTCGCAATCGAGGTCGCCCTGATGGGACTGCTCGGAGCCCTCCCTGACAGGCCCTGATTCATTCTTGAAATCGCATTATTTCCCATGCCAAAACAATCATCGAAACAAGATAAGCTCACGCTCCTCGGAAGGTCAGAGGCAAAACTTCCAGAGGCGCCAAACTCCGCAACGCTCGAGACCTTTCCAAATCGCTACCCCCAACGGGATTATCTCATCCGGTTCGACGTGGACGATTTCACCTCGCTTTGCCCCATCACCGGGCAACCCGACTTCGCGACCATCGAGGTCGAATACGTCGCAGAGAAACTCTGCATCGAGACGAAATCCCTGAAGTTCTACCTCGCCTCCTTTCGGAACTATCGCTCTTTCAACGAGGAAGTTGCGAATCGCATCTTGGATGACCTCGTCGCGGCCTGTTCGCCTCGGCAAATGACCGTCCGTGGCGAGTTCGCCTCGCGCGGAGGGATCAGTGTTTCAGTCGAAGCCTCCCATTCTGCGAAGCGTCGGAAACGGGCCTGATTCTCCACGCGATAGTCCCTATTCTTTTCTCCTAAACAGTTAATTTCCCGCATGGCTGAAACCCCGAGAGAAAAGGTCATCGTACTGCTGAGCGGCGGCATGGATTCCGTCACCGCCTTCTATCACGCTGTGGAAACGATGGATGTCGTCGGCTCGCTCAGCATCGACTATGGATCGCGGCACAACCACCGCGAACTGCCATTCGCAGCGATGCACAGCCAGAGCGTCAATGTACCGAACTTCCTGATCCCGCTCGGGTTCGTCGCTAGCCACTTCGACTCCCAACTGCTCGGAAACACCGGGAGCATCCCGAAAGGCCATTATGAAGAGGATTCCATGAAACAGACCGTGGTCCCCTTCCGGAACGCGATCATGCTCTCCATCGCGACCGGTCTCGCCGAAAGCAAAGGCGCTTCAGGCGTCGTGATTGCAGCCCATGCGGGAGACCACGCAATCTATCCCGACTGCCGAGAGGAGTTCATGTCGGCCATGGACTCAGCCATGCAGTCCGGAACCTACGCCAAAGTCCGCCTCATCCGACCATTCATCCACCTCGATAAAGCCGCCATCGCTCGACGCGGACACCAGCTCGGCATCGATTTCCGGCAAACATGGTCGTGTTACGAGGGAGCCGACATCCACTGCGGCGCTTGCGGCACTTGCGTCGAGCGACGAGAAGCTTTCCAGCTCGCCGGATTGGTCGACCCAACGGAATACCTGAGCAACGCCCCGCTTCCTCCTCGTCCGGATGTACATCGCTGAAACGTTTCACTCGCTCCAAGGTGAGGGAGCCCTGACCGGAACCCCTTCCTTCTTCATCCGAACCTCCGGCTGCAACCTTCGTTGCCGCTGGTGTGACACGCCCTACGCCTCGTGGAAACCGGAGGGGGTCCAACGCTCCATCGATTCACTTGTCACAGAGGCCACTTCTCAACACGCATGCAAACATGCGGTGCTCACGGGCGGCGAACCCCTTGCCGCAAAGGATGTTCACCCCCTAGCCCACGCACTCAAACACGCAGGATTCCACCTCACCATCGAGACCGCAGGAACCATCCCCCCTGATGGCATCCCCTGTGACCTCGCCTCGATCAGCCCCAAACTCTCCAACTCAACCCCTCCCGAAGACTCCCTGCCCGACGCTCAAAGACAACGCCATGAGTCGATCCGCCTCAACCCGTCCATCATCGCCTCATGGATGCGGCACGCCGATTATCAGCTGAAATTCGTGGTCTCATCAGCGTCTGACCTTGCCGAGATCCATTTCCTCCGCGATGCGCTCGCCCGGGAAGGTGTTTCCCCGCCAGCCAGTAAGATCTTCCTCATGCCCGAGGGAATCTCCATCGAATCGCTCGCGACCAAGCGCTCATGGCTGATCGATGTGTGCCGTGAAACAGGGTTCCGTTTGTGCGAACGGATGCACATCCTCTGGTTCGGCAACAAACGCGGCACCTGAATCCAGCGAACTGTGAGCGACCACCGGCGATGGCTGCCAGAGTGGGACTCCCGAGAAGTTCGAGAGTGGTGCGCGGTACAGGGCTTGAACCTGTGACCCCCACCATGTCAAGGTGGTGCTCTACCACTGAGCTAACCGCGCGAAGAGGACGTGGACTATTCACCTAGGTCCCCCAACATGCAAGCGTTTTCGGCTTCGATGCACCTCCGCACGTTGCGCTCCTCAGTGTCAACGTGTACATACCTCACATGCCGTTTTTCACCCCCAGTTTTATCAAGCGCGCCAAGGGCTTCGAGCGGATGGCGCGACTGATGTTAGAATACAGGAAGGATATTGTCTCAGAGGCTGTTGCAGGGTCCGTGGAAACGGAGATCGACCGACTGAAAAAGGCCATCGCCGGCCGCAGCGAACCAGCCGTCATGGAGGCCGCCAAAAGCCTGGACGCCGCATGCGAAAAGCTCGGCCCACCTCTCTTCAAGAACAGCTGGGCAGAAAACGCCGAAGTCATCGTCGGAACCCTGGCGATCGTTCTCGGCATCCGCGCATATTTTCTCCAGCCCTTCACCATCCCCACCGGCTCCATGCAGCCCACCCTCAACGGCATCGTGGGCCACCCTCAAGAAGCCCCCCCTCCCAACAGCATCCAACGCCTCTGGGACCGCATGGTCCTCGGCCGCTCCTGGTTCGATATCACCGCGAAAGACGACGAGTCCGTCACATCCATCAGCGAACGAAAAAAGTGGGTGTTCTTCACAGAGACCGTCATCCAGACCGACCGCAATCTTTACACCGTCTCCGCACCGGAAAGGACTGTTGCTGAATACTTTCTCAAGAAGAAAAACCGCTTCAAAGCCGGTGAACCCATCCTTCGCGGTTACGTCAGTTCCGGTGACCACGTCATCGTCAATATGATGGCCTATCACTTCCGAAACCCCACCCGTGGTGAGGTGTTCGTCTTCACCACACGCGGAATCCGGACCGGAGCCAACATGATGAACCCCGGCGGCCCCAGCCAGTTCTACATCAAACGCCTCGCCGGTGTTCCGGGCGACACCCTGCGCATCGCCTCGCCCAAACTTTTCATCAATGGCGAAGAAGCGAAAGAACCCGCCTTTCAGCGGGTCGCCTCCGGAACCTTCGACCAGCCCAAGGACGGTTATCGCGGCTACTCACACGGCCCCAGAGACATGAGATTCCCTTTCCTCGGAGACGATCAGCAGTCCATTGAACTTCCCGACGGGAAATACTTCGCCCTCGGCGACAACTCCTACTTCAGCTCGGATTCCCGCGATTGGGGCACGGTCCCGCAACAAAACCTCGTAGGAGCCGGCCTCCTCGTCTTCTGGCCCTTCGGCTCCCACTGGGGCCGCATCCGCTAACACCATGCGACGAGGAACCCAAAAATCTTCGCTCCAGATCCCGGTCCTCATCCTCGCCGGGGCAATCCTAGCCGCTGCCGCATCGTTCCTCTTCTCCGGCAAAAGCCAACGCACGGACAGCGAAACCGCATCCAGTGGAGGCTTCCCCGTCAGTGATTTCCTCGCCAACGCCCAAAGCCTAAGAGGCAACCGGTACAACGTCGAAGGGCCCGTCCTCAAAACCTTGGAGTACGTCCCCGAGTCCGGACGGATCATCGCCGTGGACGTCGCCGGATCGCCGCTTCCCCTCCTCATCCCAAAACGTTTGGAATCCTTGAACGTTGAACGCGGTCAACGCTATCGCTTCGCTGTGACCATCGACCAACGCGGCGTTCCAACCGTGGATTCCGCGAAAAAATTCTAACCCTCACCATGGCCAGTCTCCCCCCCATTCGAACGGTCGCGGCCCTCCTCTCCTCCGCGGGATTCGGTGTCCTCGCCCAAGCCCCAGACACCCAACCCATCGCGACACCCGCCCCGCAAGGCCTCAACGCAGGCGCTCAACAACCCGCAGGCTCCTTCTCGAACGCGCTCCCCATCGTCGATCCCTCCAACGAACTGTTCCGGTTCAATGGACAAAGCTGGACCGTCACCGATCAGCGCCTCTTCAACTCGCGTTTTGAGAAATATCTCAACACCCCGCCAAATGACGCCACGCAGGATCGAGAACTCCTGAAGACCATCTCCTCCGTGCTCTCAGCCCTCGAACCCCGCAACCTGAACAACAAGAACATCGATGTGGCGTTCCAGATGTTGGCCAGGGCCGCTCTCTACCCCACAGACGGAAGAGTTTGCGACACCATCGCGTCCCAAGTCTTTTCGGTCTGGCAAGCCAGACGAGAGCAGTCGCGCCTCCATTTCGCCCTCGATACCATCGAAAAAGAAAGGCGCCTGAATCACTGGAACCTCGAGAAAAGTGGAAAACCAGCGGACCTCAACCAAGGACCACGTCCCGCCGGAAACGCTCAAAACCCAGCAGAAAACACCGCAGAACGCGCCACCAGCAACCCATCCACGCAGTCGTACTTCATGGAGAATGTCCTGGAGAACAAAGCGACAAAGATCGCGACCAAAGCCAAGATCGAGCTCAGCGAACTCCAAGCAAAAGTCGAGTTCCAGACCCTCGCCGTTCAGCTGTTCTTGCAGCGGAAGTTCCTCCACGTGCTCATCTGCACCCGATTCTACCGAGCGATCTTCTCCGACGGCGAATCCAAGCTGCAGATGAGCGACAGCGCAAAAGACTTGTTCAGCAAGGGAAGCGGTCTGCCTCCGTCCATCTCCACCCTCGACACCCTCGCCAACGAAGCCATCCGCGACATCAATCAGGGTATCGCCTCCTTCACCGATCAGATCAAAGAAGGGCAACTGGACTCCGCATCAAAACGCTTGTTCGAGACCTTCCTCGTCGGTGAACACATGCCCGCCGTCCAACTCGTGCCCAAGGAGAACCGCCGGAAAGTCCTCGCCTACACCACGTCCGCCAAAAAATTGCTGTCCGCACTCGACGTCAGAGACTTCACCGCCGCTGACCAACTCATCAAAGAACTCCAATCCACCGCAAAAGATTTCGACTCCTCGAAACCCGCAACCGCCATCGCCGCCGGGAAAGGCGAAGCGCGAATGCTCCTCGCCAAAGCACGCAACGCCGCAGCCAGCGGTGACCAAAAGGCTGCCGAAGCCGCGCTCACCGAGGCCGCCAAAGCGTGGCCTCGCAACCCCGACCTCGAGGAGGCCTCCACAAAACTGTTCACCGCCGGCGACGCTCAAGTCACCGCAACAAAAGAGCTCGAACAGCTCATCGCTCAAAAGAACTTCCGTCGGATCGCCGACGAAAGCGGCAAGTTCATCGCCGCCACCGCGACAACCCCCGCGTTGTCCGATTCACTCAAACGCATCCTCGATGACTTCCGGGTCATGGAAACCGCCCTGCTCCGCGCAGAGGAAATGGATCGCCTGAACAACCCTGCAGCCGCTTGGGAGACCCTTGAAGCGATCCGGGAGAAATACGGGAACGATGTCAAGTTCAGCCAAGCTCTAGCCGGCTTCACCGTCCGCGCCCCCGATTTCGTGAACGCAGTCAAACGCGCCCAAGAACGCGAATCCACCGGCGATCAAAGCGCCGCAGTCGCTTGGTTCTTGAAAGCACAAAAACTCTACCCTGCAAGCAGCACCGCAGAATCCGCCATCAAGCGCATCTGCCTGAAACTTCTCGACCCCGCCCAAACTCCCGCGCGCTGAGGCATCGCCTCAACGGACCGTCTCACTGCAGGAATACGGACCGTCGTCCGCCCTCATCCGCGAGGCCCATCTGCGAGCGCCCAACCGAGACATCGCCGCACCAGCGCTCAGCGGCCCCCCCGACGTATCCCGTCATCCGAGGCGTCAATCATCCTCCACGCCCACGCAGACACCCCATACATCAAGGCCATCGAGTACAACGGCAAATCCCAGCCAAGCCGCTTCCCATCCGCCGCCCAAAGCTGGACCGAATACCCCACAAATAGCGGACTCAACGCTCCGCCCAAGTTTCCGAACATATTCATCGCCCCGCTCACAACCCCCGAGTGAGGCCCGCCCAGATCCAAGGTCACCGCCCAAGCGGATGCCACAGACAGCGACGCCAACCCCGCCGCCGCCGACATCAATCCCGCCGCCACCTCGCCCCGCCCTGCAAAGACCGCAGCGGAGACCAGAAGCGCCGCGAGGGGAAGCGACCACGCCCCCATCGCTCGACGCCCCTCCACCAAACCCCGCCGCGCACACAACCGGTCGCCATACAACCCGCCCGCAGTCACCGCCAACGCCATGCAAAGCAACGGCAACCCCGAGAACCATCCCGCGCGCTCAGCACCAAACCCGTGAACCCTTCGCAAATAATCCGGCATCCACGTCAGGTAAAAATACCAACCATAGATGATTCCAAAATAGACAACGCACAACGCCCTGAGACTCCGGTTCCTCCAAAGCGATCGCCAAGGGACTCGATGATTCCGACTCAATACATCCCGCTGCATCACAACCGTTTCCTCCAAACGATCACGCCGAGGTGGTTCATCCCGGAACCACAGGAACCACGCAATCGCCCAGACCAACCCGATCGCACCAAACAAGGGAAACGCCCATCGCCAACTCATCCACTCCATCAGCGATATCACCGCTCGTTGCGTCAGCGCCCCGGAAAGCAACGCCGCCGTGATCGCCCAACCGAACACCGCCGCATGCCGCTCGGGAGGGATCCACGCCGAAAACGCTCGCGCCAACCCAGGAAACATCCCCGCCTCACCCAAACCGAACAAAAGGCGGATCACCATCAATGAAACAAATCCCGACGCAGCCCCCGTCATCGCCGTCATCAGTGACCAAAAAATGACAATCCGTGTGATCATCAATCGCGGCCCGAACCGGTCCACCAACCAGCCACTCGGCACCTCGAACAAGGCGTACGCAAATGTGAACGCGCTGAACGCCCACCCCATCTCGGAATCCGACAAACCCAACGCCTCCCGGATCGCCGGTTTCGCCGCGGAGATACAAACCCGATCAAGATAGGCGATCGCCGTCAGCGAAAATACGAACGCCAAAAACGTCCAACCCGCACGGCCACCCACAGAACCCACCTTCCCCGCCTCCTTCGGAACCCTCTCGGTCATTCCCCAGACCCCTTCGCCCCAGCCTCAGCGCCAATCGGCAAGATCACCGAGGCAGCCGCTCCCCCCGCTTGATGCGGAACCACCATCGGACTCTTCCCATTCCACCGCTCAACAATCTGCAATCGAACAAACCCAGGATTCTTTCTCAAAGCATCCCCGCGCGCCTTGATCGCTTCCGCTTCCCCCCTTGCCCGGATGATCGCGGTCTCCGCCTCAACCTGCGTCTGCACCTGCGTGAACCGTGCTTGAGCCGCCTGCTGCTCCGCCACCATCTTCGCTTCAATCGCTTTCTCCAACTCATTGGACAAAACGATGTTGCGAAGAACCACATCCTCTACGTGCAACGCTTCCCCCACCTTGTGCCTCGCTGCCGCCAATGCCTTCGCCTTCACCTCCCCACGCTGCTTGACGATCTGCTCCGCCGTTTGCAACGCAGTCACCTCTTTCAATGCCTCCTGCACCCTCGGCGCGATCAACCCATCAAATGGATCACCGCTGAACTGGCGATACACCTCCACCACCGAAGCCTCAGGCACCCGGTACATCACCCGTAAATCGATCACGACCTGCTGCAAATCCGAGGAAAAGCAATCGGCACGAACCGTCGCCGTCCGCTGCTTCACACTCACCGGGATGATCGACGAGACCAACGGCAACTTGAGCCCGAACCCCTCCATCACCGGCTGCTCAGACGCCCTACCCAAGGTCACTCGGATCCCGCGATACCCCGGCTGGACCACAAAAAACGCCGAGCTCAACGAAAGGAAAATCACCGCAGCAATCACTGCGAGAACCGCTTTTTTAGGGGATAAAATCATGGTGCTCATACAATCTCACTTCGGTTGAACGCTCTTCGCTGCCCCAGCACTCGGCCGCTGAACACGCACCCCATCCTGCGGATTGATCAAGATGTTCTCCGCTGAACCCACCACCAACGGCATCACCCCATCCCACTTGTCCACCACCCGAAGGTCCATGACAGACGGGTTATTCCGCAAAGCCTCGCCTCGGATCACGATCGACTCCGCCTCCCCCTTGGCCTGGATCACCGCAGTGTCCGCCTCGATCTGGGCCCGCTGCTGAAGATACTTCGACTTCGCCGCCTCTTGTTCCTGCACCATCTTCGCCTCGATCGCGTGCCCCAACTCCTTCGACAAAGAGATGTCCTCGATCACCAAGTCCTCCAAAACCACCATCGCGCCCACCTTCGCCCGCGCCAAATCCAACGCCTTCGTCTTGATCTGCTCCCGCGTCTTCACAATCTGCTCCGCACTCTGCGTCGCCGTCACCTCCTTCAACGCCTCATGCACCCGAGGCGCAACCAAACTCTCAAAGGGCTGCCCCTGGTACCCGCGATACAGCGGCACAACACCCGACTCCGGGATCCGATACAGCACTCGCAGCCTCACGTGAACCTGTTGCAGATCAGACGAATAACAGTCCGCCTTCTCCTCCGCCGTCTGCTGCCGAACCGAGACCGAAACCAACTGGGAGATAAAAGGCGGTTTCACCCCGAACCCCTCCGGACGGAACCCTGTCTGTACCCTTCCCAAAATCACCAGAACCCCACGAAAACCAGGCTCCACCACATACGTCCCAGAGGCTCCGCCGAGCAACGCCAGTCCCAACAAAACAGCAATCAATCTCGCTTTCATAAAAACACGTACCCAACCGATACCCCCTGAATCTGGCCTCAGAAACGCCACTGACAAGCGCCTTCCCCACACACCTCCTCCCCAACTGCGTACTTTCTCCTTCCAAAGTACACGATTTGCTCTGCACCCCGTATGCGCCGTCTTTCCCCCACCAAAGCTGGATTCACCCTCGTCGAACTCCTGGTCGTCATCGCGATCATCACCATCCTGATGGGCCTGACTTTCCCCGTCGGAACCGCAATCAAAAATCAAAGCCGCGCCGCCCAAACCAAACTCACCGTCGCCGACGTCTCGAACTCCATCCGGAACTACTACACCGACTACTCCCGCTATCCCGTCGCAGGCCAATCCAGCTCAGGAAAAGACACCCTGATCCGCGTGTCAGAAGACAACTCATCGGTCATTCGTGCGTTGCGCGCACAAGAGACAAGCGGCGGAACCTCGTCGAGCGGAACCTCCGGCTCAGGGACTTCCTCCAGCTCCAGCGGATCGAGCGGACTCCTCAACCCGCGCAAAACGGTCTATTACGAAGGCAAAAACGCCACCGGGTCCGGCACAAGCGCCAGAGGCGGCGTGGACATCGAATCAGGAAGACTCCTCGACCCCTGGGGCGTATCCTACGGGATCGCGCTGGACACAGACTTCAGCAACTCGCTCGATACCATCGGAACCGACGGTTTCTACCCAGACTTCGTGGACGTGAAAGCCCCCCGAACCGGCGTCGGCGTCTTCTCGCTCGGTCCGGACGGAAAACAGGGCTCCAAAGATGGCACCTACCTCAACTCCGACGACATCATCTCGTGGCAATGAGTGAGTCTGCTCCCGCTAAACCCCTGCTTTTCGCGTCGGGAAATCGTCACAAAACGGGCGAAATCCAAGCACTGATCGGATCCGACTTCTTGGTGACCGACCTCTCCTCCCTTCCCAGCTTCCAAGCGCCAGAGGAGAACGGGGCCGATTTCGAATCCAACGCTCTGATCAAAGCCGCAGCCGCTGCGACGCGCTCAAATGCCCCCGTTTTAGCGGACGATTCCGGCCTAGAGGTCGACGCGCTCGGGGGCGCCCCAGGAGTGCACACCGCCCGTTACGCAGGGATCGGAGCCACCGATTCCGCGAACCGCACGAAACTTCTCCAAGCCCTCTCCGGATCCTCAAACCGATCCGCCCGCTTTGTCTGCGTTCTCGCACTGATCACCCCAGGAACCCAACCCGTGACGGTCAGAGGGGAAATCCGCGGCCGCATCGCCCTCAATGAATCCGGCGATGGAGGCTTCGGGTACGACCCCATCTTCATCCCAGACGGGTTCGAACAGTCCTTCGCCGAGTTGCCAGCGTCGCTCAAAAATCGGATCAGTCACCGCGCTGTCGCCATGCGCAAACTACGAGAGCTCGGTCTCCCATGAACGGGGATCTCAAGCCCCCTCCCGAGCTCCTCTGCCCGCGCATCGACCTTGGCACGCCCACAGCCGACCCAGCAGAGACCGGGTGGAATCTGGCCCCTGTCGTGGCTTTGTCAGAGAACCGGAGCGCGTCGTCTCCCAACCACCCCGGAACCGTGCGAATCGCGCGGACCGAACACGCATTCAGAGCCCTGTTCGAGCTGACAACGCCGGAGCCCCACGCAACCCTTCAAGGCTTCAAACAGCCGCTCTACAAGGAAGATGTGGCTGAAATGTTCATCGATCCGTTCGGAGATGCCGCTGTGTACTTCGAGTTCGAAGTGAACCCCTTGAACGCCCGCCTCGAACTCGTCATCCGCCGCACCCGCTACGGCGCTCGAAAAGATTTCAACTGGATATGCCCTGGGTTCCAATCCGCCACGCGCCGAACCGCAACCGGTTGGAATGCAGAGTTCTACATCCCATTCGCTGACCTTCCCGAAGCTCCCCCCACGAGCAAATCATGGAGAGTGAACTTCACTCGCATCGATCGCCCCCCAAATCTCCCAAGAGAACTCTCGGCATGGAGCCCCACCGGAATGGCCCAGTTCCATGTCCCAAGCCGGTTCGGCCACATCCATTTCGAGTGATTTTCCACAAAGCCGAATCCAACCATTCCCCGCGACAAATCACGCGGTCCAGACGGGATTCGCCTGAACGAGACACCGCCGCGGAGCCCTGCCGTCCCGTCAAACTCGATCGGATTCCAACCTGACCGCTTCCCTCCGCTTCGACTGCTCATCCAATATGAACTGCAAAACCTTCTCTGCAGCAACCAGATAACGCCCCTGACCGCCCTGCAACTCCATCCAGGTTTGCACAGGACCCGCCCAGTGAATATTTTCTTCATCCACCCGCGTATCAAAGAAACACTCCTCGTCCGTAGCCTCGAGCAGCTCCAGATCCGCTTCCTCCCCTGCAGGCACTACCTTCCCTCGCAGCGCTTTGATTGAGGCGTCCAAATCGGAAACCATCACCGCCCGAACGCCCGCAATCGCAAAGGGCGCGTACCGCCGCAGCGAGAACATCCCACTCACCGCCCAACGCAATCCCTTCCGCGAACCCAACACCGACGGCCATTCCAGCCCGCTGCCCACCATGATGCGTACCCGACGACGTGTCCCGCCCCCCCAACCCGATGCCAACCGCCGAAGAAGCGCAACCGTATCAACACCCTTCAAACCGTCTTTCCCCTTCTCCACCAACAGCTCCTCCACCAACGCACTCACCGCTTTCGAGACCTGCGGCAAAGAGATCTGCCCCCCCAACGCCCGGATCGTTTCAGCCAGTCCAGTCAAACTAGGGAAAGTACCCCGAACCGCGAAAGCTCGCCCAACGAGCGACGATCTTCCCGAGAACGGATCATTCAGCGGCCGAGAATCGCGGAAACGGTTCACATTCCCGGATCGGATCACACAAAGCTTTTCCGGCACTTGGATCACGCCATTCCCACACAGATCGATCGCGGACTCTCCAGCCGCCTCGAACTCGCTCAAACGCTCCGGCGACAGATAAGGCACATAAACCAACGGGTGAATGCCCTTGGCCACCCCTCGTTGAGCATCCGCCCTCGCCAGATGGATCGCCTGTGGCGTCGAACGGCTCTTGCACCCGCAGGAAAACCGAAAACTTCTCCCGCCCCATTGCACCTCGATGAACACCCCATCTGCAGAGGGCTCCTTCACCACCTGCAAAACCCGAAGAGGCGCCAGCAAAACCCCTCCCGCCTGGATCCTCTCCATCATTTCAGAAACCGTTGCTTTCTGGTTATTTTTCATTTTCCCGCATTTTTGTATGGCCGAGAAAACTTTTGCAACCAAGAACAACAAAGAACCTGAACCCCTCCCCCATTCCCTCCAACGAGCCCGCTTTCAAAGCCCGCCCCAAACAAATAAAAAAGGGCCGTATCCCGAACTGGGAAACGGCCCTTCCTTTCTACCGCAAACCTATTCCTGAGCTGAATCAGATGCCGCAGCGGCATCCCGCTCCTTCATCGCCGCCTTGCGCGAAAGCTTCACTCGGCCCTTGTCATCAATGCCGATGCATTTCACCCAGATGACATCACCCACCTTCACAACGTCCTCAACGGCACGCACCCGAACGTCCGCCAGTTCGGACACGTGCACCAATCCATCCTTGCCAGGGAGGACCTCAACGAAAGCCCCGAACTCTTTGATGGACACCACACGGCCTTGGTAGGTCTCACCCACTTCAATCTCAGCGAACATCGACTTGATGATCTGCAACGCACGCGCCATCCCATCAGGGTTGTTCGAGTACACATTCACTCGACCATCATCCTCGATGTTGATCTCGCATCCCGTTTCCGCCGTGATGCCCTTGATGTTCTTGCCGCCAGGCCCGATCAACTGGCCGATCTTGTCGACCGGAATCTTCAACGACTCAATGCGAGGAGCCCACTTCGACAACTCGCCGCGAGGTGCCGACAAGACACCCGCCATGAATCCCAGAATCTGCGTGCGCAAAACCTTGGCCTGATGAACCGCCTGAGCCATCAAATCCAACGAGATGCCAGCCAGCTTGAGATCCAGCTGGAAACCAGTGATCCCAGCCTCCGTACCGCAAATCTTGCAGTCCATGTCTCCGAAATGATCCTCAGACCCGATGATGTCCGACAGAAGCGAGTACCGCTTCATCGTCTCACCTTCAAACTCGGTCACCAATCCCACAGAAATCCCCGCCACAGGCCGCTTCAACGGCACCCCTGCGTCCATCAATGCCAGAACTCCCCCGCACACCGATGCCATCGAAGTGGAACCGTTGGATTCCATGATCTCGGATGAAACGCGGATCGCATAAGGAAACTCCTCCTCAGATGGAATCACCGGAGCGATCGACCGTTCAGCAAGAGCACCATGGCCGATCTCGCGACGCCCAGGGCTGCCAGTGCGTCCCGTTTCCCCGACAGAGAACGGCGGGAAGTTGTAGTGCAAGATGAAACGCTTGAACTTCTCGCCCCCCGTGTAGCCATCAAGCTCCTGCGCCTCCCCAGCGGTCGCCAAAGTGGCCAACGCAACCGCCTGAGTCTCGCCGCGCTGGAACAACGCAGAACCATGCGAGCGAGGAAGCATCCCCGTGTCAGCACTCAAAGGACGCAACTCATCCAACTTTCTGCCATCACAACGGACCTGCTTATCCAAGATCGAGATACGGAAAGCCTTCTTCTGAAGGTAATCAAATGCCTGACTCACCTCAAAACCCGTCGCCTCGGGGTACTTCGCCTTGACCGCCGCATCCACCTCTTTCTTCAAAGCATCCACCGCCTTGCCACGCAACACCTTGCTCGGTTGATAAAGCGCTGCCTCAATCCGGTCACCAGCAACGCCATACGCGATCTCCAGCAACTCGTCCTTGACCAACATCAAGTCAGCCTGCCGCTTCGGCTTGCCTGCTTTGGAAGCCAAAGCGACCTGGGCCTCGATCAATGCAACTGCGTGCTTGTGCGCGAACTCCAACGCGTGAAGGAATTCAGCCTCCGGAATCTCATTCGCAGCTCCTTCAATCATGATCACCTCATTCCGCGTTCCCACGTAAACAAGGTCCAAATCACTGTCCAACCGCTGCGTATGGGTCGGATTCGCAATGAACTGTCCGCCAACCCTCCCAACCCGAACCGCCCCGACCGGCCCCGCAAACGGGATATCCGACACCATCAACGCCGCCGAAGCGCCATTGATCGACAACATGTCCGGATCATTCTCCCCATCCGCCGACAACAGCACGGAAATCACCTGCGTGTCATAAAGATAACCCTTCGGAAACAACGGCCGCAACGGACGATCCGTCATTCTGGCCGTCAGGATCTCTTTCTCCGAAGGGCGCCCTTCGCGCTTGAAATAACCTCCCGGAAACTTGCCAACTGCCGCAGCCTTCTCGCGGTAATCGACCGTTAACGGAAAGAAATCCTGTCCGTCCTTCACCCGCGTAGCGGAAACCGCCGAGACAAGGATGATGGTCTCCCCGCATTGAACCGTCACCGCTCCGTCGGCCAACTTGGCCATGCGTCCCGTCTCGAACGTCACTGCGGTGCTTCCTACCTGCGCTGTTGCCTGATTTACTGTACTCATTTTCTTCCTTTCTTTGTGGCAACCGTTCGCCGCTCTTTCTGGCTCGTAGCCCCGCACACTCCGGATCACCGAAAAACTCGGATCTCTCTGAGTGCGCGGGGCTCCGTCCAGAGAAAAACTCCGGCGAGCAGTCACCCATTCGCACGCCCAACCCATCACCAGCTCGAAGCTGGGTCGCAGATCACACGATCCGCAAACAAACGACACTTGATCCGGTCTCTAACCGACTCTTCCGCGCCGCGAACATCTTTTGGTTCCTCTGGGAAGGGATCTCTGAGCCCTTGATCGAACACCTCGTCCAACAGGGCCCAGAAAATCAGAAGACGCACTCTCGATCACTCAAGGTGCGTCTTCCAAAACTTATCGGATATCTAACATCCGTTTATCTAACTCAAAACCTCCTCTCGAGACGAACCCGCTCGAGAGACCCGAGAACTCTCCAGAAAAAATCACTTCCGAAGATTCAACTTCTCCAACACCGCCTTGTAGCGTTGTTCCGCCGTCTTCTTCAAATAATCCAAAAGCCGGCGGCGACGTGAAACCATCATCAGCAAACCACGACGCGATGCGTGATCTTTCACATGAGTCCTGAGATGCTCCGTCAACTGGTTAATCCGAGCAGTTAGCAACGCAACCTGTACGTCCGCGCTCCCCGTGTCCTTCGTATGCAACTGAAGCGCAACCGCTTCCTGTGTCTGTGCCATAAAATCGTGCTGTATCTTGTTCAGTGAGCCGAGAATCATCCTCCAAAGCCTGAGAAAATCAAGAAAGTTTTACCTGAACTCTCACCCAACCCGACCCGGCAAGTGCTCACCACAGTACTCCTCTCCATCCTGCGCTACCCGGAACTCCAACTCCGGATTCGTCCCGTCCGTTCGACCGCAAACAATGCATCGATGGAACGGTTCCCCAGCCGAAGCCCCCCCAGAAACCGGTCGCTCCGAACGTGATGACCGTCGCGACAACCTCCTCTCCATCAGGGCTCGATACATCGCTGGTCCAAACATCCAAACAAAATGGCCCATCGCCAACACGATTCCTAACCTCCCACGCCAACCCGCAGACGCGAACAGGATCAACACGTAAATCGCATCAAGCAACGCCAACCACACAATCCGAACAGGCACAATCATGAACACCAGCACCGTCATGTCCGGATAGAAAAATGCGAACGCGAAAATCAACGTATTGTTCAACAGAAACCCCATCTCCCCCTGCCCCGAAACCAACGCACCAGCCGCCGAAGCGAGCAAACCCATCGCGTAAAACAGGTTCAACCGCACCCGCCCCATCGCACGCTCCAACCCTTCCCCAATCCAACTCAAAAACATCAAATAGAAAATCACCGCTAGCCAGTCAGGAAGCATGCCTCCCACACTCGGAACAAAAGCCTGAGTGACCACCCTCCAAACCTGCCCTGCGACCAAGGCGTCAGGATCCAAACGGACCGCATCCCTGAAGCCAGGATTCAATGTGCAAAGCACGAAGGTCAAACCATTTAATATCGCAACCCACAACAACAAGTGCGGAATCGCATACCGACCATACTTACGCTCTAGCTCATCCATCGATTGGTCGACACCTTCCCCGCACACCCCCAAGAGCGCAACCCCAAAACCTTCCTACCCCGACCCCTTACTTCTTCTTCGGCACCTCGGGCTCCAACGGCTTGTCCTTGTAAAAAAGGACCCCCGATCTCCGGAGGTTCCAGATCAGCGCCTTGAGATTATCCGCCGTCTCCTTGTCCTTGATCAACGTCGACAAAGGCCCTTTGCCGTCAGCAGCTTCCTTCATCATCCTCTGAAGAGAGTCTGCAGCCGCGTTGGCCCTCTTGGCCATGCTCCGGAAATCCGAGGCCGCCGCATTGATGTCGTCAACCCCCTTAGAACTCAACTCCGAGGCCATCTTTCGAAAATCTTCTGAAGCTTCCCCCAAGTTGGCCATCATCTTATCCCAAGACGCCAAGTTCTGCTCACTCAACAACCGGGAGTTGATCGCCCCCGTCAAACTCTGGATCTCCGCGAGGCTCTCCGAAAGCTGCGCCAAAACCTGAGAACCCTTCTGCGTCATGTCCTCGATGCCTCCCTGCTTGGTGCCCTCCACCGTCTCTCCCTGACGCCAAAGGTCCGCAGGGTCATAACCCTCAGAAGGCGTCACGTCTATATACTTATCACCCAGCAAGTTGACGCTACCGATGACAAACCGCGACTGCCTCGGAATCCGAACATCGCCCCGGATCTTCACCACAACCCCAACCTTGAATGAATCCCCCGTAAGCCGAGGATTATCAGCTACATAACCGATCTTCGCCCCAGCCAACATCACGTCACTTCCAGATACCAAGCCAGACGCATTGGGGAAAACCACATTCAGCGTGTAGGCGCTCCCCATACCCTGACCACGCTTCCCGAAGATGATCACCATCAGCGCGATGACCGAAAGCCCGGCCAAAAAAAAGGCTCCGACCCAAACCTGCACACGTCCTTGTTTGCTCGTTTCCATCGACATCGGATTAAATCAGCCCCTCTGAACTACCCCTCCCTGCTCTTGCCCTCAATGAAATCACGCAAGTTGGGATCAGATGAACCTTGGATCTCCTCCGGCAACCCCTCCGCGTACACCGATCCCTCGTGCAAAAACACCATGTGATCCGCCGTATGAAACGCAGTTCGCATGTCGTGGGTTACCACCACCGAGGTCACCTTCAATCGCTCCTGAAGCCTCCGGATCAGATGGTTGATGGAATCCGTCGCAATCGGATCCAAGCCCGTCGTCGGCTCATCGTAGAGAATGCAGGCAGGTCGCGAGACGATGGTCCGCGCCAATCCCACCCGCTTCCGCATCCCGCCACTCAACTGGTCCGGCATCTTCTCCTCCTCCCCCTCCAATCCCACCATCGCCAACGCCTCTCGAACCCGATCGCGAATCTCCCCCTCATCCCGAACCCCCCTCTCACGAAGAGGGAACGCAAGATTCCCCCCCACACTCATCGAATCGAACAACGCCGCACCCCGAAATAACATCCCCACCTTCTCCCGCCCCCCCACCAACCGCTCCTCATCCATCCACACAATATCCCCCCCA
>CAZAZT010000032.1:29584-30727 GCA_964489645.1 uncultured Chthoniobacteraceae bacterium | reverse complement strand
CATCGGCCTCTTCAACAGCATCGCCCCGGTCATCGCCAAAGCGGAATCCCTCTCCACCAGAGGTATACGGTCTGCCCTGCAACCGGATACCCTCCAACTCGCTGCCAGATGCGCTATCGCCTCGATCATCGGTGCAGCATTTGGAATCCTCGCCCTCACCCCCTTCCGACATGCATTAACCCCTCTGATCGGACGTCCGATCCGGACACACACCCACCTTTTCGCCCTCGCTGGAACCCTGTCCCTGATCGGTCTCTGCCTCGCCTCTCTCATCGGCATGGGCGACCCCGTTCTTCTCACACTCATGCCCCGATTCATCAACCCAACAAGCCCAGACCATCCCGCCCAAGAGATCCTGCGAAAAGATCTCTACTCGCTGTGCTGGAGTCTCGTCGCATCCGGTCTCGCCGTCGGCTACAGCATCAAGCGCGACTTTCGACGGACCCTCGCACGCCTAGGAATCCGCGCGCTCACCGGCACCTCCTTCTGGCTCATCCTCATCCTGACCTGCATCGTCCTGTTTGTGAACCACTTCACTGACATCATCATCGACTCAACATGGACAGAACACGGTTGGACAAAAACCGATGAATCCTCGATGAACGTGCTCTTCGGTGCGTATGCCTCGATCACCGGATCTCTCATTCTCTCCCTCGTTGCCGGAGCCGGTGAAGAGGTGCTCGTTCGCGGCATCCTTCAACCAAGGATCGGCATCCTGATCTCCAACACTTTCTTCACCGCACTTCACGCATACCAATACCACTGGGACGCTCTCACTTCCGTATTCATCACTGGTATCTGCTTGGCCATCATACGGAAACAAACCAACACCAGCATATCCGCCTGCGTTCATGCGGGGTTTGATTTGGTCTTGTGCCTCAGATCGCTTCCGTGAGCGCGTCTTCCGCCCCCCATCTTCCTTCGCTGTAAGGGCGTGAATCTTCTCTTTTCTCGATCACCCTGACACATCGCCAATGAACCGATCCGAACTCCGTAGCACCCTCGAGACACTAGACCTCTCCCAGCGCCCTGACGAACTGCCCTTCAGAAATCGAATGATTCATCTGATCGATTCCTGCGCCGACTGTTTCCACAGATCAGCATTCCCCGCACACTTCACCGGAAGCGTGATGCTCGTCAGTG
>CAZAZT010000032.1:0-29484 GCA_964489645.1 uncultured Chthoniobacteraceae bacterium | reverse complement strand
TTCCACAGATCAGCATTCCCCGCACACTTCACCGGAAGCGTGATGCTCGTCAGTGCCGACGGATCGCAAACTCTTCTCCACCACCATCGTAAACTGGACAAATGGCTCCCCTTCGGTGGTCACTGCGATGGAGACGAAGATGTGCTGCGTGTGGCCCAACGCGAAGCCCTCGAAGAATGCGGGATCGAAGGGCTCATCCTCGCGTCTCCACGCCCGTTCGATCTCGACATCCACGCCATACCCGCGCGGGCTAACGAGCCAGAGCACGAACATTTCGACGTCCGCTGGATGCTCATCGCGCCGGAGAATGCCTCGTTCAAGACCAGCCCTGAAAGCATCGAACTCCGGTGGTTCACCCCCGACGAAATGGCTTCCCTCTCCCTCACCTCGGGCAATCAACGACTGCTCGCAAAGTGGCGACGGATCCTCGAACGGAGAAACCATCCCAACGGTTAACCTTTGCACGACGAAACCATCCGCGCCGCGGACAAAATGTCCGCACGCTTGGAGCAGGACTTGCAGAGGGGAGTGATGTACCAGACGCACTCCGCCACTCCATGCGCATCTCGCTCTCCAACGTTCTCTGTCTCGCCGCTCTCCTCGTGCCTCTTGTCGGCCTATCGGAAAGACCTCCCGACTGGATTTTTGACGCAGAGGACACGGCCACCCTCCAGACCGTCGGTGACGTCAGGACCGGTACTCCGGGGCCGCGCCGCCCAGACTATCCCTCATTCGCGCAGACCAATCGCGGTGTCACACTCGGAGGTAATGGCGCCCGAATCATCGTGCCCGACCCCGGCACGAAGAGCGTGTTCGACTTCACCAATGGGGATCACTTCACCATTGAAACGTGGGTACGCCCTGAGGTGATCCGAAAGGGCGAGAACGTTTATCTCATCGGGAAGGGCCGAACCGACCCGAAGTCAGCCACCCCGAACAACCAGAACTGGGCGCTTCGCCTGCGAGAATCTGGAGGCGTTCACTGCCCAAGCTTTCTCTTCGCAAGTGGAACGGACGGAAGCAAAGTCGAGTGGCACCGATGGACCGCCAACGCAGGCCTCCGACACGATGACCGATGGCACCACATCGCGATTTCCTACACGTTCGGCGACCCGAACAGCATCAGGGCATTCATTGACGGCAAAGCACTCAAGGGATCATGGGACATGGCTGGCGCCACCCAATCCGCTCCGATCGTGGATGATGCGCCCGTCTGGATCGGGTCTTCCATGGGCGGCAACCCAAGCAGCAGCTACCGAGGACAACTGGACGACATCCGGCTCCACCGATCCATCGTCCCTGATCCCGAACTCGCCGCGCGTTTCGTCACGACATTGCCGCCCCCCATCGAACCGACCCTCGCCGAACCTGCTGCATCGGGCACGGGGAATGACGTGGCCATCGCAGCCAAGAAGCCCACCAAGGCCATCATCCCTGACCAAGTCATCGCGCCCTACATCGACTGGAAAACGGTCCCGAACGACCGCGTCTCCGTCGAGATTTGCGAGAACTGGAGCCCGACCTCGAATCTCTGGCCCGAAACCTTGTTGATCGCCAACGAATCGTATCACGCACCGGCATTCGGTTTCTCGAGAGTCCCTCACAAATACGTGGAAACAGGCGTTCGCGGTGCACGGAACGACCCTTTCTTGGTGCGTGCGTATGCAAAGGTTTCTCTTCCCGCAGGAAAGCATCGGATCCTTTTGCGTGCTAGGGGGGCATCCGTCCTATTCGTCGATGAGAAGGATATCTTGCGCACCCCGTTCCCACCTCCAGGCACCGATGATAAACCCATCAAAGTGCAAGATAACTTCCTCGATCTCGGGGGAGATTTCCGTTTCGCTCCGCCGGGGAACCGAGACGCTTGGTGTGAGTTCGAAAGCCGCGGCGGCGAACATCGGTTTGTGCTCGAAACCGTTGTCGGCTTCGTCCTTGGAGCGAAAAGCCGCCGCCGCCCCGAGTTGGGTGAGACCGTCGTGGCTTGGTCGCCAAAAGACGCTCAGACATGGCATCTGGTCGCTCCGGGAAATAACCGCCCGCTCTACAACGACGCAGGCTGGAACCTCTTCCAAACTGCCGAAGAAACCCGCCTCGCAGCCCTTGACGCGCAAGCACGCAACGCCGCCCGCGATGAGTTCCGACCCTACTGGGAGAAACGCCGCTCCCACGCAACCGAGTGGCTCAAGAATAACCCTGCGCCGTCAGTACCCACTCTCCCTCAGGGTTTTCCAGCAAACAATCCAATCGACCATTTTCTCGCGGAAAAGATCGCTGCGTTCAGGTCGCAATCTTTAGCGAAGCCCCCTCAAGGCATCGACTTCTGGGAACGTATCCAACCCCTCCTCGAAGCGCGCTGCCTCGAGTGCCACCAAGGCGGCAAAGCCAAAGGCGGACTCCATCTCGACAACCGCGAGACCGCTATCACGGGCGGCAAATCGGATGGCGCAGCCATCATCCCAGGAAAAGCGGACCAAAGCCCCCTCCTCAGACGTATCCTCTCCAAAGACGAGGACGAGCAGATGCCCCCGAAAGGATCACGCCTCTCGCAGAACGAAATCGCGCTGATCGAACGATGGATCAACGAAGGCGCGGCTTGGCCTGAGTTTAGGCCCCTTCCAACCACACTCACCCCTCTCACCGACGACCTCGCGTTCCTCCGACGCGTCACCCTCGACACCGTTGGGGTGGTGCCCTCCGAACAGGAAATCCGCGCCTTCGCCAACGATGCGAACCCGGACAAGCGCGCGCGCACGATCGACAAACTTCTCTCCGACCCCCGCACCGCAGATCACGGCGTCGGCTACTGGCAGGACGTACTCGCTGAAAACCCCAACATCCTCAATCCCACCCTTAACAACACCGGCCCCTTCCGCTGGTGGATCCACGAATCCCTGCTCGATAACAAGCCACTCGACCTGATGGTCACAGAGCTTCTTCATCTCGGAGGCAGCTCAAAGGACGGCGGCCCTGCCGGTTTTGGGATCGCCTCGCAAAATGATGTTCCGCTTGCAGCAAAAGCCACCGTTCTGACCACCGCGTTCCTCGGCGTAGAAACCAAGTGCGCCCGCTGCCACGACTCGCCAGCCCACACTTCCAAACAGGAACAAGTGTTCGCCCTCGCAGCCATGTTGAACACCAAAGGTGTCAAGGTCCCGACAACCAGCAGTGTCTCCATGAAAAAACTTCGAGAGGGCGGACGAAAACCGCTCATCGAGGTCACCCTCGAACCGGGCGCGACCGTTGAACCTGCGTGGCCATTCCCCGAGTTCGCAAACCCAGCCCTCGCAGACTCCCTCGCGCAACATCCCGAGGACACGCGCGATAGACTGGCCGCGCTCATCACGACTCCCAATAACGAACGCTTCGCCCAAGTCATGGCCAACCGTATCTGGGCGAGACTCATGGGCCGTGGCATCGTCGACCAACCTTGGGACTGGGAACGCTCACGCAACTCCCACCCTGAACTCCTTCGCTGGCTTGGCCATGAACTCGTCAGAAGCGGCTACGACGCGAAGCACATCACCAAACTCATCCTCAACTCCCACGCATACCAACGAGCGAATGATCCTTCGTTGAAGCAGCCAACCCCTCTCTTCACGGCCCCAGCCCCCCGCAGACTGTCCGCCGAACAGATCGTCGATTCCGCCTTCGCCGCAGCGGGAAAACCATTCCGCACCGAGGAAGCGAGCTTGGACATCGACAGCATCCGCGACACTGGGAACTCCGTCAGCCTAGGGCACCCTCACCGAGCTTGGATGCTCACCTCCACCTCCAACGAGCGCGATCGCCCCAGCCTCGCTCTGCCTCGGATCCAAGCCGTCTGTGACGTGCTCCACGCCTTCGGTTGGAGATCCAGCCGACCTGATCCGCTCACCGAACGTGAATCCGCACCCAACTCGCTCCAGCCCGCTATCCTCGGGAACGGCACCATGGGCCTCTGGCTCACTCGCCTCAGCGACGATCACGCGATCACACAACTCGCTCTCGAATGCACATCGCTCGAGGAGTTCCTCTCGCGCCTCTTCCTCCGAACCCTCACCCGCTCGCCGCGCCCAGAGGAACAAGCGCGCTTCCGGGATCTCCTCCAAGACGGGTGGGACCAACGAAAATCACCGCCACAAGGGAACCTCCCATCATCCGCCACAAAACCTAGAAAACCAGCCTATTACGTCTCCTGGTCAAACCACTTGGACGCTGACGCAACAATTGTCCGTCAAGCCCAAGAGGCCGACTCTCGCCGAGGTGATTCTCCCTCACCCCTGCTGAAACCCGATTGGCGAGCCAAGGCAGAGGACGCCCTCTGGGCACTCCTCAACAGTCCCGAATTCCTCTTCACCCCCTGAATGTCATGAACCGTAGACACTTCGTCAAAACCCTCGGCCTAGCACCATTCTGTTCACCGCTCCTCGCAGACCTGTCACCGCAGGGGATCAAGGGGAAGGCTGAACATTGCATCTTCATCTGGCTGGGGGGCGGCATGAGCCACGCCGACACGTTTGATCCAAAAGCCCTCGGAGACAACAAAGCCTCAACCAAAAAGCCTGGCTCCCTATACCCCGCCATCGACACCTCCGTGCCCAACGTGCAGCTGTGCGAGCACCTACCTCGCACGGCAAAGCTCATGGAACACGTCACGGTCATGCGGTCCGTGAATCACAAGGTCATCGATGAACACGCTTTTGCGACCAACCTCGTTCACACCGGGCGCATGGTGAGTGGCAATGCAATCTACCCATCCATCGGCTCGATTGTCGCACACAAGCGCGGAGCCGTGGATCCAGCAGTCCCAGCCTACATGCTGATCGGATACCCGAACGTGAGCCGTGGCCCCGGCTTCCTCGGCATCAAGGACGGTTATGTCTACCTCGTGGACACCGAAACTGGGCCGGCCGGCTTCACACGCCCTCCAGGCGTCGCCGACGAAGCGCAACAACGACGCCGAGCGCTCCTTCAATCCATCGCGCCGAAGGCGCAGGATGGCACAGCACTCGCCGACTACTCGGAAGCGCAGCGCGAAGCATTCCGCCTCGCAGGACCCGACTTCATGCGCCACTTCGAACTCGCGAAAGAAGCGCCCTCCGTCCGGTCATCTTACGGCGGTGAGTTCGGGCAACGGTGCCTGCTAGCACGTCGACTCATCCAAGGCGGCGTTCGCTTTGTTGAAGTGTCCCACAACCTCAACTTCATCAACGGAGCCGGATGGGACGTGCACAATGAGGGCATCAATAACCAGCACACCCTCATCCGTGAACTCGACAACGCTTTCGCTGCCCTCATCGAGGATCTCAAAAACCATCACCTCCTCGACAAAACGCTCATCGTCATCGCCACCGAGTTCGGTCGCCCACCCGAGTTCGACGGACGAGGCGGACGCGGCCACCAAGGAACCGCCTTTTCCATGGTCCTCGCCGGAGGCGGCCTCAAACACCACGGCGCCTACGGTGTCACCGATGATCTCGCGAAAAAGGTGGTCGAGAATCCCGTAAGCATTCCCGACTTCCACGCAACCATCCTCGCAGCACTGCAAGTGGACCAAAGCAAGGATCTCATGGCTGGAACGCGTCCAGTCCCTGTCACCGACGGGGGCGCCCCGGTTGCGGCCCTCTTCGGATAAGCGACAACCGCCAGCGGCGCACATATCCATCCGTCAATGATGCATTCCGGCATCATCCGGATCGCCATTGGCCATTTGCCATCCAGCCATCGACTCCTCACTGTTCAAACATCACTCATGAAGCGCCCAGCCCACCTCGCCAGCCTCCTCTCCCTGCTCCTTCTGCAAATCAGTCACAGTGCACCACGCGAAATTTCCGGTGTCTACCCCCACCTTCGTACCACAAACAAAGAAGGTGAATGCGGGACCGGTGCCGTCGTGCCCTGGGCTGATCGGCTTTGGGTCATATCCTATGGGCCCCACCTTCCGTTCGGATCATCCGACAAGCTCTACGAGATCACGCCCGACCTCCAACAGGTCGTCCGTCCCGAAAGTGTCGGAGGCACCCCTGCAAACCGTCTCATCCACCGAGAATCCAACCAGCTTCTCATCGGCCCATACGTCATCGATTCCGAACGTCGTGTGCGCGTGATTCCCCCAAGTCAGATGTTCGGGCGGTTGACCGGAACAGCACGCCACCTCTCGGATCCGAACAAGGTCTATTACGCCACCATGGAAGAGGGCCTCTACGAAGTGGACCCCACATCCCTGAACGTGAAATGCCTCATCCGTGACGGAAACCTCAAGGACTCAGATCGATCCAAAGTCGCAGAGCACCACTTCAACGGCATCCCCAGCGAGTTGCCGGGCTACCACGGCAAAGGCCTCTACACAGCCCAAGATCGCGTCATCTATGCGAACAATGGTGACCGTGACCCCCGCGTCATCAAAGACCCCACCGTTCCCTCCGGAGCCCTCGGCACATGGTCCGGCACAGGTGACTGGAAACCCGTGCGACGCAACCAGTTCACAGAAGTCACTGGTCCCAGCGGCATCGCAGGAGCAAAAGATCCTCAAACGGAAGTTGTATGGTCCGTCGGATGGGACGCGAAATCCCTCATCCTCATGCTCCTAGACCAAGGGTCATGGCACACCTTCCGTCTACCAAAAGGCAGCCACTCCTACGATGGCGCCCACGGATGGAACACCGAATGGCCAAGGATTCGCGACATCGGCGAACCGCATCTGCTCATGACCATGCACGGCACCTTCTGGAAATTCCCTTCCACCTTCTGCACCAAAAATACCGGCGGAATCACCCCGCTCTCCAACTATCTCCGCGTCGTCGGCGATTTCGCCCCATGGCAAGGCCGCCTCGTTTTTGGTTGCGACGATTCAGCCAAGAACGAGTTCCTCAACAAACGCTCGTTCAAGAACGAACACGCAACGCCGCCGCAATCCAACTCGAACCTGTGGTTCGTCAAAACCGACGCTCTTGCAAAACTTGGCCCCGTCATCGGGCGCGGATCCGTTTGGCTTCGCGAATCCGTCACCGAGAACACCCCCTCGGATCCTTTCCTGACCAACGGGTTTCATCACGCCTTCATCCACCTCGCCCACGCCGCAGATCAACCTGTGACATTCACCCTTGAAGCAGATCGTCTCGGGAATGATCAGTGGACCGTAGTGAACACTCTCACCGTTCCCGCAAACGGTTCGCTCTCAGCCCCCATCGTCCTAGACCCTCCGCTGACATGGATCCGGGTGAAGACGAACGCAGCAGCACCGAACGTCATCGCCCAGTTCCACCTGTCCAACAAAGACACGCGCCCAACCTCGAACGATGCGATGTTCAACGGGATCAACCCCTTGACCAACAACACCCCTGTCCCACAACGCTCCGTCATCAGGAGCCTAGGCCCAGATCATCTCGGCGTTCTATCCTCATCCAAAGTCACTTACGCTCTCAGCACCAAGCTGGAGATCGAACCTCGCAACGACCCTCAAACACTGCGCGCCCTCGAAAAGGCCGCGCCATCCGTCGTCACATCCGTTCTCGAGGACGATGCGTCCCTCATCCTGGAGGAGGACGGAAAGCGGTTCCGCATCCCGCGCGGTTCCTCAGGGTTCCCCGCCCAATCCAACAACCGCGTCTGCCGCGAGGTCGCCACCGAACGAGACCTCCTCAACGTCGGCGGCACATTCTTCGAACTCCCAGCGCGAAACGCTCAAGGCCTCGCAAAGATGCGTCCCATCGCGACCCATCTCCTGGATATCGATGACTACGCCTCACAGTTCGGCCTCACCTTCCTCTCCGCAACCATCACTGCAACCACTCCAACCAACATCGACCCAACACGAACCTTCATCACGCCAGATCGCTCCACCCTCCTGTGGGCCGGAGTGATCGACGACTTGTGGAAACTCGGAAAGCCGCGGGGCACCGGTGGCCCTTGGAAAAACACTCGAACCCAAGCCGGACAATCCTCCGATCCTTACCTCATGACCGGCTACGATCGGAAAACGCTCACGCTCAGGCATGACCATGCGACAGAAGTCACCATCACTGCGGAGATCGACGTGGACGGAACCGGAGCGTGGATCGAGTACCGACATTTCAAGGTCGCTCAGACACCCGTTGAACATGTTTTCCCTGAGGGCTTTGGAGCATACTGGATCCGTTTCAAAACCGATGTGTCGGTCACGGCATCCGCAGAACTCCGCTACGAATAGACGATTCAATCCAACATCCACGTCGCCATGCGAGCCCGCAAAGAATCACGCAGCACGAAAGAGACGCTCCCCCAGTCCGAGGCCTATCATCGCCTCAAGTTGATTGCGCAGGAGATCGCACTCATCAGCTCAACAGCCGCTACCCTCGGCTGGGATCAAGAGACCTACGCTCCAAACCGAAGCGTCGATCATCGCGCAAATCAGCTCGCATACCTCAGCGCAAAAGCCCACCAGCTTTTCACCGGCAAATCGTTCCGGACCCAGCTCGAGAAAGCGCAGCGCGAGTCGCTAAGCCCAAACGAGCGCGCAAACGTTCGCGAATGGACGCACGAACTCGAACGCGCTGCCCAAATCCCAACGGCACTTGTCGCTGAAGAGAGCGAAATCACCTCCAAGGCGAAACACGCATGGGCCAGTGCACGGGAAAGATCCGATTTCTCGGTCTTCGCACCACACCTCTCGCGGATCCTCGAGATCGCACGCAAAAAGGCGGCGCTCTGGGGCTTCAAAGCCGAACCTTACGACGCGTTGATCGCCGGATATGAACGCGATGTCTCAACCCGCGACATCGCCACCCTCTTCGATCACCTCAAACCACGCGTTTCGCGCATCGCCCAACGCGCCATCGAGAACAGCCGCTCCGTTCCCCGAGACCTCTTGCGCGGCAAGTACCCGATCCCCAAGCAACAGCAACTCAATCGCGAGATCGCCGAAAGCATCGGATTCAGTTTTGAAGCGGGACGCATCGACACCACAACGCACCCTTTCTGCACGACTCTCGGCCCCCAAGACGTCCGCCTGACCACGCGTTATGACACTGCCGACTTCACCTCGTCCCTGTTCGGAGTTCTCCACGAAACCGGTCACGGACTGTACGAACAAGGTTTGCCCATCTCCGACTTCGGCCTCCCGTCCGGCAGCGCCGTATCCCTTGGCATCCACGAATCCCAATCGCGACTTTGGGAAAACCACGTCGGCCGCTCCCACGAGTTTTGGCAGCACTGGTTCCCGAGAGCCCAAGAGCTTTTCCCCAACCTCCGAAGCGTTCCCCTACCAGACTTCATGGCGGCCCTCCACCGAGCCGAACTCTCCTTCATCCGCGTCGAAGCTGATGAAGCCACCTACGATCTCCACATCTTCCTCCGGTTCGGGATCGAGCGTCGCCTCCTCTCCGGAGAACTCGAGGTCGCCCAACTCCCAGCGGCGTGGAATGACGGATTCCATGATCTGTTCGGCAAAACGCCCCCAACCGATGCGCAAGGCTGTCTCCAAGACATCCACTGGAGCATGGGGGGAATCGGATATTTCCCCACCTATACCCTCGGAAACCTCAACGCCGCGCAACTGTTCCAAAAAGCCCTCTCGCAAAAATCGATCAAGCAATCGCTCGACCGGCATGATCACGCGCCACTGCTGTCTTGGTTAAGACAGAACGTCCACTCAAAAGGTGCCACCCTCACCCCCAGCAAACTCATGGAAAGCGCCACCGGTCGAGCCACCGACCCCGCCCCTTACTTGAACCACCTCCGAAAGCGCTTCGCTCCGTGACCATTTGTCACCTTGCCCACAGCCCCGCCTTCGTCTATCCGTCCCGTTCTTATGGCATCAATCCCCACCGAGTTCACAGGCGTCACCGCCGTCACCAAGGCCAATGTCTATTTCGATGGAAAAGTGGTCAGCCACTCAATCCTCCTCGCCGACGGTTCGAAGAAGACCCTCGGCCTGATCTACCCCGGTGACTACCACTTCGGGACCCAAAAAGCGGAGCGCATGGAAATCGTCTCCGGCTACTGCACAGTGAACATCGACGGTGCATCCGATTACCAAGTTTGCCTCGCAGGAGGTGCATTCGATGTTCCCGCGAATAGCGGATTCCGGATTCTCGTAACGGAAGGGATCTGTGAATACATCTGCTCCTTCATCGAAGGCTGATCAGCCTGCACGTGCATCCGAAAATCTCCCAAAGGGCGCCTCATCTTTGCGGCGCCCTTTCGCTGTCCAAAACCCGTTCCACCATGCTCCCCAGCCTCCTCAAACACCTTGTCGTCGCCCCTTTCGTCGTGTTTCTGGTGATCTCCGGATCGGCACACGCACAGTCCACGCAAACTGACAATTTTGAGGCCCTCCAGAAAAACGCCAAGCAGACCTACGACAAACAGATCGTCCCGTTCATCAAAACCTACTGCGGTGAATGTCACGGCGAGAAAAAGCGGAAAGGCGACATCACCTTCCAGTACGCATTCAAAACGCCCGGTGCCGCGAACTTCCGGAAACTGTGGCAAGACTCCGTGGCGAACGTGAAAGCCGGTGACATGCCGCCGGAAAAAGCCGGAAAACAACCCACCGCTGATGAACGCGCCGCTTTCGCAGAGGCCGTTTCCACTCTCAAGTACCTAAGCCCAAAGGATCCCGGAACCTTCGTCCCGCGCCGGCTCACCCGGACTGAGTACGGAAACACCCTCCGCGACGTTTTCAAAGTCCCACCCTCTCTCGCAAAAGATCTTCCCGATGAAGTGCTCGGTGCCGGGTACCTCAACTCGATCTCCCCGCTTCTCGTCGAACAATACCTCGCCATCGCAAAAAGCGTTGTCGCAAAAACCCCGATCATCTCCCAACTCCATCAGCAAGCCGTCCAGAAGAACGCCTCGGTTCGAGACACCATCACCTCGCTCGCTCGCATCGCGTACCGCAGACCACCATCCACCGAGGAGATCGACGTTCTGCTGCAAGTGCATCAGTTGGCGGTCGACAAAAAGCAGTCGCCCGAGAACGCGCTTCAACTCGTTGCCAAGGCCATCCTTGTCTCCCCGCAATTTCTGTTCGTCACTCCAACCGCCAACGAGGAACCAACCAACGCCATCATCCCTCTCGACGATCATCACCTCGCCTCCCGGCTCTCCTACTTCCTCTGGGCTTCGCCACCCGACGCAGAACTCGCGAAGTTAGCTGACCAAGGCACGCTCCATGAACCCGCACAAATCGCTATCCAGGTGCGGCGAATGATCCAGGACCCGAGATCGCGAGCCCTCTTCGATGGCTTCGGCGCTCAGTGGTTAGGGCTCAACAAACTCGCAGGTAAGACCTTCGATTCAGCCAAGTTCCCATCAATGGTCCCAGAACTCAGATCTGCGATGTATGACGAGGCGCGCCTTCTTTTCGAAGAGATCCTTCGCGAGAACCAAGAAATCATCCGCCTCATCGACAACGACCACACCTTCCTCAATGCCTCACTGGCCTCCATCTACGGCATCAAGGATCCAGTCGCAGGCAAAGAGATGCGTAAGGTTTCCCTACCCGCGAAAACCCGTGGCGGAATCCTCACCATGCCCGGCGTCCTCGCAACAACCTCCTTCCCCGACCGAACAAGCCCGGTCAACCGTGGTGTGTGGGTCCTCGAACAAATCCTCGGCGAACACGTACCACCCGCGCCGCCGAATGTGCCCAGTCTGGAAAAGCAGGACCGATCCAAGGTCGCCACGCTCACTCTCCGCCAGCGCACCGAACTCCACCGCTCGGATCCAGTCTGCAACAACTGCCACAAAATACTGGACCCCATAGGCTTCGGACTCGAGAACTTCGACGCAATCGGCCGTTGGCGCGATGTCGATGAAGCAGGAGGCCCCATCAATGCCTCGGGAGAACTCCCGAACGGTCAGCGATTCACCTCGCCCATCGAACTCAAAAGCATCATCGCAAAACGATCCCAAGACCTCACACGCAACCTCACCGGCAAACTCCTCGCTTACGCGCTCGGACGCCAACTCGAAGGGTATGACGAGATTGTCGCCGACCAGATCGCAAGCGCATTATCAGCGGAAAACCCTCGCCTCCAGACGCTTGTCGTACAGATTGCGACGAGCTATCCTTTCACTCACCGTCGCACCAAACCCTGATCCACCCCATCCCATGAACAAACCCTGGCTCATCGATCGTCGCACCTGTCTCAAAGGCATCGGTGCATCCCTCGCCCTCCCGCTCCTCGACACGATGGGCTGGGCGGAGAAGAACGCACCCATCGCATCGAAGCCACCCATCCGCATGGGATTCATGTACATGCCTCACGGCGTCATCATGGACCAGTTCTGGCCCTCCTCGCCCGAATCGTTCCTCTCAGAGCCCCCTCCAGCGCTCGCGCCGCTGCGTTCCGTGCTGCACCAATGCACCCTCATGAAAGGGGTATCCGGCGTCCCGATCGCACCGTTCAACGGCGCGCCCCACGCCCTCGAACTCTCCACGTGGCTCACCGCAAATCTTCCACGCGCAGACCGACGCAACACCGTTGATATCTCGATCTCCGCAGACCAGATCGCCGCCAACTTCGTCGGGGTCTTCACCCCGCTACCCTCTCTCGAGCTCGCGACCATGCCGCAGACGCACAAGGAGAACCAAGAGGGCCTTCACGAGGCGTATTACTCCCACTGCAGCTTCAGCGGACCTACCCAAGCCCTTCCCGCAGAGACCAACCCTAGGAATGTCCTCAAGCGCCTCTTCCAGAACAATGCGTCCCCATCCGCATCGAATCCGAAAACATCGGATCCTCTCGAGCACAGCATGCTCGATCTCGTGCTCCAAGGTGCCAAATCGTTGCGCGGCAAACTCGGACAATCCGATCGGGCCAAGCTCGACGAGTACCTCGACAGTGTGAGGTCGCTCGAACGCCGGATCACCGCCATCGAACTCCGCCAAGCCGAGGCCGCAAAAGCGACGGCAGGGGTCACCTCAACAAAACGCAGCGGAAGCGACTCCGTGCCCATCCCCATCGTCATCCCCGAGGGAGATCGTAGAAGCGAGTACATGGACGTCATGTGTGACCTCATGGCGCTCGCGTTCCAAAGCGACACGACTCGCATCAGCACCTACATCGGATCCACACCGAACGGCGTCTCCTACCCCGAACTCGGATTCAGCGATCAGCACCACTCCCAGACCCATCACAACAACGAACACGCAAAGGTCGATAAAGTGGCAAAAATCACGGCCTTCAACATCGAACGTTTCGCTCGGATGGTGATCAAGATGCAATCCCTCCGCGAAGGCAACGGCACACTCCTCGACAACTGCATCATGATGTGGGGCTCCGGTCTTGAGGACGGCAACAAACACACTCGCGCGAACCTGCCATTCATCCTTGCTGGAAAAGCCGGTGGAGCGCTGAAATCCGGACGATTCATCCCAAATGCATCTGGAAATCAAGGCGATCTGCTCGGCACCTTGTTGACCTGCGCAGGTATCCCCTTGGACCGCCCCATCGGGATCGCCACCAAACAGTTCGACGAACTGAAGGCTTGAGCATCGAGAACCGGAGCCGGTCGGATCTTCATCGGGCGGCTCCGTCGAACCCAGCCAACTACCGGTGGGTGATCGCCCCCATCGGTCGCTCGCGTCGACGTCGCTCAAGGCTGTTTCGCGCAGCGTAACAGAACCCCGATCAACAGGAGCACCCGCTCCAAAAACGGTACCCGATACCGCTTCTCCATGACGCGATAACCATCCGCTCGCATCTTCTCCAGGACGCGAAGGTACGACGCCCGCATCATCTCCGCGGCAACCATCACCCCGCGACTCCTCTGGGGCAACGCCACTCGTGCAGCCTCAAAATACCCGAACCCCATCTCCGCCATCTCACGCACACACGCCACCAAGCCCTGCGTCTGCCTGCCAACGCTGATGTCCGAAAAACGGACCCCATGCCGGTCAAGGTATTCCTTCGGAAGGTAGATGCGCTCATGACGCTCCCAATCCTCTCTCACATCGCGAAGGATATTCGTGATCTGCAAAGCCAATCCCAACTTCACCGCATAGTCGTCCACCTCCGCCCCAGCACCGAACAAACGCGCACTGACAATCCCCACCAGACTCGCCACCCGGTGACAATACTCCCGCAACTCATCCCAACTCGCATAGCCGCGCTTTGTCAGGTCCATCCGGCAGCCTTCGACAATTCCCAAGAGCCAAGCCTCATCAAGTCGCTCCGCCAAAACCAACTCCCGCACCCCTCGCTCCAAGTATCCCCCACCCACAATCTCCCCACGGATCACCGCCTCCCACCGATCCAACGACAAAGCCCGCGCCGTCTCACTCATGCCCGGCTCATCCACAATGTCATCAACGTCCCGACAGAACGCGTAGAAGATCCGCATGCCTCTGCGACGATGCCGCGGCAGCACCGAAAGCACGTACGCCAAGTTGCTTCCGTGCCCGCGTGAAACCACCTCCCGCTCATAAGCTTCAGCATCTGCCCCACCGACGCCGCGTAGCGCCGGAAAACGTTCGTTCTCGACCAGGTTCACGTGCTCCATCCTCACTCCCAATGCGATCGTCGCGCGCCCCAAAGCGCAAGCAGGAAGCCCACTGCGATGTGGATCGCCAGAACCATGGCCGCTGCACCCACACTACACACCGGCGTCGCCGTCGTCCTCAACACCGCATCGAAGTGGCGAACATCCGCGAAGGTCTGCACAAACCCAGCCCACGCCCAATAACCCTCGATGAACGGCCGACTCAACCGCCCCAACCAGTCCGGCATCGCAAGAACCGCCCCCGATAAAGGCAACTGAAAACCAACCAGATAGACGGTCAGTAGGGAGCTCTGCTCCGGAGTGCGCATCAATGCGGAGATCCCCAGCGACACCATCCCCATCGCAAGATTCGAGAGCACCAAGATGCAAGCCTGAGACACCCAGTTTCCGGGTAACCCAACGAATATCCCCAAGAACACCGCCATCCACAATGATTGCACCGCAGAAAGAAGGACAATAAATCCGGTTTTACCAGCGAGATACGCTTCGGGTCTCAGACCGGAAAACCGCTCCTTCTCAAAGATCAGTCTCTCCCCCGAAACCTCCCTCGCCGCATTGTTCGCTCCCATCAGGGAAAGCAGGACCACTTGGAAAAGGATCAACCCCGAAACCAACGACCCCACCCGCATATAACTCGCCGTGCTCTCCAGATCCGCAGCCAACTGTCTGGCGATGTCCGCTCCAGCGAACCGCTCGTTGAAAGCCGCCAACCCAGGGATGCCGTCCAAAGCGAACATCAAGACCAAGATCGGGAAACCGAACACCATCGCGGCCTGCAATCCCAATGCACCCCGATCCCGAACCAACAACCGCAGACGTCTCGAAAAAACAACGGTCGCCTGTGCCAAAAAGCTTCCGACCCCCCGCTCTATCGCAACCTTACCCCCTCCCTCCTTGAGCGGTCTTTCAGCAACATATCCCTCCCGTTTTCTCGACCAAGAATCCGCCCACTCATCCGGGGATCGAAGCCCCAAACGCGGATACAACTCCTCCATGTCGGTGATCCCGAAATAATGCCCCAACAGGCCCGGGGGACCGTGATATGCCAAACGCCCAGCACACAAAACCACCACTTCATCGTGCAACGCCAAGTGACGAAGACTGTGCGTCACGTTCAACACCAATCTCCCTCGAGCCGCTTCCTGCCGCAGCAGTCCGACCACCTCCTCCTCCGAACGCGGATCCAAACCACTCGTCACCTCATCACACATCAGGATCTCTGGCTCACTCATCAACTCCAAACCCAATGCCAATCGCCGCCGCTGCCCCCCTGAAAGAACCGAAATCCTCCTTGTCGCATCCAGACCAACCCTCGCCGCAATCGACGCCACCGGATCGGCGTCGCCGACAACCGATATCCCGCGAATCCGCATCGCATCCTCAAAGCACTCCCCAACGCTCAACCCCTCATGCGCAATGCTGAACTGAGGCACATACCCGATCTCCCCAGCATCAAACTCGGCGTCATCTCCCAACTCAGTCCCACGCCAACGCACCACCCCATCCGTATGCCCCACAATCCCCGCAACCACTTTCAAAAAGGTGCTCTTCCCACATCCGCTCGGTCCCAGAATCGCCACCAATCCGCCCGAACCCGACAACTGTAACGTCAAGTCCTGCAACAGCCTCACCCCACCCTCACCTCCAGCCACCGTCAATCCCACCCCCACAAACTCCAACCCATCCCCAACCACGACTGGAACCTCTTCTCCCATCACTATCCCCCCTCGCTCAAACGCTTCTTCGGCGCATCGTGCAACATCGCATGCGCCTCCGCGAGGATAGCCGGAATCCGATCCGCAAACCGATAACGCCCCTCCAACGCCTCAACCAAAGCCCGCACATCCCAGTCCCCGCCCACTCGCCCAGAGAACCAGTGCCCCGCCGTCCCCATCAAGTTGTACCGCATCTTCCCCCACTTCACCAAATCGAGCCCCTTCGCATACGTCCACAACCTCAGGATCTCCTGCAAGTTCACCCCGCCAGGCAACGCGTCGTAATCCGGGATCCCCTCGCTCCATCCCGACATCCAATCCGCCCCGTGAACACGCACCAACTCCTCACGCAATCGAGCCTCAATCGGCCCGCTCAACTCCACCGCCCGATCCGCCAAGGCCACCGCTTTGACGTGCTCATCAAAATCCTCCGGCTTCGATGCCCCAATGGACAAGGTGTGCACCTCAGGACGCGAAAAACAGAAAAGGTCATTGAAAACCATCGGCGATAACGGATCGCAAAGCCCCACCAACTTGTCCGGCGGCGCGTACAACATCCCTCCCTTGTCATTCGGCGAAATGATGAAAACCCCCATATCGCGCCGCGTCGCCTCTCTCACGGATGGCCAGTTCAGCTCACCCACAAAATACCAGTGCAAGTTCACGTAATCGAATCCGTCCGTCGCGATCGCCTTCGTGATCAATCCATTCGTACCGTGCGTGCTGAACCCCACGTGCCGACAACGCCCCTCCCGCTGCAACTGACGCGCCATCTCCAAACACCCCCCCTTGCGCACCGACCAATCCAAGGTCTGCTCATCATTCACCCCGTGCAACGAGAGCAGATCCACATGCTCCAACCCTAAATACCGAAGCGAGGTCTCGAACCGCTCCAAAAACAACTTCGGATCCGCCGACGGCTCCACCTTCGTCTGCACGATCATCTTCTCCCGATCCAACTTCGGTAACAGCCAACCCAACTGCATCTCACTCGAACCGTAAAACCGCGCGGTCTCGATGTGATTGATGCCCAACTCCAAAGCCCTCAACACCGTCGCCTCAAGATTCCGTTGTCCCGCCTCCTCAACCGTCTTCGGATCGATGTCACTCCAACTCTGCTGATACCGCATCCCGCCGCATGTCAACACCGGCATCTGGATCTCCGTACGCCCAAAACGTCTGTATTCCATAAACTTGTTCAAATCTACTCCGCCATCTCATCATCCGCCTGCGTGATGCGGATCACTTCCTCCACCGTCGTTTGCCCACGCAGAACTCGACGCCACCCGTCCTGACGTAACGTCAACATCCCATCCTGAGCCGCACGATCCTTCAACACCGTGCCCGTCGCCTTGTTCACGATCAACCGACGCAACCCCTCGCTCAGCTCACAGATCTCGTAAATCGCCGTCCTTCCGCGATATCCCGACCCGCGACACGCATCGCAGCCACGTCCCTTGTAGAAAATGGTGCCCTCCGCAAAATCCCCACCCGCTTCCTCCAGCAGCTCCTTCGAGTACGTCACCGGTTCCTTGCAAGACTCGCAGATCGTGCGAACCAATCGCTGCGCCAAAAACGCACGCACCACACTCGCCAACAGGAACGGTTCAATCCCCATGTCCAACAACCGCGTAATACCCCCCACCGCATCGTTCGTGTGCAAGGTCGAGAAAACCAGATGCCCCGTCATCGCCGCTCGGATCGCAATTTCCGCCGTCTCAAAATCGCGGATCTCCCCCACCATCACCACATTCGGATCCTGACGAAGGATCGCTCGCAGACCGTTCGCGAACGTCAGATTGATCTCCGACTTCACCTCGATCTGGGACACCCCATGCATCCGATACTCCACCGGATCCTCAATCGTGATGATCCGCCGAGACACCGAGTTGATCGCTGAAAGGAAAGAGTACAGGGTCGTGGATTTTCCCGAGCCCGTCGGGCCCGTCACCAAAATGATCCCGTTCGGCTGAGCCAACAACTCGCGAACAATCCCCAACTGCCTGTCCGTCATGTCCAAACGGTCAAGGTTGTACGTGTGATTACGGAACAACAAACGCAACGAAACGCTCTCTCCCCAAGCCGTCGGGATCGTGGAAACACGGACGTCGATGTTCGCTCCCACATCGGTCATCGAGATGCGCCCATCCTGAGGCAACCGTCTCTCCGCAATATCCATCTTCGCCATCACCTTGATGCGAGAAATCACCGCATTCTGCAAAAGACGCAACTGCGGCGGAACCGCCGCCTCATGCAAAATCCCGTCAATCCGGTACCGGATCCGCAAATCCTGCTCCAACGGTTCAACATGGATATCCGTCGCACGCTCCTGGATCGCTTCTCGCAAGATCTGATTCACGAAACGCTGAACACTTGCCTCCGGATTGTCCGTGTTCAGATCGTGCGTAAGCTCACGCTCATCCGTGGTGTCATACCGATCCGAACTCTCCAGAAGTTCCTCCAACGTCTCCGCACCAACCCCATACAAAGCCTTGATCTTCCGCAGTAACGGCCCCCGCGCCGCAATCACCCACTCCACACTGCGCCCCTTGAAATGCCGCTCGGCTAAACGACGCGCCATTTGGTTGAACACGTCATACGTAGCCAACCTCACCACCCCCGAATCCGTCACTTCCACAGGAAGGATATGATGCTTGAACACAAAACGGCTCGGCAACATCCCGACCCCCGCCCTCCCAATCGCAAGATTCTCCATCGCCACATAAGGCACCCGCGCCCAACCCGCCAATGCCTCTGCAAACCGGATCTCATCGAGCTTGCCTGAATCCAGTACAGCCACCGCCCAAGACGCCCCCGCCGTCGGTCTCAGAGCCGCAAGATCCGACACCAAATCCTCCGAATCAACCTTCGCCGCCCTCAACACCCCTGCCAGTGCATCTCTCGAACTCATGCGATTCCCTCCGTCTTTCTCAACTCGCCATGGAGCAACAAATCAACGGCCCTCCGACGAAGAGCGATTCTTCGGCGCCAAGAACGGTTTCGGGCGGGAAATATCCCCCTCCTGAGCCCCACCCCGCCGCCCACTCGGAGCCAACTCCGGAGGCATCGGCGTCTCAGAAGAGTTTCCCGGGAACAACGGACCCTGAGGCGGCCCAGTCAGGTCCAACCCCTTCACCACGTCCTCCCTCACTCCCAGAGCCTCGGCATTCCCGTAGGTCACCACTGGCTTGATGATGATCACAAGCTCCGTCCGCTTCTTGACGATTGATGAGGACTGAAAAGCTCTCCCGATCAACGGGATGTGCTGCAATATCGGAACACCAGACACGTTCTTGTCATTGCTCTCCTTGATCAGTCCGCCTAACACCAACGTGCCCTCATTCGGGACCATCACGCTCGTCTGCAAGGTCCGCGAGGCAATCGTCGGAATCCGGTTGTTGTCGATCAACGTGTCTCCAGACCGCTCCGCTACCACCTGCACGATGTCCAAGAACACCTCCTTGTCCGAATTGATCAAAGGCATCACTTCCAACGTCAAAGCGATCTCCTTGTAACTGATGCTCGAGTTCGTCACCAACGAACTCCCCGCTGTCGCCCCAATCCCGCTCTGGATATTCGTCGGCACAGCCACTTCCTCACCGCTCGAAATCGTCGCCTTCTTGTTGTTCGAGGCGAACACGCTCGGACTTGAGCGGACCCGGAACTTCCGCGTCGATTCCAATGCGCTGACAATAGCCGTCATCGCATTTCCCGCAGTGACAAACCCACTCAAACCTCCATTCCCCGCATTCAAGGCTTTTGTGAACTTCGGATCCGCCAGCAGATCCGTGAGGTTCATCTTGAACTGTCCGTTGCTGTCGGAGATCACCGTGCCAGTCGAACCAGACTTCGTGAGCAACCCCTTGCCCAGCAGATAATTGGTCCCCGAACTCTCATCGTCTGATAAAGTCAACTCGCCGATGATCGTCTTCAACATCACCATCGGTGCCCGAACATCCAACTCATCCAAGATCTTCGAAACCTTGTCCCTCACCTCGCCGCTCCCGATCACGATGATCGCGTTTCGACGCTTATCCGCCAAAATCCGAGCGTTACCCACCAATCGCGTCTCAGGGATGATATCCCGCTCCTCCGTCCTCAGCTGCTGCGACAATGTTCCGTTCGTCCGTCCCGCCCCGTTGCGGTTCGCCCCAAACGCCGAGTTACCGTTGTTCAACGACGAAAACGTGTTCGTCGGCGTCGGAGTCGAACCCGGACGCGCCCCTTGAGCGCCACCCTGATCCTTCGAACCCGGATCCGATATCGCCTGTACCAATGCGGGAAGAACATCCCCCGCAGACACGTACTTCAACTCGCGGCTCCACGGTGAACCGAACTTCGCATCCTCATCGTAATCTTTGATCAACCCCCGCAAGAACTCCATGTTCGCCGGACGCGACACCACGTGGATCCGATTTGTCCGCACATCCGCAGTCAAACGCACCTTCCCCACAATGATCGAGTCCTCCGATAACCCGTTGATCTCGATACTCGACGGTCCCGTGGCAACCACGGCCGTGCCCGGCGCCGCCGCAACGTTCGGGTTCGGAGCCGCGACAGGCCGCGGAGCAGCAGTGGGCGCAGCTCCTTGCTTGTTCTCGAACAACTCTTTGAGCTTATCGACTACCTCCTTCGCATCCGCACGCTGCAACCCGACAAACTCGCTCACCACCTCGGCAGGTTTAACATCCGCTTCCTTCACCAGGCGGATCAGCCCCCGCAAAATCGCCGTGTTCTCCGTCAAAAGCAACGACTGCGCTTTCGGCAAAGCCACCACCGTCGGCGCATACTCCTGCCGCGAAGGCGGCATCGCATTCTGCAAGATGCTCGCGAGTTCCTGCACATCAGCAAACTTCACCTTCATCAGGTACATCACCACCTCCTCCCCTGAGGGAAGTTGCTCCGGATCCACCAAGATCTTCAAACCAGCCCGTCGCGGCGGCTGCGATGTTCCTGTCGCCTTCACGATCTTCGGGTCCGTCTCCGACTGGACCAGATGGAACCCGTTGAACAGAAGCGTGATCTCCAAAATCCGCAAAGCCTCATCACTCGGCAGTTCTTGGTTGATCACCAAATTCACCGGCCCCTGAACACTGTTGTCGGCAATCACGTGCTTGCCCGTCAACTCCTCGTACTTCGCGATCAAGTCAGCCACCGGAGCGTTCGGGAAGATCAGCCGATGCTTAGCCGTCGCCGCCGAGGGAGCGACCGTTGCAGGCACCGGAGCCTGCGCCATCACCTCCACACCCACTCGGAGCCATGAAAGTCCGCACGCCAAAACCAACAGTAACTTAAATCGGAGAGAACCGCGGAAAATCATAACGCTTGAAGCTAATCGCAACTCAGTAAGCGCAAAAGTCTGCCCAGATTCAGCGGATTTGGAACAGATAAAACCCGATACCTCTCGAAACCTTGATGCCTCGCAAAAGCAGCCACCTCCTCGATCTGCCGCTCAACCCCGACGAACCACAAAAATTTGCGCCGCGTACCCCACCAAATCCAAGAACAACCCCGCATCCTCCAGCTCATTTCCGTCACGCTCCCACTCCTCGGGCCCCAGACGATCCCGCAACACCCAACTCCCTCCCCGCTCCAACCCCAAATGAACCCGACACTGCACTCGATGAGGAGCGAGGTTGACCACCACCAGATCACGCTCCGCATCCTCCCCCCAAATCACCGCCACCACGTACCGGCAGGTCGGATTCCCATCCCACGCCGCAAACGGATCCAAAACGCGGCCCGTCCCCCGTCCCACTCTGCTACCCACCAACGCAGCAAGGACCTCCTCGTGCATCACCCTGACGCAAACGTCCTCCTCCTCATCGCATCGGCGGCTGAGTTGTACCCGCGCGAAAACCCGACGCCCCTCCACCTGACCATCATGGAGGAAGCGCATCCCCGGTAATCCCAAACACACAACCAACCCCGCACGCATCCTTGGCGCATCAATCAAGCTCGCGATGCGAGGTTCATCGTGGTTCTCCAAAAAATGAGCCCGCCGCTCATTCTCCACCCCCATCCCCACAAGATGCCCCGTCACCTCGTCCCCCCGACCATGGACCACCCGGTCGTACAGCACCTTGTCGTACGCAAAATCAAAACCCATCCCGCAGAGTCTCCCCTCCAAACCCCAGTAAGCCTCCGCCAAAAACAGAAATCCAGGGTGCCGGCTTCGCACCAATGAGGTGGCCTCCTCCCAAAACTCCCAGGCCATCTCCCCGCCAAGATGCGGCACATGCGCCCATGTCCGCTCAAACACCTCTGAAAGCACCAACATCGCCATGTCGCACCGAACCCCGTCACAACCCGAAGCCACGTCCTCAAGCAATTTGAACATCGCCTCCCGAGCCCCCGGATTCCGGTAATCCACCTGCACCGTATCCGTCCACCCCGGAAAATAAGGATCCTTCCCGTGGGCCAAATAACGCCTCCCAACGGCCGTATCCACGGCGAAAGACCCTTCAAACGGGTGGTCCGCCCCAACAAACCATTCCGGATGAAGTTTCACCCAAACGTGATCCCTACCCACGTGGTTCGGGACAAAGTCGAGGATCAACCGGATCCCCAACCCAGACAATCGCTCCCGAAGCGCAGCCAACGCGCCCTCGCCACCCAACCTTTCCGAAACCCTGTAATCCGCCACGGCATACGGCGATCCCTCTACATCCCCCCCGCTCCAACCCGCCAACGCCATCCCATAAGCCTCCCGCAAACCCGCATCCCCGATCGCCTCCGCCCGAGAAATCTCGCCCGTAGGCCAAACCCCCATCAACCAGAGATGCGTCACCCCGTACCCCTTCAACCGCATCAACTCCGCCTCAGGCACAGTGCCCAAATCCACCCCAAGGCCATGCACCCGGCGCAACTCAGAAATCCATTGCCTCGCGTTCACCTCATACAGAAAAGGATGGACCATGCCTCAAACCAGGAGCACGCACCCGACCAACCACCCAATTTCAATGAATAAACCCGATCATCCCCCCCTCTCCCTGAACCTCCCCCCGAATCAAGTCCACGCCCTGCCACTCTGGAAGAGCGGTTGACAGCACTCCAGATTTCGAGCGGAATCGACCCCCTTTCAAACGTAACTATCCGATGAAACACCTGATCGCCCTGCTCTCCGCTTTCCTGCTTCTTTGGAACCAGGGTTCTGTCGCGCAATCCCCTCAGGACGCCCCGAGCACGCAAGCGCCCGCTGCCGCAGCGCCCCCCCCCCCTCAGCCCCCCCAGCCATCCAGCCCCCAAAACGCGCCCACCAAGGCTGCCGATCAGCCAGACCCCTCAGAGGGTGAAGACTGGTACACATGGGCAAATAATCTCCTAGAAGACATCGAATCCTATTTCCGGAACACCCCAGCCAAAGGACCGCTCATCGGAGAACCCGGCCCAGGTCACAACGCATGGATGATGGTCAGTACCGCCCTCGTCCTTTTCATGACGCTTCCCGGACTCGCTCTCTTCTACGGTGGACTCGTCCGCAAAAAGAACGTTCTCAGTATCCTCGCCCAGTGCCTCGCACTCGCCGGAGTCGTCACCCTCCTCTGGTGGGCCTGCGGTTACAGTCTCTGCTTCGCCGAAGGAGGCAGCCTCCTCGGGGGATTGTCTCACGCATTCCTCCGCGATGTCGGCTACAACACCGGCCCCTACGCCAACTGGACCTCCCACAACATCTGGGCCATCTACCAACTCACCTTCGCCATCATCACCCCCGCACTCACCATCGGTGCCGTTGCGGAACGTATGCGATTCTCCGCCGTCATGCTCTTCAGCATCCTCTGGATGTTCGTCGTGTACTTCCCAGCCACCCACCTCCTATGGAGCCAAGATGGCGCATTCAGCGGTCTGCTCAACCTAGAGAATGCCGCAGTCCATGCCATCGATTTTGCCGGCGGTATCGTCGTCCACATGACCAGCGGTTGGTCCGCCCTCATCCTCTGCATCCTCCTCGGCAAACGCCGCGGTCACGGCCGTGAACCCATGCCACCGCATTCCATGGTCCTCTGTATGGCCGGCACTGGCATGCTCTGGATCGGTTGGTACGGCTTCAACGCAGGCTCCGCAGGGGCAGCCGACCGCGTCGCAACCACCGCCTTCGTCGCCACCACCCTCTCCGCAGCCGTCGGTTGCTGCGTTTGGGGCGTGATCGAATACCTGCACCGCGGCAAACCCTCCGTCCTCGGCCTCTGCTCCGGCGCCGTCGCCGGCCTCGCCACCATCACCCCAGCATCCGGATTCGTCACGCCCAACGGCGCCGTGCTCATCGGTCTCTGCGCCGGAATCACGACCTGGTTCGCTTGCGCTAAACTGAAATCCAAGTTCCGCTACGACGACGCGCTCGATACCTTCGGCGTCCACGCAGTCGGCGGCACCGTAGGCACCGTTCTCGCCGGAGTCCTCGCCGACCGCGACGCAAACCCAGGCCTCGCCGAACTCCTCGACCTCACCGCAGGAAACCTCTGGATCGAACAACTCAAAGCCGGTGGCATCATCCTCATCTGGTCCGTCGTCGCATCCGTCGTCATCTACAAACTGGTCGACAAGATCGTTGGCTGCCGCCCCGACCCCGAATCAGAAACCGTCGGATTGGATATCTCCGATCACGAAGAAGAGGGCTACCTCCATTAAGGATGCCGTATTCGCGGGGCGTAGCGAGCGCGCCCCGCTGCGGCTCTCCCGCCTCGCATCCCAACGGAAACCCGCATAACCTCAACCACCATGCGGAGTCCCTCCAAAAGCCTCCTCCGTCTCGCCGTAGCGCTCGCTGCCTCCTCGTTCCTCGCGCCCCTTCCCCGCGAAGCGATCGCTGCACCCTCCCCCATCTTCGCCGCTTCCAATCGGTCCCAGTTCACGAACGGCACATTCGTCGCCTTCGGATTCGATAAAAAGGAACGGAACCAACTCCTCTCCCGCGCAGAATCCGTCCGCGAAACTTTCCAGCGGATCCTTCGCATCTCCCCCGCCCCCACGCTCGTTCGTCAAAAACCGCTCATCCTTCTCCTCCTGCCCGAAATCGGTCAAAATCCCGAGTTCGACGCTCTGAGCGAAGGGGTTGAACGCATCATCGAAGCGGACGGCGAACACCTCCAAATCAATATCCGCCCCTCAAACTGCAGCGGTCCAGGTCAGTTCGAACAACGCATCGCCTCGGCGCTCCTCCAAAATCTGACCCTCGGACGCGACGCAACCGGAGTGCCAGAGCCTCCCCCAGTCCTCGTCCATGGGCTGACTTACGCCGCCCTCCACCAATACCCCCCCTACCTCTTCCCTGAGTGCCAACCCCTCCGCCGCAACGGCTCCTTCCCTCCGCTCGACCTCCTGCTCAACGCGCCACTCAACCCCAAATCGGTCGCCGAACTCCTCTCCCTTCGCGAACTCGGCATGGTGCTGCTTCTCTCCCTCGCCGAACTCACAGAAAATCCCCACGCCTTCCGAAAAGCCTGCCAAGACCGGGACCCGAAATCCGCCGCATTCGCCGCTTTCAACAATGCGCAACAATGCGCCACAGCTTTCGATTCAATCGGTCCAACCCCAACGGACGCCGAACGCTGGTGGCAACTCGAGGTCACAACGCGCGTGGCCAAACAGAACCTGCTTCGTCTCGATGGCGACGATTCTCTCCTCGAGATCGAAAAACTTCTCTCCCTCCAGTTCATCGATCAACAGTCCGGGAACACCGCTACCTACGCCCTCAACGAATCCGATGCCTACGTCAACCTCCCAGGCATCCAACCCCTTCTCCGCGCACGGATCGCAGAATTTTTTGCACTCAGTTCCCGAGCTCACTTCTTCTTCGACGAAGCCCTCGCGACGTACACCGAAGCCCTCGGGGAAGCCCTCAAACGCAAACCCGCCAATGCGAACGCCCTCTTCGCCAAAGGGAACCGACTCGCTCACGAAGCCAGCGAAAAATATCGGCGTCTCCGCGACTACAGGAACTGGTACATCTACAACTTCGAACCAAACGCCGACCCAAAAATCCAAGCCGCAAAAAGCGTGGCCGAAACAAGTTCTGCCCAACACGAGAGAACAGCGTTCGCCAATGCGGTCCGCGAAGCGGAACGTATCATCGACGAACTCCGCGCCCGACGCGCCAGCGAGCGTGACAACCCGCCAGCGCCGTCACCGAAACCCTGATCACAGATCACTTCTTCGAGTAATCCTTCCAGACCCACTCGAGAGCCTGAGGCAATAGCTGCGGTCGTGCATTCCCGACACCGTGCCCTGAGTTCAAACAGAACACGTACTGATAACGGTACCCCTTCTGTTTGAAGACCTTCGCCATCCGGTGATTCGCTTCCACCCAGTCGTGCATCTCATCCCGCATCACGTTCGGATTCAAGCTGTCGCGATCACCGACACACATCCACACCTTCAACGGCTTCACCTCACTCTTCGGAATGATCGTCGAATGATACCCCCACGCCCCATCCGGCGTCTCCGGATTGAACGGCCACTGCTGATTCACAAACGTACCCGACAACGAGACCACCCGCCGGAACAGATCCGGACGATACCACGCCATCGTGAATGCCGCCGCAGCCCCAGAACTCGTTCCCATCGTCGCCCGCCCCTCCGGATCCTTCGTCAAACGGACCCCATAGTTCTTTTCCACCAACGGAAAGACCTCCTCATGGATGAAATCCGCGAACAACGGAGACAGCGTGTCATACTCACGTCCCCGCTCATGCCCCTGGGCGTCCCCTCCCCCATTCTGGATCATCACCGCCACCTGCGCCGGAATCCGCTTCTGAGCGATCAGGTTGTCCAAAACCCGAGCCAATCCGCGATCCGGTTTACCCATGCCCGGACCGTCGTGCGTGACCAACACCGGCAACTCCTTGGTAAGATTCACTCCCGCTGGGATGTACACCGTGATCGTGCGCTTGTAGTCGATCTGGTGCGTCTGCACGATCAACGTCTTCGGATTGTTCGGATCCACCACACCGAACTCCTTGCGCGCAATCCCAGGGTTGAACCGCTTGCACTCCTTCGAATCCATCACGAACTGCTCCAATCGTCCCTCAGTCACCCCCTCTGCCACCTTGTTCTCAGGGGCCGCAACATACTCCGGACCAACCACATAATCCCCAACCTTATCGATTGGAGGCACCGCACCCGGTCTCCCATCCAACCGCTCGAACCGCGGCGCCTCCGGAGCGTCAAATGGTCGCGTAGGCGGTTGCGGCTTCGCTGGCTTGGTCGCCGGTTGTGAAGCGGCAGCCGGCGATGCCGCCGAAGCCGCACGGGTTTCAGTGCTCTGGGCCAACACACACAACGGCGACATCAACGCCGCCACACTCACTAACAATCGGGGGGATCGGTTCATCCCTGCATTCCACACCGACCTCGCCCCATCGCAAGCGGAGACTCACCCACACCCATCCCCCCCTCGGTCACACAAGTTTGGTTTACTGCTTGTCAGCCCCTGACTAACACTCCCGCATGCTCCTCCCCTCCCCGCGCACCCAACTCGTCACACTCCTCGCGTTCACGCTGCCTCTCCAGACCTTTGCGCAGATCAAGACCTCCTTCCAACGCATCCAACCCGGCTACGAAAATGCCGTCCAATGGCGGTGGACCGTCACCCCTCCCACAGAGGCCATTTGGGCCGTGCCCAACTTCAAGCCCACTCCCGAAAAACAACGTGCTCCGGAAAAAAGCCGACCGGACCCCAAGGCCGCAAAGCCCAAACCCGTCGCTCCCGCTCAACCAGATCTCTCAAAACTAAACCCTGATGGGACTTACACCGTCCAACGCGGCGACTCCATCACCTCGATCTCCAGAAAATTCGGCCTTCCAGCTGAATCCCTGAAAAGTGAGAACGCTCTGACATCCGATATCATACGCGTAGGACAATCGCTCGGGATTCCTCTGCCCAAAGAGGCAGGCACTTCAAAATCGGACATCGACAACTCTGGACTGAAGGCAGCCACAACCGAATCCCGCCCTGCGCCACCGCCCCCTCCGATGTCTTCAGACCCCACCACCGAGGCCATCCGACTCCAAGTTTACTTGGATCGCCAACAGTTCCCTGCTGGCCCCATCGACGGTCGCCCCGGAACAACCTTCGATGTCTTCCAAGAGCTCTACCGTCTCAGCCGAACGAATCCTCCATCGCGAGAGGAGTTCGCAGAGCAAGCCCTCAAGGCTCTCCCAAACCCGTTCACCTACTATCAGGTCCAATCCAGCGACCTTCAGTTCGTTGCCACCACCGCATCCGGAAAAGGGAACCAGCGGTCCGCGAAAACTCAACCTCGAGCCGCCGCAACCACCACGAACGGAAAACCCGCTCCAAAACTTCTCCCGCCCGCAACTCCGATCGAAGAATCTGTTCCCCTAGGATTCATGACCTATGCCTCCATCTGGGACTTCGTCGCAGAACGCTTCCACTGCGGAGAGACCTTCCTGAAAAGCATCAACCCGAAGATCTCGACCCCCATCGTCGGAACCATGCTGAAAGTCCCGAACGTTCTCCCCTTCGAGGTCGAACACTGCCTCGACGCGCCAATCCAACCCGCAGTCGATCCAGATCAACCCATCACCGCTGCCATCGTGGATCTCTCACGACTCGAGATCCGACGGAAAGACTCGCTGATCGCAGTGGTGCCGATGTCCCGCGCCCGACCCGACCTCCGGGGACGCGGAAAATGGACCATCCTCGACGCCATCCCTGGCCCCTCATTGACAACCCTTCGTGTCTCTCGAAACGCGGACTCCCTCACCAAAGAGGCCCCCAAGACAAACCCAGATCAACCCCTCGTCCTCCCCCGCGGCCCTCGCAACCCGCTCGGAGTACTCTGGCTGAACCTCGCAAAAGATGGGTCCGAAGAACCTCTCCCGTTCGGGCTCCACGGAACCAATATCCCCACCCGCATGCGCTTGGAGGAAAGCCTCGGGGGCTTCCGGTTGACCAACTGGGACATCGACCGAACCGCTCGCCTCATCCCTCCGGGAACCACCCTCTCCTGGCTCAAGTAACCCCCGCATTTCCAGTCAAAGCACTCCCCAGGGAAACATTGGAGCCCTGAATCCCGACCCTCCTTTTTCAAACCCACGGAAAGGTCGCCTTATCCCGACCCGATGAGCCCCAGCTCAGTGGATCCCCCCGAGCCCGTAAGAAATGACACTTCCACCAGATCAAGAACTCACTCTGCCCCTCGCCACACCTGAGAACTCCACCTCAAACCAACCATCCAATCCGCACGTCCCCCCTCCAAACAACCGCCGACAGCGGACAAACCCCACGAACCACCACTTGACTCCACCCCAACCCCGCATTCCCATCCCTCTCGCTATGAAA
>CAZAZT010000031.1:25095-30790 GCA_964489645.1 uncultured Chthoniobacteraceae bacterium | reverse complement strand
CGCCTCCACTCGCCCCAGGTCACCTCGAATCGGCCAATCTCGAAGTCCAATACCACCGCCTCCCCCAGCTTGGAGTTGCTGGGTAAAATGCCCCCATCCACTTTGACCAAGCCCGGAACGAGCCTTTGGAGCGGCTTCCGCTCTGTTCCGCCCCCTTCGCGCCCCCCATTCAGGAAAATCCCCGTGGCCTCTTCTGAGAGTGCCATGAAACTCTCCCCCAAAGGCATCAAGCCCGATGCAAGCACCGCAACTCCCATGGATGAGAACACAGACAGTCGCATAGGATTCAAAAAGCCAATCATCTTCACTCGACTCATCTGCCGAACATCCGTCCCACACGCTCCGATCCGGATCCCGAGGCCGCTGCGGATAGCGATGAAAAGGATGCTGCTACCAACAGCGGTGCAAGCCGCGTTCCACCCCCTATCGTCTCCACACGCACCTTCAGTCAGAATCTTCGAAAAATCCCGCTCGTCCCCTCGAAAGTGGGGCATATCCCTATCAACGTTCACCCAGCCCTCATGCTCCGTCTCGCAGAAACCCCCTCAGCGCTCCTCCGTGACATCGGCAACTGCATCGCGCAGATCCGCGATCCACGCGCCCGACACTGGCTGGTCACCCCAAACCGCGGCCGCTCAGAGCACATCGTCCACACATGGGCTCACTCGGCGGGAATCGCCTCCCATTCACAGGAGCTAGAACTCAGAACCCTTCTGGATCAGATCTCGGCCGGTCACCGCGACCGATTCGACTTCGACGCGCTTCGCCTCGCCGTGGCTCAAGCGATGCCAGAGCTTTCCGAACACCCCTCGTTCCCCGTCTCACACTCGACGCTTGAGGGGCCACTCAACGCACCCCGCCTCGCCTGGGCAAATACCCTCGCACGAGCCATCGACGATGCCCTTCAATGCCGGCGCATTGAAGACGCTTGGGGCAGCGACTCGTTCCTTCACGCACTCGTGAACCATCCGGTCATCAAGCCACTCCTCGAGGGGCACCCCAGCCTTCTCAGCCCCGACCGGTTCCTCGCTGCCGCAAAAGCGTGGTCTGACCGATGGACTCGGCTCGGAGGAATACCCTACCTCTGGATCCAGCTCGACGCAGGGATCCCGCAACGACTGTTGGACACGCTGATCCAAACCATCGAATTCCTCCGCGACTCCGGGCAAACAGATCGAATCCACCTGTTTGCCATCACCCCAAGCTTCGAGTTCTGGGGCGAACAACTGATCCGCTCGCGCAACGCACGAGAGGGCAAACCTGAGCTCCAACCAGAACGAAACCCAGGAGGACTCCTTTGGTCCCTCGGCCGATGCTCACAAGATCTTCAGAACCAGATCACTCTCCCCCTCCTCGCAACCGGAACCGGTGGCACTGAAATCGCCAGCCAAGAGTGTCCACCCTCATTGCTCGGCCTGCTCCAACACTCCTGCCGCGCCTCCGCACCGTCGAGTCATCTTGAAATCCTGAGGCCCGACGATTCCTCGTTCACGGTTCACTCCGCGCACAACCATCTCCGCGAGATGGAAGTCTGTAGAGATCGGATCCTCCAGGCGTTCAGAGAACTCACCGACCTCCGTCCTGAACACATTTTGGTGCTACTCGCAAATCCGCAGGAGCAGGCTCCCTACATCGAAGCGGCGTTCCGCGGCGCCCCAGACGTCAATCTCCCCTTCCGCTTGTTGGGCTCCGGCCAAACCATCCCGTCCTCCTTCGCAACCGCCGTCGAACTTCTCCTCACCACGCTACCCCACCGCATCACCCTCCCCGCCATTCAATCGCTGCTCGAACACCCCCTGATCGCCGCGCGCTTCGAACTCGATCCCGCCTCCGGGGATCCCGCCCAAGCACTCGAATGGCTGCAGGACGCCGGTTTCCGCTGGGCGCTCAATCGCGAACAACGCGCCTCCGTCCAACACCTCGACGAGCACCGGTGGAACTTGCGCTGGGCAATCCAACGTCTCGCACTCGGCGCACTCGTCGAAATTCAACCGGATACGCCTCCCGCACCCCAATCGCTCCACCCAGCCCCACCCACCGTCCCGTTGGAACGCGCATCCGGTCTTTCCCTTTCGCTCCTGGCAAAACTCGCCCAGTTGCTCGAAGCGCTCGAACAGGCCGCCACCGTCTGGAGCATGGGAAACGAGCAAAGCCTCGCAGAATGGATCCGAGCAACCCACCAGCTCGTTGCAGACTTCATTGCCCCCGCATCCCCAACAGACCAATCCCATCTCACGACCCTCACCAACAGTGTCCTACCCGGACTCGCCCGCGCCGCGGCCCCAGACACTCGCATCCAAGTCGATGGGTTCATCCGCCTCCTCCTCGAAAAGATCACAAACCTCAATGAGGCCGCACTCCAAGGTCCCGGAGGGATCCGCATCGGCGATCTCCGTCAACTCGCCGGGGTTCCTGCGCGCGTCATCCTCATCGCCGGCCTCGACAACGACACGTTCCCCAGAACCGACGAGCGTCCTGCATGGCATCCGCTCGCCCAACGCTGCGCCCTAGGCGATCCCTCTTCACGAGATGCCGATCGCCACGCACTCCTCCTCGCCCTGCTCTCGGCAGAGGAACGCTTAGTGATCTCGTTCCGTGGCAACTCCGACGAAGACCAAAAAACTCGGCCCCCCTCCACGGCCCTCGCGGATATCCTCGCAACGGTCGACACGCTCGTCAGCTCCCCCAACAACAAGACCGCCCACCACGCCATCCTTTTCCGACACCCGCTCAACCCTTTTAGCCAACGCGCTTTTCAGCAAGGGATCTCCCCAAACCAGCAGGGATATAACCCAGCCGACCATGACCTCGCGACCGCACGCCTCAGCCCGCAATCGCCGCCACATCAAGGCCCGTGGTCCGCTTACCTTGCGTCCGACACCCTCACCGTGCCCACCCTCGAGCAACTGCGCCTTCTCATCCAAAGCGCCCCCTCACTCTTCCTCTCGCGGATCGGCGCAAAACCCCCACTCGAGCTGGCTGATACCAGCGGCGCTGATCTCATCGAACTCGATGGCCTAGAACGCTGGGGCATCCGCGATGCACTCTTGTACGCAACCATTGAAGGTAATGACATCCAACACCTTCACGAGCGGATGAGCATCTCCGGACGAATCCCCAGGGGGGCCGTCGGCGAAGCCATTTTTCAGAGCATCCGGAATGACATCCCCCAAACCCAACGCTTCGCTCCCAGCGAGCGCATCACATCCAGTTGCAGATGTCTCCTCGACCTCGGAACCGATTCAACAGCACCCCAGTGGCTCGCGGGCACAACACGTCGCGGCTGGTATCTTCACCGAGGCGATTCGAACATCCACTACTTCTCGGCCTCTGCCTTCAACAACTCCCCGTGGAAACACGAACTCCTGTTCAAACTAGAAGCCCTCACGCTGGCAGCATCCATCCCGAACATCCAATGCGCCCACGGAGTCTTCAATGGCGAGGTGTTCTGCATGAAATGGAATGAGGGCATTTCGCTCACATCCCACCTCGCAAAGCTGGTTCCCCTCTTCCGCCTCGCATTACAGCTCCCTCTTCCGTTCTGGCCGGCCATCTCCACCTTGCTGATTGCGGACAAGAAATCCCCGCGCACCTTCACCCGCCCGTTCTCCCTTTCCGAAGACCGATTGGATCGCGCATTTGAGACCTGGTGCTCCGGCGATTTCCAATCGCCATCCGCTGAATCTCTATCCGCCGTCAACCGCATCGCATTCCGCGGACTCGATAATCCCCTTCGATGGAGTCCGAAAATCGATGCCCCGTTCCTGCCACATCCCGAAGCCCCCCTCGCATGGCGCATCGCCTGTTTCATCGCCGATTGGATGGATGTCTTTCCACTCGAGAAAACCGGACGCCCCTCTCAGAAATCCTCCAAAAAGAAAAGCTGACCCATGTTCGACGCGATCAACCAACCGCTCAGCGGGCTGCACTCGATCGAAGCGAGCGCAGGCACGGGAAAGACCCATTCCATCACCATCCTCTGGCTGCGACTCCTTGTGGAAGCCTCGCTTCCCGTCGAACAGATCCTCGTCAGCACCTTCACCCGCGCCGCAACCGCAGAACTGAAGGAACGATTACACGCCACCCTGCAGCGCGCTCTCGCGGAAGCCGACAAGGCATGCTCCCCCGCATCCCAAGCCGAAGAGAAGCCCTCCGAGGAGCTGAAGGTGCTCCTCAAAGCGATCGACATCGCCCCCACGAAACGCTCGAGCCTGCACACAACCCTCAGCAAGGCACTTAGCAGCTTCGACCTCGCGCCCATCTTCACCATCCACGGCTTCTGCCAAACGCTCATCGGCCGTCACGCCCTCGAACTTGGCTGCGACCCGCAACTCCATCTCATCGAATCCAACTCCGACCTCCTCGAAGAACTCGTCTCCGATACCGTGATGGAGTTCGCCGACCGCCAAACACCGGACCCCAGCAAACTCCCGAGCGCTCTCAGAAAAATCGCCGAGACGGTCGCAGCTCGGGATCAAGCCACCATTCTCGTGGATCCCGACAGCGCTTCGGAGGCCCTCATCCGCCGAATCCAAAAGGAACTTCCCGAACGGAAGGCATCGGCAGGAGTCAGAACATTCGACGACATTCTCATCACGGTCCGCGACGCACTGCGTTCGCAAGGGAACGATGGCCCACTCGCAAAGTCTGTCCGCAAACGCCTGTCCGCAGCCATCATCGATGAGTGTCAGGACAGTGACACGACGCAGATCGAGGTTTTCCAATCACTGTTCAACCACGCAGATACCCACTCATTCATCGTCATCGGCGATCCAAAACAAAGCATCTACCGATTCCGCGGGGCAGACCTGACCAGTTACAAGCAGCTCGCAAAACAGGCCTGCGCTGCGCCTGAAATGACCGTCAACTATCGGTCGGACAAGCCCCTCATCAACGTCGTGAACGCTCTCTACGGAGAAGGGTTTGAGTTCCCAGATGGCACTCTGCCCGAATCACCCACGCGCTACATTCCCGTGTCCGCAAAGTGCGAGGTATCTCGCATCACCGATCCGGACCTGAAAAGCCCTTTCGTCATCCATAAAACTTCCAAATCCGATCGCTCAAATGCAAAGCATGCCCTTGCCGCGTGGGTCGCGGAAGAGTGCAAACGCCTTCTTCACCGAGGCGTACAAATACTGGATCGTCATTCGGAAACCCCCAGACCACTCCGCCCCGGGGATGTTGCAGTCCTTGCCGCGACCAAATCCGACCTCATGCTGGTCCGGCGCGAACTTTTGGCACAAAACATCCCGTGTCAGATGGATGGGAAGGGATTGGGAACGGTTTTCAACAGTGATGAGGCATGGGACGTCCTCATCTGGCTTGAACTCCATGCCGCCCTCGGTGAATCGGGAGACGTTCTCGGCAAGCTGTGCGCCTTTCTGGCCACGCCTCTCGGAGCAGCGAGCATCCCCGAAATCGATGAACTTAGGATCTCGCCAGCACGCATTGCAGCCCTCTGCACCGAATACCGGAAAACATCTCAGATCCTCAAGCGATCGGGCCCTTTGCCCGCTCTGATCCACCAGATCTCAGGAAATCGATCGACCACGGATCAGTACTGGGAGCGCCGCATCACCAACTGGCGTCACCTTGGCGCACTCCTGCAAAGCCCCTTTTCAAAAGGCCTTCGCTCGCCCTCGGCCCTCGTGGATTGGCTCAAGCGCATGCTTGCCTCGGAAGGCTCAATGCATGA
>CAZAZT010000031.1:0-24995 GCA_964489645.1 uncultured Chthoniobacteraceae bacterium | reverse complement strand
GACCATCGGAAGCTGTACGTTGCGATCACACGAGCTCGCCACCGTCTCTACGCGGGCTTGGCTGAAATCCAAGAAACGCGCGGCGGTCATCGAAACGGATCCACACAATCGAGCCTCTGGAATCTTCCTCAGTTCGCCCAGTTGATGGGCTCAGCCCACGGCGTATCAACACCCGCAGGAGATCATGATGAAACTCTCATCTCCGTGACGGACATACCGATCCGCAGTTCCGCGCACCCTGCAAGCGCTCTGGATGATCCAGCCGGCTCAGCCCGCGCATCTCTCATGGATCGCCCCGAGCCATTTCATCTACACGGCCCCATTGCAACCAAGCGCAGCTTCTCGTCCCTCTCGCGCTCGGGCATTTCAGAAACCGATCTCTCTCACGAACCTGATCGGGACCACGAGAGCATCGCGACGAATCCCCTCGGATTAGCCGACCGAACCACTCATCCCGATCTGCTCGAGGGCCTCGGAAAACCAGGGAGCGAGCTCGGCGACCGATTGCATCGCGTCCTAGAGGACTATCTCGGAAACGACGTTTCCATCGCCGATGCATGCGCGCGCTTTGAAGGTTCCGAGCGATGGGAAAACGCGATCCGCTCGATCGTCGATGCACCGCTGAAAATCGATGCCGGACCACTGACTTTGGAATCAGTTCGCGGCCTCGCGATCACGGAAATGCAGTTCCACCTTCCGACGAGCCATATTTCCCCACGAGCCCTCTCGGAAGCGCTTCTCGAAGACCCGTTGATCGCTAACGACGCACCTCGCAGAGCATGGGCCGAAACCCTTGCCACATGGCGGTTCGACGCATTCTCCGGCTTCCTTCAGGGCTTTATCGATCTGATCTTCGAGCATCAAGGACGCTGGTATGTCGCTGATTACAAAAGCAATCGCCTTCCTTCATACGGAGCCACTGAGGTTGAAACCGCCATGCAACAACATCACTACCTGCTCCAATCGAGGATCTATGCAGTAGCTCTCCACCGGCATCTGATGCATCACTTGGACAACTATCACCCAGAGAAAGACTTCGGAGGGGTGATCTACCTGTTCGTCAGAGGCCTTCCCGAAAATGGCGTGTGGATGGAATCCCCGCAAAAACCCGCCCTCGATGCCCTAGCCTCCCTTTTCCCATCCGCCAACCGATGAACCAAGAGATCCAGTCCGCTCCCAAAGATGCCTTCGCACCGCTCGCGCGCGCAGCTTTTCCCAGCGATTCCGCGACGCCAGACGGGATCACCATCCACCGGATCCAAGACATCCTGGCCGCCCTCCTCGCTGCAGCAGCCCGCGGAGAAGGCTGGCTGCAACAACACGAACTCCAGCTCACCCCGAACGAGATCGAAGCGCTCAAGTCACTCCCCAACCTCATCGCACTCGATCAAAACCTCGTCCTACTTCCGCGCTACGCATTCCAAATCCATGCGTTACGCAACTTCTTCTCATCTCAATGCCTCGGGAACATGCGCCAGTCGGACGACGCGTCGATTCGCGAAAACCTGAACGATCTTGTTCCAGAGGAAACACTCACCGACCGGACAACCCATGCCATCGTATTTTCCAACATCCACCAACGCATTGCCATCGCTGGCCTTGTGGATGCAAAGGTCGGTGTTCTCACCGGAGGACCGGGGACAGGAAAGACCACCACCGCTGCCGCCATCATCGCCCTGAAGCAACGGCTACACCCCTCGCTCACCCCCGAACGCGTCCTAGTGGCGGCGCCCACAGGCAAAGCGGCTTGCCGCATCGCAGAAGCACTCGCCCGCTCAACCACTCATCTCAAGAACCTCTCCGACAGCGAAAAGCTCTTCCTGCATTCCATCCGCTGTCTCACCCTTCACCGCGCTCTCGAATGGAGCCCAGAGCCTCCGGAAAATGGAGGCCCGTTCCGAAGAAATGCCCTCCGCCCGCTCGACGTCGACTTGGTGCTCGTCGATGAAGCAAGCATGGTCGACCTCTCACTGATGCAATCATTGGTGCGCGCCCTCCCACCGCATGCCTCCCTTCTCCTGCTCGGCGATAGTGACCAACTTCAAAGCGTGGACGTAGGCGGCATCCTCGCCGAACTGGTCCATCGCGCGGCCATGTCACGCAACCCTCCGACCGAACTCATCTCGCTCTTGGAATCGCGCCTTCAGTTGAGTGCATCCCAAGTCGTTTCCGCTTTCAATGAAGGCTTACCTCAGTTCGGGAACGCCTCGCCGTCCACAACGTATCTCACTCCCCTAGAGGGTCTTGCATTCGGTCTTAAATACAGTCGGCGAGCGATGAATGCCCCATGGATCCTTCGCCTCGCAGATGCCACTCGTCCCGGCAGCGGATCATCCATCTCCGATGTCGAAAGCCTGTTCCTCGAGGAGCAGATGAGGGGCGACTCGAATCTCCAATGGCTCAAGGGAAATGGATCACGATTCACTTCTCTCCATTGCAAACCTCAATGGACGGCCTGGACGGAACGAGCTCACACGTGGACCCAACTGCTCGCTGGTCATGACGATCCCTTGCGTCAGGACCAGGCAAGACGTGCGCTCGATGCGTTAAGCGACTTCCAACTCCTCTGCAGCACCAATGAGCAAGTGCAAGTCGCCAATGAAGCGGGGTGCCGCATCCTAGCCCCCGACGCCCGGCTTCACGATGGGCGGATCCATCACGGATGCCCCATCCTCGTCACCGCAAACAACCGTTCCCTCGGCCTCAGCAATGGTGACGTCGGCATCGCACTGAGCCAAACCCCCGATCAACCTGCCATGGCAGCACTGTTTCCCGGACCCGACGGAAAACCCCGCATCCTCCCGCTCGCCCAACTACCCACATTTCAGCCGGCATTCGGACTCACCATCCACAAAAGCCAAGGATCAGAATGGAAACACATCGTGATCCAACTACCCAACGACCCCACTTCCGGTCTCCTCTCACGAAACCTCCTCTACACAGCCATCACCCGTTCCAGTTCCAAAGTCGAACTGATTGGAGACGCAAGAACCCTTGAGTCGATCCTTGCCACCTAGTCGCCACCTAGTCGCCACCTAGTCCCGTTCTGTGCAATCAATCGCGGTGAACCTGCAAGATTCGCTGCGCCACCGGCGATAGGTGCCTCGGATCACGCGTCCTTCTTCAACCGTTTCAGCTTTCCGCTCAAAGCGGCCTTGGCCGCAGCCGAACAACGATCGATGAACAGAACCCCGTTCAGATGATCGACCTCATGCTGCAGTGCGCGCGCAAGCAACCCGCTGCAGGTGAAGTCCTGCCGCCGCCCCTCAAGATCCAATGCCTGACACCGCACTTTGGCGGAACGTACGACGTCCGTGGTCAGGCGAGGGAATGACAAGCATCCCTCGACCCCGATCACGCGGTCCGCACTCAGCTCCAAAACGGGATTGATGAGCACCAACGGCATGTTTTCCGGCACGCTCACCTCTTTACCTCCAATCTCCATGGTGCTAGGCCGATCATCCACTCCGGCTACATCGACCACCGCCAGTTGGAGAGCCACGCCAACTTGCTGCGCGGCCAACCCCACCCCTTCCGCCGCCTCCATCGTCTCGATCATATCCGCCGCCAGCTGCCGGATTTCCTGCGTGATCTCTGCAACGTCGCGCCCCTTCTGCCTCAGAACCGGATGCCCGTATTTTACAATGTTCCTGATCATTTTTTCGCCTTCTCCATGAATGCCGTCAAACTCGTCTTAACTCCCGCCTCCTTCAAGCTATCCATGACGCGCATCACCGTTCCAAACGGGGCATCCTTGTCGGCATTCAATGCCAATGCCGTCTCGGGATCGCGCGTCACCAACTCTTTCAACAAAGGGACCAAGCGCTCCATCTCCACCTTCCGGTTCAAGAAGAACACCTCCGATTCTTTCGAGATCGACAACACCAGCGGCTCATTCTTCGGCGTCGAAGACACAGCAGACTTCGACTCCGGAAGTTTGATGCGGATATAAGGTTGCTGCTTCTTGAAGGTCGTGGACACGATCACGAAAATCAGGAGGATCGCGAAAATATCGATCAACGACACGATCATGATCTGCGGCACACGCCGCCTTTTCGGGTAAAAGTTCATGCGTTTCAGTCGTTATCTCTTCTCGCTGACGCCGCATCGGGCCCACTGATCCGCGCAGAAAGTCGGCGAGGCCGGTTCTGGTAGATACGCGCGATGAACTGCCCCACCAACCCCTCCATATCAGAAGCTAGGGTCTCCACCGTCCGCGTGAAAAAACTGTGCGCGATGAGACACGGAATCGCGATCGCCAACCCGACAATCGTCGTGCTGAGAGCCTCCGAGATCCCTGCCGCAATGATGTGCGGGTCCGCACCCTCCTCGCTCTTCCCGAAAGCACCGAACACTTGCACCAACCCAGAAACCGCCCCCAGAAGTCCAAGCAAAGGCGCGATACCCACGATGATCTCCAAAACGAACAGCCCCTTCTCCAAACGCACCACCTCACCGCGAGCCACCGTTTGCACCGCCTCCACCGCCTCCGAACGCGAGTGATTCGCATGCTTCACCGCTACCCGCAAAATCCGACCGGCCGGCGACTGATCCTTCATCAACACCTTCGTCAACTTCTCAACCGCTTCCCCTTCCTCCGCAGGAAGCCCCGCCACCTCTGTCCTCAATCGCTCAGGAATCACGATGTCTCTCCGAAGTGCCAAAATCCGTAGGATCACCACCGCCACCCCAATCACCGAGCACCCCAGAAGAAGGATCATGAAGGATCCGCCCTGCACAAAAAACTGAACAATGGAACCAAGGGGTGGATGAATCATGTCCGAAGGGTCTAGGTCAAAAGATTAGATGAACTGCTCAGTAGAGCGCAAAGTTGAACGGGATTTCAAGAAGCCCCGCTTTCATCAACGGCAAAGCCTCGGCCGGAGGCGGCGGAATCTTCGCCGTCGAAACCGCCTCGATGCACAAGTCCGCAAACGCCTTGTTCGCCGTGTTCCGATCGATCTCGATACCGCGCACAACCCCTTTCGCATCCACCTTGAACCGAACCTTGACCGCACCCTGATCCAACCCATCCATCCGCTTCGCCACCAGCGTGTTCCAGTTCTCCCCAATGGCTGCGCTCACCTGCTTCCGATACACCCCCACCGGCGATTTCGCTGCATCGACCCCCGATTGCCCCGTGTTCTCCAAACGCCCCTCCACCCGACTCCGATCCTTCTTCAACCGATCAGACCCCACATCCGATACCCCATCCAAAAGGTCACCCCCGCCCGTTTTCCCCCCTTCCGGTCCGCTCATCCGTCTGAAAACCAAAGTCCCCTCCAATGAGCCTTCCGGAAGTGTCCCCAACATGTCGTCCCGCTTCAAATCAGACATCCGACCCGCCGCCTTGGCCGCCTTCCGCGCATCCGCATTCTTGCGCCCCAACTCCGCAGCCTCCTGCTCCGTAAAACTGCGTACCGGTACAGACCGCCCCTCCTGAGACGGAAGCGGAAGCAACCCCTTCGGCCCGCCGCTGGTCCCCGCCACCAGATTCTTGTCCGACTCGAACATCGCTTTGTCAGACTTCCTGTTCCCCTCCTGCATCCCTTCTGACTCAACCGCCACCCGACGCTGCATCTCGTCCAAGGGAACCGTGATCCGTTGTGGAGCTTCCTCCACCACCACTTCGATCTCATGAACTTTCCGCTCAGGCATGAACTGCTGCACCCAGCCATCCAAAAAGCCCGTCCGGAACAGCCCGATGAACAGCAGCAACAACAAATGCAAAACCAACGAGATGATGATCCCCACCGTGTTCTGGTGCGCATCGGATTCTCTCGAGATATCTGGGAAAAAGCCCATCCCACGCCGGATCAACCTCTCAAACCATCGCTCCCGTCCGCGCCCGCCCGAACCTCCCAATGAAACCCACTCGGAACTCACGTCCCAACACGGCGCACCACGCCGCCCTCCATTCGAGCCACCAAATCGATCTGATCCATCGCCGCAGCCCACTCCACCTCAGCAGAACGCCCCTTCGAGAGAAGCACCCGCCCATTCGTCGACACAGAAAGCGCATCCAATGCGCTCTGCCTCCGAGATGCCCACACCGCCATCTCCACCGCATCCCCACGGCGCTCCCTGCCCAACCGATCCGCCATCATCCCCGCAGCCCAAACATCCTCCAAAGCCATCCCATCGCCCGTTCCAGCACAGATCAAGATCACCTCATGCCAAGGACCACGCTCAATCTCCCGAACCGTCGCCCCCAAATTCACGATCCCCGCAGCATAAACCCCAGCAGCCCCAGCAGCCCCTCGCAATGAACGCGTTCCGTTCGTTGTCGTGATCACAACATGTCGACCAGTAAATGCGTCATACTCCAGCGGCGAATTCCCCGCATCAAACCCTTCAATCCGCTCCCCCCCCCGTTCGCCCCCCAGAATCACGCCTGTCCCCCGTTTCGCCAGAGCCTCAGCCACCGTCAAAACCGGCTCAAACCCAGACACCCCTCGGGCCAATCCAGTCACCATCGTCGTGGTGGCCCGCAAAACATCAAAGACCACGCAGCAAGAACGCGAGAGATCGCGTTCAGCCAGCGCAGCAACACTCCACGGCTCCACCATCGCCGAAACAGTCATCTCACAAGATTGACACGGCAACTCCCCAACACCAAGCCCTTCAATCTCACTCTCCCCCGTCACTCGCCTGACGGAAAATACCGGATCGCCACCTCCACCAAACGCTGCCCAGCATCCAAACCCAGTTTGCTTCGGATATTGCCCCGATGGACCTCCACGGTCTTGGGACTCAAGTGCATCCGGGCCGCAATAGCATCCGTGCTCAATCCTTTGCCAATCATCGACAAAACCTCGATCTCACGGTTGCTCAACACATCAACCGGATTCCGCCCCACGTCTCGCCCCGCATTCGAATCGGATCGCAGACCCTCCGCATAGATGCCGCCACGCAAAATCACCCCCAATCCCTGGATCACACAATCAGTCGCACTGCTCTTCATCACGTATCCGTGCGCCCCTGCCCGCAACGCACGCTCCGCGTACAACGCCTGATCGTGCATCGACAGGATCAGGATCCGCACACTCGGCAGCAGATCCGTGATCTCCCGGATCAGGTCCAACCCAATCCGATTGCCCAAAGAGATGTCCAACACCACAGCATCGGGCTTCCTCTCCGCAGACTCCGATAATGCGGTTTCCCAACGATCCGCTTCACCGCACACCTCAAACTCCGGCTCCGAAGCGATCATGCGAATCACGCCCGCCCTCACAATCGGATGATCGTCCACCACCAGTACTCGATATTTTTTCTGGATCATAAAAGTGTCTCAAATCCGCACGCCAGAGCACCGCACAATCGTCCCTCCTCCCAGCCGTTCTTCCACCGAAAACCTTCCGCCAATACTCGCCGCTCGGTACCGCATGATTTCCAGACCCAAACCGCGCCGCCCCTCAGCTAATCGCAAACCCGAACCGTCGTCCTCGACCTCCATCGACAGATTGCCCTCGCGAAACGCGATTCGCACACTAATCCGCTTCGGCGAAGCATGCTTCACCGCGTTGCGCATCGCCTCCTGAGCGATCCGGTAAAGATTCGTCCCCGTCGCCTCATCTCGGATCACAAAAGATGCCGGCGTTTCCAAGACACAATCGATATCCGTCGAGGCACGTGCCCCTTCCACCAACTCCCTCAACCCCACCATCAAACCGCCCAACTCTTCCGAAACTGGGTGCAATCCCCTCGTCACCAATCTCGTCTCCTCAATGCTTTCATTGATCAATTTCAAAACCGCAGCCGCATCCACCTGCCCCGCACGATCAACATTCTTCTGCAAACCACGCATCATCAGCGCAATACCCGTCAACTGCTGACACAACCCGTCATGCAGATCCTGCCCGATCCGTCGCTGCTCCCGTTCGCTGATCTCCAACAGCGCGCGCTCAAGAAGTCGGCGATTCTGTTCCGTGCGCCCAATCGCCCACGTGCTCACCAAGCTGAAAGTCACAGCCAGCAAGCTACCCACAGAAATGATCCATGTGGACCTCACCGAAATCCGATCCAATCGCCGAGCCGCATCCGTCAATGCATTCTGCTCGGTCCGATAGATGTGATCGGACACCCCCCTCAGTTCATCCATCAGACGCTTCCCAACACCCGCGAGGCTCACCGCCTCATCCAACCCGCCCCTCCGTCGAGCATCCACTGACATCCGCAACCTTTCCATCCTCGCTCGGATCAACCGCGACAACTCTTCCTCCGTCTCGTCCGATGTCTTCGAAGCAGGTGTCTTGATCAATCGCTCCAAACCGGAATCCACCTCACGCACCAATCCGTTGTAGAGGGCAAGGTACTCCTCGTTCCCCATGATCACGAACCCTCGCACCTCACTTTCAGCGCTCACAACACTCGTCAGGAGACGCTCCAAAACACTCAGGTAAGCATTCGAGCGAGCCACCATTTTCGACGTGTCGCTGAACTCGCGGATGCTGGAATACGAAAACCAGCCCATCACCACCAGAATCACCACCGTCACCCAAAAGCCCGATATCAATCGCTGGTTCATCTCCGTTTCATCTCCTGCATCAGCACCCAAATCACTGAGTCGATCTGCTCCTCGGTCAACCCTGGGTACACCGGCAAACTGAGCACCTCCGAAGCCAGCGCAGCTCCCATCGTGAATGAACCGCGCGCATATCCTCGAAACGCCCTCTGCATATGCGCCGCTCGCCGATAGTGAACCCCGACCGGAACCCCGCGCCCTAACATCGCGGACTCAACAGCATCACGGTCTCTCACACGCACCACATACTGGTGAAACACAGAACCAGCCCCCCACAACCACGGCGCAAACCCAGTGAACTTCTCGCGTTCCAGCCTCCCCGCATAGCGCTCCGCCAGACATCTCCTCTCAGTGATCCATCGATCCAACAACCTCAAACTCACCCGCAAAATTGCTGCCTGTATCTCATCCAGTCGACTGTTGCGCCCAACACTCACCGCGTCATCCCTCGTCTCCCAACCGTACTGCCTCAAACGCCGAATTCTCAGCTCAACCGGCCCGCTCTCGCGAACAAAGCACGCTCCAGCATCACCGAAGGCTCCCAAATTCTTGGTCGGATAAAAACTGAATGCCCCGACATCTCCACTCCAACCCGCTCGATACTCCTTACCCGACACCTCAACCCGCGCACCCAATGCCTGAGCACAGTCCTCTACCACCCACCAACCCCGCTTCACAGCCTCTCCGAGAAACTCCGGGAATGTCGGAGCCATCATCCCATAAAGATGCACCGCAACCCATGCCTTCACTCGACTCAAATCCCTCCCTCGCAACGCACGAACATCCACCCCGTAATCATCACCGCAATCCACCAGAAGCGGCCTCGCTCCCGCAGCAACAATCGCGGACACCGTCGCCCCAGGCACCATCGTGGACACAACCACCTCATCTCCCGCACCCACGCCCCCAGCCATCAAAGCCAACGTCACAGCGTCCGTCCCTGAGCCGCATCCCACCACACGCCCACCGCCAAGCCAGTCAGCCAACTCGCCCTCAAAAGCCTCCAACTCGCGGCCCATCAAAAATACCCCGGAATCCATGACCCGCGCCACCGCCTCAAGAGCGGGTTCACGAATCTCGTCAGCCATTTGAGGCACCCACCCCCTCACTGCTCCCCCCTTCCCGTCAACCCCATGCCAGAAAGGGTCAATCGAACCCCTTCTTCCAGACCCGTCCTCGCCCGCCATCCCAAGACGCCCGCCATCCGCGAACAATCCAAGTGCAACGACCCAGGATCTATGTCCGCCCAAGAGTCCGGCATCCCCGAATCCAGCACCTCTCCGCGTCCCGCCACGCGACACAACAAAGACGCAGCCGCTCGAACGCTCCAAACCTCGGGGCCACCCAAGTTGAATGTCATATCCGCACTCTCACCAGCAACCATTCCAAGCCGGATCAACCCCTCCACGGCGTCACCCACAAATAGGAAGTCGCGCAACGAAAGACCGTCGCCGAAAACCACCAAAGGCAATCCCTCGCGCAACCGACGAAACCATTCCCCCATCAGCGACACCCCCGCATGGCGCTCTACCCCTTCCCCATACACATTGCTTAATCGCACGATCGCCACCCGCGTGCCGTAGCGCCTTGCCCAAAGGCCATGGTACCGCTCGGCCGCAAGCTTGTGTATTGCGTTGATGTCCAATGGATTCAATCCATCGCTCTCTTGCACAGGAAGCCGCTGAGCTCTCCCATAGACCTGTCGCGTACTCGTGAAGATACACCTCGCCGAAGCACCCAACCGCCGCAACCCGTCCAGAAACAAAAGATGTTGCCTCTGGTTGGATTCAAGGTCGCTAACTGGGCCTTCCATCGAGGCCTGATGCCCCGTAGCCCCAGCCAAGTTGAAAATCACATCCGCTCGACGCAACCACCGCTCATACCGCGACACATCACCCATCGAAATGGCCATACCATCCCCGTTTGCCTCCTCTGACTCCCCCAACCTCGGGTCGACCACAAACGTCTCAACGCCCATCTCGCGCAACCTCCGGACCAGCACAGACCCGATGAACCCCGCTCCTCCCGTCACGATAACCGTCCTACCCCGGTAGGAATGAACCGCATCGCTAGCCATCACGCCCCCCTCCTTTGCGCCACCACAAACACGGACGACCCGACCTCAAACGACCAACCCGCTAGGATCAACCGGGATTCCAAACGCAAAGCGAACTCCAAAAGCCAACCAACCCAACTCGATCCGCCTGAGGCCTCTAAATCGCTGTCCTGCGACTGCGCCCTCGGTAACACGCGGCGAAGCCAGACGAAGGGCGTCAACAGCATGAACCGATGCGAGAAAACTCGGATGTCCAAGTCCGCTGCCAAAATCGCACTCCGCACATCTCGCGGAACAAACCGCCGAACTCCGCCAACCACCAAGTCGTGGGCCCCAGCCAACCACCCATACGCCGGCAACTGCATCACCAAGAACCCCCCAACCGCCAGTGATTGAGCAAGTGCGCGCAATGTCCCAACCCAGTCCTCAACCCCCCCGTGGTAAAGAACATCCATCGATAACACGACATCCCACCGATCTTTATCCGGGCTCGCCTCAATCGATGCGCACCGAAAGTCCACCGTCAGATACCTTGCTCGAGCCTGCTCAATCATCTCGGCATCTCGGTCCGTCGCCGTCACCGCCCCAAACTTCGTCGCAAAATCCGCGATGTGTCCGGACCCGCATCCGGCATCCCAGATCGCCAACTTGCGACCGCCCGTCTCGTGGCGCTTCAAATCCAAAGCAAGCCCACAGATCCAACGCGTCGAACGCGTCCACCAATGCTGCGTATCCCACAAAAGATGAGCCGCCTTTCCTCGTGCATCCATATCAGTACCCCAACTTAAGACGCACCCCAGGCTCCCGATTCGATCGACACTGCTCGATGCCCTCAAGCAACTCCCGCTGCTCCGGATGCCAACCGAGCCCCTCCGAAAAGACCCGCTCCGCCTCGAGAAAAAGACCCCGCTTCATCAGCAACGCGCCATACATCATCCGCGCCGGCAAAAACCGTGGCTGCAAACTCACGCACTCCCGGATCACCCCCAACGCCTCTACCTCACGCTCCACTCGGATAAGAGCCGTCGCATGATGCAACATCAACAGGTGATCATATCCTGACGGCCGCAAATCCATGCCCCGCCTTCCCGCGCTCAACGCACGCTCCGCCTCACCCAACCGAAGGTTCACCACCACCAAGTTGGCGCACGCCGGAACGGTCGGATTGACCTCATTCGCTCGCTCGAACGCTGCGCGCGCCGCCTCCAACTTGCCCGCCTCAAACAATGCGCTTCCCAAGTTGATCCAAGGCCGCACCTTTCCCGGGCTCTTGGAAGCCGTGTCAGCCCATAACCTCTCGGCACTCGCCCACACTCGGTTGCGATCCGCCGTCAGCCCCCCCAAGAGGACCAATGCTCCCAACGCCAAAACACGCCACCACCCTCCGTACTCGAAGATCGCGCCGATCACCCGCCCACCCAGCAGCGCCGCGCCAACCATCGACACGTAGGTCCGATGCTCTGCCATCACATCAGGCAAAGGCACAACCGATGAATCAGGGCCGATTGAAACAGCCCACCACCACGCAGCGAACACCAACAGACTCCCATCACCCGCGCCCCGAAACCGCCCCCAAAGAGCCATGCAACCCAACGCACACAAGCCGAGCATTGCCAACGGTCCCCAGAACCTGAAGTCCGTATACCGCAAAACCATCTGCACCTCGGGATCGATGTTCAACCCCACCGGCAAGACCACGAGTCGAAGGTAATGCAACCAAACGACCGGCTGGGTCATCGCATACTCAGCAACATAGCTCTTGCTCTGATTCCCGTGCGCAATCCCAAAAACCGAGCCAATCCCTTCCCCCTTTCCCTGCGCTGAAGAAACAGCCACCAACGCCAACGGCACCAAAAAAACCACAATCCCGTGGACCCAAACCCGCCGCATCGCCTCCCTCCATTTCGATCCAAAAATGAACACCTCAACCCCGAGGAGAAGCACCGGCGCCACAAACCCCGTCTCCTTGCTTGCCACCGCGCCGACCGTTGCCGCACAACTCGCTATCCGCCAGATCAATCGATCACTCAGCAACCATTCGACATGGCTGACCACCGCAAGCAGAAGAAAGCCGCAACATAGCGACGTCGCTCGCTGGATGATGTATGTCACCGATTCGATCTGGATCGGGTGCAGGACGAACACCGCAGCGGCCATGAACGGCATCCACCCCCAACGCCGCACATCGGAGGGATCAACACTGCCCCTGACCTCCACCCACCTCCCAGCCAACCGCCAAACCAAACACCCGTTAACCCCATGAATCAGGATGTTCAACAACCGATAACCAATCGGCGAGAGCTCGCCCCAACAATGGTTAAGGAAAAACGTGAAGTACGTCAGCGGCCGCATGATGAAGTTCGTCGAGAGATCCGGGTCCAAAGCTGCTTCGCCCGCTCGCCGCGCCAGTCCTCCAAAATCTCGGACCAGATCCAGAAAACTGCGCCACTCCCTGAAGATCGGATTGCCGCGCAGATAAACCTCATCGTCGAACACCATCGGATGGGTGAGCGTGCCGCCGTAAGCAACACACAAGACCCCGAGCACGATCCAAAACGTCATCCTCCCGTCAGGCGGCCTCATGTTCACCACGCTCTTCTTCACCACGCCCTCCCCCCGAAAGATTGATCTGAGTTTCAACAGCCCTTCGTGCAACGACATACTGCGGCGCTCCATTCAACAGTGAATAGATCCGGCCAACATACTCGCCGATCAATCCCACCAACAACAGAGTGCTCCCGCGGACCAACCACTCCCAAAAATCCGTCAACACCCCCTCCATCGCCCAATCCCAGAGCGCCGCAATCACGCACGCCAACCCGCCGCCAAAAGTCAAAAACCGGATGGGCCAAACCGAAAAACCCAGAGCCATCCTCGTCCAAAGCCCTAGCAGTTTGAACGAGGTGTAACCTGATCGACCGTCCGGCCGCTCATGGTGCTCGCAATCAACCACTCCGATGCTTCGCGTGGCTCGCAAGATCAACGCGTCCAAATACGGTTGCGCTCCCTCATACCGGATGACCTCACGCCGAACGGTGTTCGATAGAACCTTGAAACTCGAAAGATAGAGCTCCCGCGGTTTGCCCAACGCAACACACGCAGTCCAGTTGTGTAATGAACTCCCCAACCGGCGATACCACGGGTGACGACGCACCCGATACCGCGAATAAACCACATCGAACCCCATCGCAGCGTGCCTCAACAGATTCTTCACCTCCGATGGCGGATTCTGAAGATCATCATCCATCACAACACACCAATCCCCTCTCGCTTGACGCAACCCAGCCATCACCGCGTTGTGCTCACCAAAGTTCCGCGACAAACCGAGGAACTCCACCACCCCAGGATACCGACGCTGCAGCGCCTCACACACCTCCGGCGATTCGTCCTGACTGCCATCATCCACCAGAACGATCTGCAACCGGTCAACCTCGCTGAGCTCCGACATCAACTCCTGACACAACGTCGCCAAAGTTCCCTTCGAGTTGTAGACCGGCACCACCACTGAAACCGACCAACTCCCGAACAGACTCCTCCCCTCGGCTTCACCAACCGCTTGGCCACCGGAAACCACCAACCGCCCTGAAACGCGCTCCTGCGATTGCGGGCCCAACCCCGAAAGAGCCCTCCTCCCTAAATAATACTTCCCGTCCAACACCTCGCGGATCGCGTCAACAATCCGCTCAGCCGCCTCGCGTTTCATCACATACCCATGCGCGCCCGCCTCGATCGCGAGTTCAGCGTGTGTCAGCTCGTCGTGGATCGAAAGGACAACCACCCGCATCCCCCCACGCTCCCTCGTCATCCACGCCACCAGCCTCGACGAATCCCGGTGCTTCAATGACCAATCCACCACCGCAACATCGGGCGTCACGCGATGCATCAACGATTGCGCATCCTCTTCATTGCCCGCCTCCCCGACAACCTCGAGGTCGGGTTGCTCCCCGAGCAGGTTGATCAGCCCCCGCCGCACCACCGCATGGTCATCCACCACCATCACCCGAAACCGCCTCACCCCCTCGCTGTGACTCGAAACATTCACGATGTTCCCACCCTAACGCCTCCACAACCCTCTCACATCGGGACGCTTTCCTAGTCCTGCTAGGGATTCCCCCCCGAAGGGAACAACCCCTAGGTCGCACCAGCCATACCCCGAAATGCTTTGACGCACCAACCGCGCGAAGCCTACGCTCTCCACCCATTTTGACGCTCCAAAGCGCCGAAAAAAGGTGATCGTTCCCTCGCGCTGGGAATCCCGGAAAAGGGTTCATCCGCCGGCTCCCAGCGGAAGGGGCGGCGATGCCTGCCCACCCCTCCATTCCATCCTTTCCTTCCACCCTCCCTCCCACACGCATCATCCTATGTCAGAAGAACTCTCTTACGTACTCGTCACCCCTTACTCCATCAGGAAAGCGCGCACCGGTGGCATCGTCTCCCGCCTCATCTCCCGCACCGCCCTCGACCTCGTCGAATCGCGACTGTTCGCCCCCAGTAAAGAACTCGTCGAAGCCTACGCTGCGAACATCGTCACCTCTGAGAATCCCGCCGACCGCGCCGCGCAGGAGCGCGTCCGTAACTACGTCCTCTCCCACTTCGGCCCAACCCCAAACGGCGGTCGCCCCCGTGTTCTCCTCCTCGTGGTGAAAGGCGAGAACGCGGTCGAAAAAGTTCGCTCCGTCGTCGGACACTTGGAGGGAGATCGAACGTCCGGGGAAACCATCCGTGACACATTCGGTGACTACATCACCGACGCCGCCGGCACCGTCACCTATTTCGAACCCGCAGCCATCGCACCCCAATCCTCGGAAGCGGCCAAAGCCGACCTTCTCCTCTGGGCGAAATATTCCGATTCCGACGGCGGCATCGTCGACTGGGCCGTGGATTTTCCCAAAGGTGAAACCACCGAGAAAACCCTCGTCCTCATCAAGCCCGACAACTTCCGCGTCCCAAGCACACGCCCCGGCGGCGTCCTCGACGTCTTCTCGCGCTCAGGCCTGTATATCGTCGGACTGCAAGTCCTCCGCATGAGCGTCGCTCAAGCCGAACAGTTCTACGGACCCGTCCTCGAAGTTCTCATGGACAAGCTCCGGGATCGCTCAGGGCAGATCGCAAGAGCTCTTGTTGAGAAAGAGTTCAGCCTCACGCTCACCAGCGAAACCGAAAAACAGCTCGGAGAGATCCTCGGCCCCATCAACGGTCGCGAGAACTGGGAACAGATCGTGAAGTTCATGGCAGGACGTAAACCCTCCGAATGCCCACCCGAACTGCGAAACGAGCCCGGCACGGAAAAATGCATCGCCATCGTCTACCAAGGCGTCGATGCCGTCCGCAAAACCCGCGACGTCCTCGGCCCAACCGATCCGTCCAAGGCGCCTCCCGGATCCATCCGCCGCGAGTTCGGTCAGACCATCATGGTCAACGCGGCCCATGCATCGGATTCCGCTGACAACGCGGCGCGCGAACTCGGCATCATCCAGTTCGCCCACAACCACCTGAAGCCCTTCATCGAATCTTGGTTCTCAAAATAATCGCCTCGTCTCGCCCCCAAAGGCACAACTTCGGCTCATCACGTCCCCAACCAAACCAATAACACCATGGAACTCGCCCACCGCGCCACAATCCTCACCCCTTCCCTCACCCTCTCCATCGACTCCAAAGCCAAAGCCATGAAGGCCGAGGGCATCGACGTTTGCAGCTTCGGAGCCGGTGAACCCGATCACGACACGCCAGAACATATCAAAGCCGCCGCAATGGCCTCGCTCGACGGAGGGTTCACCAAATACACCCCTTCCAGCGGGATCCCCGAACTCCGTCAGGCCATCTCCGACAAACTCAAGGCCGACAACGGCCTCGACTACAAACCCTCCCAGATCATCGTCTCCAACGGGGCCAAGCACTCCTGCTACAATGCCATCCTCGCCACCTGCCAACCCGGTGACGAAGTGATCATCCCAGCCCCGTTCTGGCTCTCCTACCCCGAAATGGTGCGCCTCGCCGGTGCAGAGCCCGTCATCGTCCAAACCAAAGAAGAAAATGGCTGGAAAATGACCGCCGAAGAGTTCCAAGACGCGATGACGCCGAGAACAAAGCTCGTCATCATCAACTCACCCGGAAACCCAACCGGAGCAGTTTACTCCCACGACGAACTCTCCGCTCTCGTCGAAGTGGCTGTCGATGAAGGCATCTTCATCCTATCCGACGAGATCTACGAGAAGCTCGTCTACGGCGAAGCGAAGCACCTTTCCACCGCAGCCCTCTCCAAAGACGCCTACAACCAAACCATCACCATCAATGGCTTCTCCAAAGCCTACTCGATGACCGGTTGGCGTCTTGGCTATCTCGCAGCCCCAGACCCCATCGCAAAGGCCATCGATGCCATCCAGAGTCACTCCACCTCGAACCCGTGCTCCTTCGCGCAAAAAGGCGGTCTCGCAGCCCTCAAAGGTGATCAAACCCCCGTCAATGACATGCGCGCAGAGTTCGACCTCCGCCGGCAATACATGCTCGGTCGTCTCCAATCCATCGCTCGGGTCACCGTCGTGGAACCACAGGGCGCCTTCTACGTCCTCGCCAACATCTCCGCATTCGGCCTCAAATCCTCCGATTTCGCCGATCGACTCCTGTCAAAACATCACGTCGCCGTCGTCCCAGGGATCGCATTCGGTGATGATCGGACCATCCGCCTCTCCTACGCGACGGGTCTCGATATCATCAAGAAGGGGCTGGACCGGATCGAGGAGTTCTGCAAGTCACTCTGACCCTCGCCGCAACACCGCTAAGCGGAAAACGCCATCCATTCAAAACCCGAAAAGGCGGACTCCAAACCGGTCCGCCTTTTCCTTTACCCCCCCGCCCCCTCTATGAACCGCGCCCTCGGGATTGATTACGGCGACGCACGCGTCGGCGTCGCTGTGTCCGACGAACTCGGCATGCTCGCGCACCCCCTCGAGACCGTCCCTCACCGCGCCTCGCAACCGCTCTCGCAGGATTCCCCTGCCATCCAACGCATCGTCACTCTGCTCACCGAAAAGAAAGCGGATACCATCGTCCTCGGCCTCCCAAAAAACATGAACGGCACGACCGGTGAATCTGCCGAAAAAGTGAAAAAGTTCGCCGATGCTCTGCGCGAAGCGCTCCAAGGTAGAGCCGTCACCATCCGGTTTGTCGATGAACGCCTGACCACCGTCGCTGCACATCGCATGCTCCAAGACGCAGGCAAAACGGCAAAGCAATCCAAGGCCCTCGTCGACCAAGTCGCCGCACAGCAAATCCTCCAGTGCTGGCTCGATAGCCAAGCCCTCCTTTCCCCGCCTCCACTGGACTGACCCCGACAAACCCCGGTGCCCATGCGCCCCAGAACCGTCCTCAAACTGACCGTCCAATACGACGGCACTCGGTTCTGCGGTTGGCAAAACCAGCCCGAAGGTTGCGGCGTGCAAGACGCTCTCGAAAAGGCGTTCCTCTCCCTCCTCAACGAGGCGGTCACCGTTCATGGCTCCGGTCGGACCGACGCAGGAGTCCATGCCACGGGTCAAACCGCTACCATCGACCGGATCGCAGAACGCTTCACTCCGGAAACCTGGCGCATGGCACTCAACGCCCACCTGCCGCAATCGGTACGCGTCGCCAAAGTCCAAGCCATGCCCGAAGGCTTCCACGCGCGCTTCAGTGCAGTCGGTAAAACCTACGAGTACAGGATCTGGAATGACCGCGTGATGCATCCGCTCGAGCACCAACGCGCCTGGCACCATCCAAAACCCCTAGATCCCGCAACCCTTCTTCAAGCCACTCAAATCCTCACCGGAACCCACGACTTCGCCGCGTTCGCCGCAAATCGCGGATACCCAGAAACCGACACCATCCGGACCATTCACAAAATCCGGATCCAGCCCCGGGGGGCACTGATTTCCCTTCAATTCTCTGGAACAGGATTCCTCTACCGAATGGTCCGATTGCTGACCGGCGCAATCGCTCGCACCGCATCGGGCTCCGAAAGCGTGGAATGGCTCAAATCATTCCTCCAAACGCCTCTCGCAGCCAAATGCCAGTACTGCGCCCCACCCGAAGGACTCTACCTCCGACGCGTCAACTACCCCCGACGGCAAACCCGCAAATAACGCCCCCCTCTCAAGGACGCTGACCCAGCTTCGATCCCGGTATCACCCATCCCGCACTGTCCACACGTTCCGATCGGAACAATCCCTCCGCCCGAGCCACAAGATCCGCACGCCCCGGAGCAAGGTCTCGCGTCTCGCCGATGTCCTCAACCACATCATAGATCTCCAACGGCGCATCCGCCTTCCGCATCCGCATCGCCTTCCATCGTCCATCCATCAACACAGCTTGACTGAATCCGCGCTCATAGAACTCCCAATAGAGGTGACGATGCACCCGCTGCCCGTCCCTCCCCAAAAGGTCCGCAACAAAACTTAACCCATCACGCCCCTCAGGCGCTGCCACACCCGCCAATTCCGCCGCCGTGGACAGAAAATCGCCAAAGTAGGCAACGTGCGTCGACTCCGCCCCCGCAGCAATGCGTCCTGGCCACCACGCTATCGTCGGCACACGGATCCCGCCCTCCGTCAGGTCCCGCTTCCAGCCTCGCAAGGGACCATTCTTGTCAAAGATATCCTCATCGCCCTCCCCGCCCTCAACGTGATGCCCGTTGTCGGAACTGAACAACACCAACGTCTTCTCTGCGATCCCCAACTCGCGCAACCGCGCCAGCAAGCGGCCCACATAGCCATCCATCCTCTCGACCATCGCCGCATGCCCCCGCTGGGGCGCATTCCACGGCCGCCCCGCGAACGAACCCTCATCCGGCACCTCATTCCCATTCTGCGAAACCTTCGTCGCCTCGTTATTCGCGTGCGGCACCGTCAGGGAATAGTAGAGGAAAAAAGGGCCATCCTTGCTCCGCTCAACAAACCGGATCGCCTCCTCCGCAAAAAGATCGTCCGCATACTCGACCGCTTTCAACGGCACACCCGCCGGATCATCCGGATTCTCCGACATCGAACGCACCTCGTTCCTCAACAGCACTCGCTCCCTCCCGCGCCACAGGAAGTCAGGAAAATGGTTGTGTGCATGTTTGTGCGTCAAAAATCCGAAGAACTCGTCAAACCCTTGTCGATCAGGATGCCCCTCCGTCTTTTCCGTCCCCAACCCCCATTTCCCCACGCAAGCCGTCCGATACCCCGCCCCCTTCAGCACCCGAGCCACCGTCGGCTCTCCCGCCCTCAAACTCGCCCCCTCCGCCAAGGGATCCCGATTGCCCCGGATCGTCGCATGCCCGTTGTGCAACCCCGTCATCAGAACCGTCCGTGACGGCGCACACACCGTGTTGCCCGAGTAGAACCGCGTCATCCTCCGCCCCTCCCTCGCCATCCGATCCAGATGCGGCGTCTTCAACACTTTTTGCCCAAAACACCCAAGCTCCCCGTAGCCCAAATCATCCACCAAAACAAAAATGATGTTCGGCTTACCCGCGGTTTCGCCCCGCCCAATCCCGCCGCACACACCCACGAACCACGTCAGAATGATGGTCCACCAAAACCGACCCAACGACCGCTTCAGTTCTCTTTCCATACAACAGATAATAATTCCCTCTCTCACTCGCTCAACGCGCTCCCGATTTCAACACCCCAAAGCGCTCTCGCATCTCGCCCAACAGCCCTGCATACGCCCCATCCCCAATCACATCCCTCTCCTCCAAAGGATCTTTCTCCAGATCGAACAACTGCTCGCGACCAAAATCTGGCCAATACATGTACTTCGCCCCAACACGCACCACCGCCTCCGAAGCCGGGATGAAATCTGAACTCCGGATCACCGCGTGCTCATAAAAGAACTCCGTACGCCAATCCGCAGCGCCTCCACGGTACAACACCGATAGATCCCGTCCCTGCATCCCCCTCGGCGCCCCCACACCCGCAGCCGCAAGAACCGTCGGCGCAAGATCCACATTCAATGTCATCGCAGATTCAACCTTCCCTCCAACCCCCTGAGCACGAGGGTCCCTGATGATCAGAGGAACACGGATGCTCTCCTCATGCGGATACCACTTGTCCGCTAACCCATGCTCCCCATGGAAATACCCGTTGTCCGTCGTGAAAATCACCAGCGTGTTCTCCGACAATCCCTGCGCCTTCAACTCAGCCAAAACTTCACCACACACCCCATCCACCTCCGTCGCCAACCGGTAATAGTTCCGCATCATCTCCTGATACTTCCCCTCCTCATCAAACCGCCAATGCCAACGCCGACGCCCCTCGTTCTTCTCATTGCCGACGAACGCCGGTAATGCCGCAAAATGCGCGTCCGTCGCCGTCCGCGGAACCGGGATGCGAACGTCGCGATACCACTCCATGCTCGCCGGCTGTGGCAGGTACTGCTTGGGATTCCCATCCTCAGCATGCGTCGCAAAAAACGCAACGGTCAGACAGAAAGGCTTATCCTTCGGACGATTCCGCAAGAACTCCATCGCATCATCCCCATTCTTCCGCGTGACATGCACCTCGCCATCCGCCGAGCCACCCATCCAGTGCCGACCCGAATACGCGCGCCCAAAATCATACCGCTCCGCAGGGAACCCCCCGTTATGCCACTTCCCAACGTGCCCCACATGATACCCGCTGCCCCGCAACATCGCCGGATACGTCATCTCCCATGGCGTCTTGAACATCGCAAACGCCCGGTTCCCATGCCTCGACATCCATTGCCCCGTCAGTAACGAGGCCCGACTCACCCCGCAAATCGAAGTCGTGACATAGTTGTTCCGGAAACGGACACCCTCCGCTGCCAAACCATCGAGGTGCGGCGTACGAACCACCGGATGGCCCGCACACCCCAACGTATCGTGCCGCCAATCATCCGCATACAAGAGAACGATGTTCAGCGGACGATCCGCCGCACGCACCACACTGAACCACAAAACCATCAACCCTACCCCCATCAATGCCCTCCGATACCGCGTGAAAATCCCCATCCAACCGAAAGAACAATCCCTTTGCATCATCCTCTCAGCCACCGCTAGACGCATACCAACACGGTTCACGCAGCACGCCCTCCGGCCCCACGCCGATCCTCCCTTGATCAATGACCCGCTAAGATTGTATGCAATCTGAGCGTTGCCTCCGTGACCGTCGTCACGCTTCAATCAAAACATGTCCGCATCCCGCTCCGCCCCCATCTCACGGATGCCGAACGTCATCCGGATCCGTATCGGTCTGCTCAGCGCTTTCATGCTTCGCCTCGCGCTTCCCGCCGCTGCACTCGATTTCAAGACCGACATCGAACCTCTCTTCTCCAAACACTGTATCGAATGTCACGGCCCCAAAAAGCAGAAGTCCGGATACCGACTCGACCGCGCCAGCGCCGCGATGAACGGCGGAGAACTCCACGCACCAAACATCGTTCCCGGTAAACCCGACCAAAGCCCGCTCCTCCGATTCCTCTCCTCGGCCGAACCCGATGAACAGATGCCCCCAAAAGGCGAACGCCTCCCTCCCGATGCAATCCAGAAAATCCGCGAGTGGATCTCCCTCGGCGCCCCATGGCCAACCTCGCACACCGACGAGGAATCCTCCCCACAACGCCACTGGGCATTCCAACCCGTTTCCCCGCCCACGCCTCCTTCCTCCCCACCATCAAAAACCGAACCAACCCCAAACAACTCGCCCTCTCCCATCGACGCTTTCATCCGTGAAGGCCTGCTCCGGGTCGGTCTAACCCCCTCAAAACCAGCATCACCCGCAAAATGGTTGCGCCGCGTCCATCTCGACCTCACCGGCCTTCCGCCTACCCCAGAGGAAATCGATCGCTTCACCGCTGATCCCTCCCACACCGCCAAACAACGCATCGTCGACACCCTCCTCGCCTCACCACGCTACGGCGAAAGATGGGCGCAACATTGGCTCGACGTGGTCCGCTACGCCGACACCCACGGATTCGAGGTGAACACCGAACGACCGAACGCATGGCCCTACCGAGACTACGTCATCCGCGCATTCAATGAGGACAAACCCTACGACCGCTTCCTCACCGAACAGATCGCCGGTCCAATCGCAGGAGAAGACGCCGCGACAGGATTTCTCGTGACCGCGTCCGTCCTTCTGCCGGGTCAGATCGGCAAAGATGCCCCCTCCATGCGCCTCGCGCGCCAAGACTCGTTGGACGAGATTGTTGTCAACATCAGCCAGACTTTCCTCGGACTCAGCATCGGCTGCGCGAGATGCCACGACCACAAATCGGATCCGATCAGTCAGAAGGATTACTACGCACTCCAATCCTTCATCGCCGGCGTCGAATACCAGGATCGCCCCATGTCATCGCCCGAGGCACAAGCCGCGCGAAAGGCCGCGGCCGACGCGAAAGAGACCCTCACGAAGATCGACTCCCGACTCGCGAGATTCACCCCGCTCGCACTCTCCGGAAAATCGCGCCCTCCCGTGAACGCCGCGGAAAACACCGAGCGCATCACCCCCATCAACGCGCTCGCCATACGCCTCATCATCCTAAAAACCAACAGCCTTGAACCCTGCATCGATGAGATCGAGACCCTCACTCCCGAAGGTGTCAACGTCGCCGCAGCCGCCATGGGAGCCACCGCCTCCGCCTCAGGAAGCCGCATCAGCGCGAATCGACACGAGCTCCGCCTCGTCAACGACGGCGTGTACGGAAACTCCAGCAGTTGGATGTCCGACCGAGATGGCTCCGGCACCCTCACCATCACCTTCCCCTCCACCCAACGCATCGAACGCATCGTCTGGAGCCGCGATCGCCAAGCGAAGTTCGCTGACCGACTCGCGATCGAGTACCGCATCGAGGCCCAGATGCCCGACAGTTCTTGGAAACTTGTCGCCGACTCCTCCGATCGCAAACCCCTCTCCAAAAATCAGAAAGCACCCAAGCTTGATCCAGCAACCCTTCCCGAACCAGACCGCCAAGCCGCTGAATCTCTCCTGAAAGAGAAGGCCAGCCTCGAACGGATCATCGCAGCAGCAAACACTTACCAAGTCTTCGCTGGGACGTTCCGGAACCCCGATGAGATCCGGCTCCTCTCGCGCGGAGACCCCGAGCAACCCAAGGGCATCGTCCTCCCCGCAATCCCCAAGATCCTCGGAAACACAGCCCTCTCGGAGTCAGCATCCGATGCGGAGCGCCGAAAGGCTCTCGCGGATTGGATCGCATCACCACGCAATCCCCTCACCGCCCGAGTCATCGTTAACCGGATCTGGCAGGGCCACTTCGGAACGGGACTCGTCGAAACCTCCAGCGACTTCGGCGTGAACGGTGCACGTCCCTCTCACCCCGCGCTACTCGACTGGCTCACCTCCGAGTTCGTCCAATCCGGTTGGTCGATCAAACATCTCCATCGCCAGATCGTCCTCTCCGATACCTTTGCACAGGACTCGCGCATCCGTCCCGATGCAGCCGCCATCGATGCAGACTCGCGCCTGCTTTGGCGCTTTCCCCCGAGGCGACTGGAATCGGAATCCATCCGCGACGCCACCCTCTCCGTCGCCGGCACCCTCAACACCACGATGTACGGTCGCGGCTTCGACCTCTTCGATAAACGCGGCGGCCTCACCGGATTCCAACCCGTCGAGAACTACTCCGGTAACGGACTCCGCCGCATGATCTATGCGCACAAGGTGCGTCGAGAACGAGAAGCCGTGTTCGGCGCATTCGATTGCCCAGACGCCGGTCAGAGCACCGCAAAACGGCGCGAATCAACCACACCCATCCAGGCACTCAACCTTCTCAACAGCCGTTTCACACAAGATGCCGCCGAAGCTCTCGCCCGCAGAGCGTCGGACGCTCGATCATCTCCCGACATCAAAACGGCCATCCACAACGCTTACCGACTCGCACTAGGCCGGACCCCGACTCCAGAGGAGACGCAGGTCGCCCTCGACGTCGCAAATCAACACGGCCTCACCCCGCTCTGTCGCGCTCTCCTCAACTGCAACGAGTTCCTCTTCCTGCAATGACCGCCAACCCAGAACTTCTCTCCCTCACCGGCCGCCACCTGTTGTCGCGCAGGAACTTCCTTCACGAGGCGACATCCACTCTGAGTGGAGCCGCACTTGCCTCGTTGCTTTCCCGCAACCTCCACGCATCAACCGCCCATCCCTCGCATCAGTTCGATCCGGGCCATCCCTTCGCGCCGCGCCCCGCGCATCACACCCCGAAGGCGAACCGTGTCGTCATGATCTTCTGCGCAGGCGCCGTCAGCCAACTCGAGACATGGGACTACAAACCCGAACTCATCCGCATGGACGGGCAACCTCTCAAGGATGGCCCCCCAGTCACCTTCCAAGGTCCCTCCGGCGAACTCGCTCGCCCGCAATACCCCTTCCGGCAACGAGGACAATCCGGCAAGTGGGTCTCGGAGATGATCCCGTACCTCGC
>CAZAZT010000030.1:427-31135 GCA_964489645.1 uncultured Chthoniobacteraceae bacterium | reverse complement strand
AGGCGTCTGGAGCGGGGATTTCGCAGGCTTGGTTCTCGATGGAGCAGGCGTCTGGAGCGGGGATTTCGCAGGCTTGGTTCTCGATGGAGCAGGCGTCTGGGGCGGGTATCTCGCAGGCTTGGTTCTCGATGGAGCAGGCGTCTGGAGCGGGGATTTCGCAGGCTTGGTTCTCGATGGAGCAGGCTTCGGTCACGATCTCTCCTTCTGTGTCCGTGGAAGCGGTTGTTGATTCAGAAGCCGCGGATGCAGTTTCCTGAGGCTTCTCTTTTTCCGCATCTCTCGGGGTCAGCGCGAGATCCAGCGTCCCGTCTGCGAACTCGATCACGGTGCCACTTTGCGACAGGTAGTGGAGATCGGAAGCGAGTTGGGCTTTGAGTGCGGTGGCGTTTTCGCCGTCGAGCGCATCGCCGTGGATTCGCTTTGCGAGTTCTGGTTTCGTGATCCGCGGATTTTCTCGCACGGTGGTGAGGATGGCGGCGGGACCTTCCGCCATGCCGTCTGTGGAGGCGGCAACGACGGGCCGGATTGCGGACACGAACAGCACACGTTTCCGGTGTTTGAAGATCTGGAGGTTCTGTGAGGCGAGGGCCGAGCGGAGTCCGTTGACGAGTTGATCGGGGTATGCCCGTTGGCGATCGAATGTTTCGCGGATGCGATTCACGAGAAGTCTCTCGGGGATTGTCCTTGCGACGGCGCCTCCGCACTCGAGGCGTCTTGCGGAGCGGACGAGGGTGGGGAGATAAGCTTTCCGGAAATGCGCTTCGACTTCGGCGGGGGTCTTGAAGGTGAGCGGTTGTTCTTCGGTGGTGGTGTGATAAACGGTCACGAACTTGGAGGCTTCGCGCCAGTCGTTCACGGCTTGCTCACCGGAGACGACTTCGATCTCTTCGCGCAAGTAGGTCTGATAGGACATCTGCCGGCTGAAACGATCTTCGTAGAGTTTTTTGACGGCGACTTGGTATCCGTGATGGTTGGTTGGGCCGAGAATAGTTCCTGTGGAGCGGCATTTTGCGACGTTGGTGAAGTTGCCCTTTGGCGGTTCGATCTCGGTTTGCTCTTCGCGATAGAAGCGGGCCTTCATGAGGCGGAACGCGTGGCGTTCGATCAGCGATTTATCGAAGCTGATCGGGCCGTCCTCGATCTGGTGAAGAGGATGCTCGTCGCTTTTCGAGGAGATTCTTACCTTGTGACGTTCTGGTTTATCGAGGAAGAGGCGTGCCGTGCTGTGGAGAGGGTAGGCTTTGCCACTGGACTTGATCTGTTTTGCGATCGCTTCGGCGGCAGCGTCGGTGGGAAGGATTTCGACATGCACTTCGGCTGGAAGGGTCCGAGGAACTTCGGGCCGAGGTGCGAAGGAGCGTTGATCCCGGCGATCGGGGCCACGTCGGTCGCGATCGTTGCGCGGGCCACCATCGCGGCGCGGGCCGCGGTCGTCGTTCCGTGGGCCGCCCTGTCTGAATCCACCGCCGTCGCGTCGACCGAAGCCGGGTTTATCACGGCGCGGGCCACGTCGGTCGTCCCGATTGGAATCACCTTGGAAGTTGGAGTAGGGATTGTTCCCTGGGGATTCTTTCAGCCAGTCGGGGAGGAACTTGAGATCGAGTGGGAGAGAGGATTCTTCGCTCATGGTGCGGGGTGGAAAGAGGGTGACGGGATTGGAGAGATGATGATCCGAGGGTCGTGAATCTTGGGCGGTGGGGCGGGTTCGGCAAGCCTGCAGTGTAACGGAATGCGCGATCGGGGGCGCGCTGAAATTCGCGTGAATCGACGGGTCAGGTCACTGTGATCAGGGCGATTTCGGCGGGAGCGGCGGTGCGGATGGGGAACCAGTTTCCGACGCCGTTTGAAACGATGATGGGGCGTCGGAGTTGGCGCGATGTGTGGAGGCCTGACCAGTAGCGGTAGAGGAGGGGGCCAGGGCCGTGTTGCGGGGTGATCATCAGTTGCCCGCCGTGGGTGTGGCCTGAGAGTGTGAGATGAGCGAAAGGGGCGTGATCTGCTGCGTGGGGGTGATGGGCTAACAGGATTGTTGGCTGTTCGGGTGAAGCGTCTTGGGGAAGGAGGGCGGGGATATTTTGTGCGAGGTGGAGTTCGAATGTTTCGCGATGGGGGTGAGCGGGTCCATCGAGACCGTTCCACGTTGCGCCGACGATCCTGAGTTTTGCGGAGTTCCAGGGGTGTGTGACGTGTTGGTCGAGCAGGAGAGGGATGCCGGCGCGGTGCAGGGTGTTTCGGAACGTTCGCGTGCTTTGGAAGAGGTCGTGATTGCCTTCGCAGACGAAGAGTGGGGCCAGTTTTTGGAGTGCGCGCAGCAGTTCGATACCTGCTGGGAGGTCGGACAGTTGTTGGTTGATGAGGTCTCCGGTGAAGGCGATGAGGTCAGGGGAGAGATGGGAGGAGGAGTCGACGATGCGTTCGAGAACCTTTCCGCGGGTGAATCGGCCGACGTGTAGGTCGCTGATGTGAAGTATTTTGAGTCCTAGGGGCAGGGAGGTGGAGGCGGAAGGGAGTTGGATGTTCCGAATGTTGAAACGATCGAGTTGATGATGGGCGACGAGGTCGGCTCCGAGTCCGATCAAGGCTGGACATTGCCAAGCTCCGGCTTTGAGGAGTTGTCGTCGGCCTAGCGGGAGGCTGGGGAGGGTTGCGTTGTTTTTGGGGGCGTCGCGTGGGACGGGAGCGGGAGATGAGGATTTGGTGGTGATGAACTTTTGGGCTGCGATGCGGAGAACGAGGATGGGGAGGAGAAAAAGAAGGAGGAGAAGGAGGAGGAGGCTTCCGAGGAGGCCATGGATTCCGAGGGCACGTTCGATGGTTGGAGGGAGGTGATGCTCGGAGGAGGCTCCTGCGAAGATGAGGAGCAAGAGCGAGAGCACGACACTTCCGGCAAAGATTCGAGGGAACCAAGCCCCGTTTGGGAGCGAGACTTGGCGCAGGGATTGGGCAGCCTTGGATGCCCAGAGGGTTCCGGCGAGGACGACGAGGGCTGGGATGCTGAGGAGGATGACGACGAATCGAGCGGTCATGCCTCTGGGGACTTATTTACTGGTTCCGGAAGTCCCTGTTTTTGCGGTGTTTTTGCTGGCCCACGGGTCGGAGTCATCGGTGGGGGCGTCTTTATTGAAATCGCTGAATTTCATGTCACGAACGCTTCCGTCGAGGAACAGGACGCTGATGCGAGCGCGGTTTGTGTGGGTGCCTCGGTTTTCGCCTTTGCCGGGGGTGAGGTCGACGGGGGCGTCGGCGGTGCCTTTGAAGGTGAGGATATCGTCCTCTTCCGGGGCTGGGGCGAGGACGATGGTGTTGGTGGAGTCTTTGAGGCGGGAGACGTTGACGGACTCGAGGTTTTTGTTGAGGCCGTAGCTTACGGGTTGAGGGGCGATCTCGGAGTCTTTGCGCGGGTCGAACGGGGATTTGAACAGTTTCCAGGTGTCGATGTAGGACTTGCCTTCGTCGACGTTGGGTTTGAGTTTTTTGGCCCAGATGTTTGCCGTGGCGGGCATGATGTCATCTTGGTCGTTGAGGTAGTTCGTGAGTGCGACGCCGAGTTGGCGGAGGTTGGCTTGGCATTTCAGGAGTTTGCCGCGTTCGATGAGACGGGAACCGCCGGACAAGCCCATGGTGGCGAGGATGCCGATGATGGTGATGACCACGAGGAGTTCGATGAGGGTGAATCCCTGTGGGTTGGATGTTCTCGTTGGGATGCGCATGGTTTTGGGGGGTGAGGGGATGGTGGGGGGGGTGTGTTATCGGAGGTTCACGATGTTTCCGGTTCGGGCGCTTTCGTAGCAGGCGAGGACGAGGGAAACGGCTCTGCGCGCTTCTTCGCCGGGGATCATCGGGCGCCGGTTCTCGCGCAATGCGTGGGCGAGGTCCTCGATGAGGCGGCGGTGTCCTTCTACGCTGATGGCTTTTGGGTCGGCGGTTCCTCCCCCGATCTTGCCTGCGGCTTCGTTTTTGAGGATGTCTTCGTCGCCGGGGAGTTTATCGGCGAAGTCCCAGCGTACGATCCGATCGTTGACGAGTGCGGCGGAGCCGTGGCTGCCGGTGATCTCGATACGGAGGTCGGATCCTGGAAAACTGGAGGTGGATGCTTCGATGACGCCGAGGGCTCCGGAGGGGAAGTGGAGGGTTGCAGAGAGGGTGTCCTCTGCCTCGATGTTCGGGTGCGCGCGACGCCCTTGGAATGCGGCGACGCGGTCGGGAAGTCCGACGAGCCATTGGAGCAGGTCGACTGCGTGAATCCCTTGGTTCATGAGGGCGCCACCGCCGTCGAGTTTGAGGGTACCTTTCCAAGAGGACGAGGAGTAGTACTCTGGGGTGCGCCACCACTTGATGTAAGCGGAGCAGAGGGCGAGGTTTCCGAAGCGCTTGGCGAGGATGGCGTCTTTGATGATGCCGGCGGCGCGGCCCAGTCGGTTCTGGAATACTCCGGCGAGGACGCCGTTCCCTTCTTTTTCAGCGCGGAGGATGGCGTCGACGGCGTCGAGGGATACGTCCAGAGGTTTCTCGCAGAGGACGGCTTTTCCTGCTTTGAGGATGGGGATAGCGGCTTCGGCGTGAGCGCCGCTGGGAGTGGTGATGCAGAATGCGTGGATACTGGGGTTTGCGATGAGTGATTCGAGGGAATCGGCGGCTTGGCAGTTGTATTTGGAGGCGAAGGCTTCCCTGGCGGAGTGGTTGCGGGAGAAAGCGGCGATGAGGCGGGTATCTGGGACTTGTGCGATGGCTGTCGCGTGGAACTCCGCGATCATTCCTGTTCCTACGATGGCGAATCCGATCTCTTTCATGTCAGGGATATGGTTTTTGGTGAGCGTGTTAAATCATTCAGGGGGCACCTTTTTTGGCGCCCCCTGAGAAGGGATGATCTGTTTACGGACACGACATGGGGTTCCATGGTGCCGGCGTCTGGGTCAGCGCTGGGCGATGGGTTTGACGACTTTGCCGACGGCCGGCCCGGTGTACTCGCTGAGGGGGCGGTAGAGGCGGTTGTCTGCGAGCTGTTCGAGGATGTGAGCGGTCCAGCCGGAGGTGCGTGAGATCGCGAAAATTGGTGTGAACAGGTCGGTTGGGATGCCGAGGCTGTAGTAGACGGTGGCCGAGTAGAAATCGACGTTCGCGTTGAGGCTTTTTCTCTCACGCATCACGGTGGCGATGCGCTCGCTCATGCGGATCCATTTTGGTTCGCCGAGTTGTTCGGTGAGTTTGATGGCCATCCGTTGGAGGTGGGGTGCGCGGGGGTCGAGAACTTTGTAGACGCGATGGCCGATTCCCATGATCTTCTTTTTCTCGGCGAGCTGTTGTTCGAGCCATGGGTCGACACGGTCTTCGCTACCGATTTCTTGGAGCATGTGGATGACGCCTTCGTTGGCACCTCCGTGGAGGGGGCCTTTGAGGGTTCCGATGGCCGAGGTGACCGCGGAGAACATGTCGCTGAGCGTTGCGATGGTGACGCGCGCGCTGAAGGTGCTGGCGTTCATGCCGTGGTCGGCGTGGAGCACGTAGGCGACGTCGAGGGTTTGCGTGGCCTCCGCGGTGGGCTCTGTGCCGTTGATGAGGTAGAGGAAGTGAGCGGCTTCGGAGAGGTCCTGACGCACGGGCGGAAGATCTTTTCCCTGCCGAAGACGATGGAAGTACGCGGCGATCACCCCGATTTTCGCGGTGATGTTGATTGCGCGATGATAGTTCGCTTCGGGACCGTCCTCCGAGTCGTACAGGCCGAGGAGGGAGACTCCGGTCCGGATGACGTCCATTGGTGACGCGTCCTTCGGGGCGGTCTTGAGGAAGTCGATCACGCCTTGAGGAAGCTCGCGTTGGGCGCGGAGTTTTTCGGTGAGCGAATCGAGTTGCGTTTGGGATGGGAGTTCACCATGCCAGAGCAGGTGGATGACCTCTTCGAAGCTCGCTTTTCCTGCGAGTTCGTTGATGTCGTAACCGGCATAGATGAGTTGTCCGATATCCCCGCGAACGTCGGAGATGGCGGTGGAGTTTGCTACGATGCCTTCAAGGCCTTTTGCGACGACTGGCATAGGACGGGGATGGTTTGATGAAGTTGGATTGGGGGGTGTTGTGAGGGGGGCGCGCAAGGGGGCGATCAGATCTTGCCCCAGTGGCGTAGCAGGGTTTCGGCCATGACGGAAGGGGTTTGCGCCACGGCAATGCCGGCGGCCCGCATTGCTGCGATCTTCCCTTCTGCGGTCCCTTTCCCGCCGGACACGATGGCGCCAGCGTGGCCCATGCGTCTTCCGGGAGGCGCTGTTGCTCCGGCGATGAATCCGGCGACCGGCTTCTTGCAGTTTTTGCCGATCCATTCTGCGGCCTCTTCTTCGTTGGTCCCCCCGATTTCGCCGATCATGATGATGGCTTCGGTTTCCGGGTCGTCGTTGAACATCTTGAGGACATCGAGATGAGAGGTTCCGTTGACAGGGTCACCGCCGATGCCGACGCACGTGGATTGACCGAAGCCGCGGGAGGTGAGCTGGAACACTGCTTCATAGGTGAGTGTGCCTGAGCGGGAAACGACTCCGACGTTCCCTTTTTTGTGGATGTAACCTGGGGCGATCCCGATGCGGCATCCGCCCTTCGAATTTTCGCCGGTTCCTGGGGTGACGATGCCGGGGCAGTTCGGACCGACGAGCCGCGTTTTGCTGCCTTTCATCTTGTGCTTCACGCGGATCATGTCGTTGACGGGGATTCCCTCGGTGATGGCGACTGCGAGGTCGAGTCCGGCGTCGACGGATTCGAGGATTGCGTCTGCGGCGAACGGAGGGGGGACGAAGATGGTGGAGACGGTTGCGCCGGTTTCGCGCACGGCTTCATCGACGGTGTCGAAGATGGGGACGCGATGGGAGCCGTGTTCGAAGAACTGGCCGCCTTTGCCGGGGGTGACGCCTGCGACGACGGCGGTGCCGTAATCGAGGGAGAGCTGGGCGTGGCGCGCTCCGAAGGAACCGGTGATCCCTTGGATGAGGATTCGTGAGTCGGCTTTGACGAGGATGGACATGGTGTGGGGAGTGAGTGGTTCGGGTTCCGGTTAGGCGGCTTTGACGGCGGCGACGATTTTTTTGGCGGCGTCGTCGAGGTTCACTGCGCTGATGATGGTGAGTCCGCTTTCAGCGAGCGTCTTTTTGCCTGCTTCCACGTTATTGCCTTCGAGTCGGACGACGAGGGGCAGTTTGAGGCCCGTTTCGCGAGCGGCTTCGACGATTCCGGTGGCGATGACGTTGCAGTCCATGATGCCGCCGAAGATGTTGACGAGGATGCCTTGGACTTTCGGATCGGAGAGGATGATCTTGAAAGCGGCGGACACTTGGTCTTTGGAGGCACCGCCACCGACGTCGAGGAAGTTCGCGGGTTCACCTCCGGAGAACTTGATGATGTCCATGGTGGCCATGGCGAGTCCTGCTCCGTTGACGAGGCAAGCGATGTTTCCGTCGAGGCTGATGTAGTTGAGGTTGAACTCACTTGCTTCGACTTCGCGGGGATCCTCCTCGGATTTGTCGCGCATGGCGACGATGTGGGGTTGGCGGAACAGGGCGTTGTCGTCGAAGTTGAACTTGGCGTCGAGGGCGAGGAGGCGTTGGTCTGGGGTGACCACGAGTGGGTTGATCTCGACGAGCGAGCAATCGGATTCGATGAACAGCTTGAAGAGGTTGGTGAAGAGCTTGGAGGCTTGGTTCATCAGGGCGCCACGCAGGCCGAGGGTGGCTGCGATGCGGCGGGTCTGGTGTGCTTGCAGGCCGATGGTGGGGTCGATGGGGATGCGGAGGATCTTTTCTGGGGATTTTTCGGCGACGGCTTCGATGTCCATCCCGCCTTCGGTGCTGGCGATGATCACGGGGGCGGAGGTGGCGCGGTCGAACAGGATGGCGAAGTAGAGTTCGCGTTGGATATCAACGGCTTCGGCGATGAACAGTTTGCTGACCAACTTGCCTTCGGGGCCGGTCTGGTGAGTGACCAGCGTCTCGCCGATCATCTTGCCGGCGGTCGAGGTTGCTTCTTCGGCGTTGTGGCAGAGGTGCACGCCGCCTTTGAACCCGTTCTTGAATGTCCCTTTTCCGCGGCCACCGGCATGGATCTGGGCTTTGACGACGATGTTCCCGATACCGGCGGTTGCGAGTTCCTGCGCGATTTTTCCTGCTTCCTCGGCGCTGTGAGCGACTTTGCCGCGGGAGGTGGCGACGCCGTATTTCTCGAAGAGTTCTCTGGCTTGGTATTCGTGGATGTTCATGTCGAGTGGTGTGAAAGGATGTGAAATGCTTGGCGCGGTTTTTTTCACCGGCACATTTCGGTGCCTTTCCTTTTGGTCGGGCGATTGGGCGATGAAAAAACCAGCGTGTGTTCTAGGGAGCAACCGACCCTATTCGCAAGGTGATTAGGGAAAATGGCGGCGCTAGAGGGGGGTGTTCGGTTGGGAACTCGGTTTGATGCGGGGATCAGCGCGCGGTGGAGGAGCGGGAAGTCGCTCTGACGGGCTAGGTTGCGACAGATGGGGGTGAAGGTGTGGTTTTTTAAGGCGTTTCCGATTGTTCTTTTGCAACTGGGGCCTCTGGTAGCTGTATCATCAGGATCGATGTGTCGTTGGATGGGGTGAGGGAGGCGTGGGGCATGGATGCGGGGGTGAGGAGTGTTTCGCCTTTTGAGAACGTCCTTTCTTGATGTGCGAGAGATCCGGCGAGGACGTGGATGATCGCGAAGGTTTCGGGCGGTTTCTGCCAGGGTTGAGCGGGTTGCAGGTGGAGTTGGTGGAGCTGGAAATACTCGTTGAGCAGGGGCGTTTGAGCTGAGTGGAGAGTGGGTTGCAGGTCGGTGAAGTCGAGGCATTGGAGGGCCTGTTCGGTGTGAAGCTCTCGAGGCTGTCCGTCGGGTCCGACGCGGTTCCAATCGAACAAGCGGTAGGTGGTGTCGCTGTTCTGTTGGATCTCTGCGATGAGGCAGCCTGCGCCGATGGCGTGGCAGCGTCCGCTGGGGATGAAGAGGGTGTCACCGGAGCGAACGGGTATGCGGTGGAGGACCGATGCGGCGTTCCTTTCCGAGAGGAGCGTTCTGAAGGATTCTGCGGTGAGGTCAGGTGCGTTGAATCCGGCGAAGACGTGGGCATCGGGTGCAGAATCGAGGATGTGCCAGGCCTCGGTTTTTGGTTCACCGCCGAGGCGAGATGCGATGGATGCGGGGGGGTGGACTTGAACGGAGAGCGTGTCGGTGGCATCGAGAAGTTTGAACAGGAGCGGGAAGTTCGGGGATGGGTGGTCTTTGAAGGGGGCCCCGAAGATTGGGGTGCGGAAGTTCCGCCAGAGATCGTGGAGCGAGGTTCCCTTGAGTGGGCCGTTCGACACGATGGATTGGTCGTCTGGGCGGTCGCAGATTTCCCAGGATTCACCGATGGCATGGGCGTTTGGAGGGAGGGTTCGGCCGAGGACACTGGACAGCCGAGTGCCGCCCCAGATGCGCTCCTTGAGCAGGGGCGTGAAGGTGAGGGGGGCGTGGAAAGCGGAATCGGGAAGCATGCGGGGTGGGTTTCGTGTATCGCGGATGGGTTGTGCAATCAACGCAACGGAATCGTGAGGACGTGAGGAATGCTCTCTTTGGGTCCTGTGTGGGAGTTCGGATATTTCGATGGGTACGAACAGAAAGGGCGATTTTACCGGTGGCTGATTGTGGGTGATACTTCTCTGATGGAACGTTTGTGTGTTCACACCATCACCACCAAGGGATTGTCGCTCATGGAATGCGTGGAGGAGTATCCTCGGCAAGGGGTGAAGGGGATCACGGTGTGGCGCAATGCGTTATTGGGGAGGCCGCTAGGTGAATCGGGGCGGATGATCCGTGATTCGGGGATGGACGTTGTGAGTTTGTGTCGCGGGGGATTCTTTCCGGCGGTGGATGTTCAAGGTCGACAGAAAGCTCTGGACGACAATCGATTGGCGATCGAGGAGGCGCATGCGATCGGGGCGCCTTCGGTGGTGCTGGTGTGTGGGGCGGTGCCGGGGCAGCCTTTGGAAGTGTCGCGCAGCCAGATCACGGATGGCATTGCGGCGGTGCTGCCTATGGCGGTTTCAGCGGGTGTCCGCTTGTTGATCGAGCCGCTTCATCCGATGTATGCGGATGATCGGAGCGCGATCAGCACGTTGCGTCAGGCGAATGCCGTTTGCGATGCGTTGGGATCGCCGGAGGGGCTTGGGATCGCGTTGGATGTTTACCATGTGTGGTGGGATCCTGATCTGGGGGAGCAGATTGCGCTGACCGCGCGGAAAGGGCGATTGGATGCGTTCCATGTGTGCGATTGGAGGACACCGACGGTTGATCTTCTGAATGACCGCGGGTTGATGGGTGAGGGGTGTATCCCGTTGCGGCGGATCAGCGAGAGGGTGGACTCGGTGGGTTTTCGCGGGTTTCGGGAGGTGGAGATCTTTTCTCACCGGTTGTGGGCACTGGATTCGCGTGAGTTGCTCAAGCGGATTGTCGAGGCGTATCGAGAAACGATCGCGGGGTGAGGTGTTGTGAAGTGTCTTAAAGCGTTAAACGAAAAAGGATTATGAAAACAAGGCGTATTGGCATCATCATGAATGGGGTTACGGGCCGGATGGGCACGAATCAGCATCTGATCCGCTCGATCCGAGCGATCCAGGAGCAGGGTGGGGTGCGGTTGGGGACGGGGGAGGTCTTGATGCCGGATCCGATCTTGACGGGTCGGAACGAGGAGAAGCTCCGCGCGTTGGCGGCTCGAACGGGAGTGGAGCGGTTCACGACGGATCTGGATGCTGCGTTGGCGGACCCGCGAGATGAGGTGTTCTTTGATGCGAGTGGCACTTTGCAGCGTGCTGGTTTTGTGGAGCGCGCGGTTCGTGCGGGGAAATCGATCTACTGCGAGAAACCGACGGCGGTTGAATCGGCGGAGGCGTTGCGGTTGGCGCGGTTGTGCGAGGAGGCGGGCGTCCGGAATGGGGTTGTGCAGGACAAGCTGTGGCTCAACGGGATCCGGAAGTTCCGAACGCTACGGGACCAAGGTTTTTTTGGTCGCATCCTGAGCGTTCGCGGGGAGTTCGGATATTGGGTGTTTTCTGGTGAGGACGAGGATCAGCCGGCGCAGAGGCCGTCTTGGAATTATCGCAAGGAGGAGGGGGGAGGGATCATCGTGGATATGCTTTGTCATTGGAGGTATCTGATTGATAACCTTTTCGGGAAGGTGCGTGGGGTCAGTTGTCTGGGTGCGACACATATCCCGCGTCGGTTGGACGAGCGGGGTGCGGCGTACACTTGTACGAGCGACGATTCCTGTTATGCGACTTTTGAGTGCGACAACGGGGTGGTCTGCCAGTTCAACAGTTCTTGGACGGTGCGTGTGCGGCGGGATGATTTGCTGACGATGCAAGTGGATGGGACGCATGGCAGTGCGGTGGTCGGTTTGCGGAAATGTTGGGTGCAGAGTTTGGGGACGACGCCGCGTCCGGTCTGGAATCCTGATATTGCGCAACCGATCGATTTCTTTGCGGGTTGGCAGGAGGTTCCGGATGCGACGGTTTACGACAATGCGTTCAAGATCCAGTGGGAAGAGTTCTTGAAGCACGTGGCGGTTGGGGCGCCGTTTCCATGGACATTGCGTGAGGGTGCGAAGGGGGTTCAGTTGGCGGAGTTGGGGATGAAGAGTTGGGAGCAGCGTCGGTGGCTTGAGGTTCCCGAGTTGGAATGACGTTGTGAGTGGCGGGGTTACGAATCGCGGGGTGGGATCCGGTTTTACGTGGGTAATAAAAGCGCCGCAATGGCCTATTGCCGTGCCTTTCAGGCGTGTATAAACATGCCGAATGGGCGCTTTAATGGGACGGTTTACTCTGAACACCCTGGGCTTTGGTCTTGGCAGGGGTTATGCGGTGGGTATGCGCAAAGCAAAGCATCCTGTGCGGGATGTGACGAGTAAACCTAATATCATACTATATGCGCGTTGACCGGATGACACATAAACTTCAGGGGGCGCTACAGGCGGCGTCGGAATCGGCGAGTCAGAGGGGCCATGCGGAGTTGGATAACGAGCACGTGGTGCTTGCGTTATTGGAGCAGGGTGAGGGGGTTGCTGGGCCGGTGTTTGAAGCGGCGGGTGTTCGCGTGAGTGCGGTTCGGGAGGAGCTGGGGGAGGTGTTGAAAAAGCGGGCGACGGTTCAGGGTGGGGGGCAGGCGGCGTTGGCTCGGGATCTTGCGTTGACCTTCGAGGCTGCGGAGAAGGAGAGGGTTCGGCTTGGAGATGATTTTTTAAGTGTTGAACATTTCCTGTTGGGGCTGATGCGGGGGCGCACGACGGCGTCGAGGTTGGTGGAGAAGCACGGGGGGCGCTTGGAGTCGCTGGAGCGGGCGATCCGGGATATCCGTGGGACGCGGCGTGTGACGGATCAGGATCCGGAGGGAAAGCGTGGGACCTTGGAGAAGTATGGGCGGGATCTGACGGCGTTGGCGCGTCGGGGCAAGATCGATCCGGTGATTGGGAGGGATTCGGAGATCCGGCGAGTGATGCAGGTCTTGGCGCGGCGCACGAAGAACAATCCGGTGCTGATTGGGGAGCCTGGCACGGGGAAGACCGCGATTGTGGAGGGGTTGGCTCGTCGGATTGTGGCGGGGGACGTGCCGGATTCATTGAAGGATAAGCGTCTGATTTCTTTGGATTTGGGTTCGATGGTTGCGGGTGCGAAGTTCCGTGGGGAGTTCGAGGATCGGTTGAAGGCGTTTTTGGCGGAGGTGACGGAGTCGGAGGGGGCGATCATCCTGTTCATCGACGAGTTGCACACGATTGTGGGAGCTGGGGCGGCGGAGGGGTCGATGGATGCGTCGAACATGTTGAAGCCTGCGTTGGCGCGTGGGGAGTTACGGACGGTGGGGGCGACGACGTTGGACGAGTATCGGAAGCATGTGGAGAAGGACCCTGCTTTGGAGCGGCGGTTCCAGCCGGTTTTGGTGAATGAGCCGTCGGTGGAGGACACGGTGGCGATTTTGCGTGGATTGAAGGATCGGTATGAGGTGCATCACGGGGTACGGATTGCGGATTCGGCGTTGGTGGCGGCGGCGACGATGTCGAACCGATACATCACGGACCGGTTTCTTCCGGACAAGGCGGTTGATTTGGTGGATGAGGCGGCGTCTCGACTGAAGATCGAGTTGGAATCGATGCCTGTGGAGATTGATGCGTTGGAGCGTCAGGGCATGCAGTTGGAGATGGAGCGTCAGGCGTTGAAGCGGGAGAAGGACGAGGCGAGTCGTGAGCGATTGGGTCGGATTGAGAAGGAGTTGGCGGAGGTGAAGGAGGAGGGGGGGCGGTTGAAGGCGCAGTGGCAGCGGGAGAAGGCGGAGATCGATCGCGTTCGCACGTTGAATGCGGAGTTGGATACATTGCGGTTGGAGTTGGAGAAGAGCCAGAGGGCGGGTGATCTAGGGAAGGCGAGTGAGATCCAGTACGGGCGTATTCCGGAGTTGCAGCAGCGGATCAAGGAGGCGGCGGATCGGATGAATCAGGGGGCTGCGGGGGGGCGGGCGATGTTGCAGGAGGAGATCACGGAGGAGAACATCGCGGAGGTTGTGGCGGCTTGGACGGGGATTCCGGTGACGTCGTTGAAGGAGGGTGAGCGAGAGCGGTTGGTGCGGATGGAGGAGCGGTTGGGCGAACGGGTGGTGGGTCAGCGCAGAGCGATTTCGGCGATCGCTAACGCGGTCCGTCGTTCGCGGGCGGGTTTGCAGGATCCGCATCGTCCGGTGGGTTCTTTCATTTTCTTGGGTCCGACGGGTGTGGGTAAGACGGAGTTGGCGCGGGCGTTGGCTTCATTTTTGTTCAACGATGGTGAGGCGATGGTGCGGATCGACATGACGGAGTACATGGAGCAGCACAGTGTGGCGCGGTTGATTGGAGCGCCTCCGGGGTATGTGGGTTTTGAGGATGGGGGGCAGTTGACGGAGGCGGTGCGTCGGAAGCCGTATTCGGTGGTGTTGTTCGATGAGATCGAGAAGGCACATCCGGACGTGTTCAATGTGTTGTTACAGGTTTTGGATGATGGCCGGATCACGGATGGCAAGGGGCGCGTGGTAGATTTCAAGAACACGGTGGTGATCATGACCTCGAATCTGGGGAGTCAGCACATCCTCGAGACAGAGAATGCGGAGCAGCGTGAGGCGTTGGTGCTGAACGCGTTGCGGCGGCATTTTCGGCCGGAGTTCCTGAACCGGATCGATGAGACGATCCTTTTCGATCGGTTGTGCGAAGCGGATTTGCGGCGCATTGTGGAGATCCAGTTGGAGCGGGTGATGGCGAGGGTGGTGGAGCAGGGTCGAAAACTGGTGGTGAGTGATGCTGCCAAGGAGGCGTTGGCGGCGGAGGGGTACGATCCGGTCTTTGGAGCGAGGCCGCTCAAGCGGGTGATCCAGCACCGGTTGTTGGATCCGTTGTCGATGCGTTTGCTGGAGGGGCAGATCCCTGAGGGAGCGACGATCCAAGTGGATGGACCGGTGGAAGGGCAGGCTGGGGCGGGATTTGTGATCCGTTCGGAGTGAGGCGTTCGGGAGGCGGTGTTGGAGGGTTGGAATGGGGTGTTTGGATCCCCTTGCTGGCGGGCTGGAAAAAGGCCTCGCAGCGGGGGATCCTGCGAATCCAAGATGGGCAATGATCTTGAGTGACCGAAATATCCGCGAGCTTTCAGGGAAAGGGATGATCTCGCCTTTCGAAACCCGTTTGGTGCGTTATGCGGAGGATGGTCGTGCGGTGTTGTCGTTCGGTCCGTCGAGTTACGGGTACGACCTGCGGTTGTCCTCTCGCGAGTTCTTGATTTTCCGGCACGTCCCGGGGACGGTCGTGGATCCAAAAGATTTCAATCCGAAGAATCTGGAATCGACTCCTTTGCAGGAGGATGAGAGTGGGCGTTACTTCATCTTGCCGGCGCGGAGTTACGGCCTTGGGGTAGCGGTGGAGCAGCTGCATTTGCCTGCGGACGTCACGGCGATCTGTGTTGGGAAGAGCACGTATGCGCGGTGTGGCATCATTGCGAATGTGACGCCTGCGGAAGCGGGTTGGAAGGGGCATTTGACCTTGGAGTTCTCGAACAGCAGCGCTGCGGATTGTCGGATCTATGCGGATGAGGGGGTGGTTCAGATGTTGTTTTTCCGAGGCGAGACCTGTGAGACGTCTTACCGGACGAGGAAAGGGAAGTACCAGGGGCAGAAGCAGAGGGTGACCTTGCCGAAGGTTTAGTGGACTTGGGTGGGTGGGTTGGAAGGCTTTGGTGGGCAGGGGGAAACTGGGTTTGACGTTCTGGCTGTTGGGCGGGATGTTCGGCGGCGCATGACACAGAGTTCGATTCCGGTTGGGAGGTGCGTTTGGGGTGCGATGATCATACGGGTGGTGATCGTTGTTCTCCTGTTTGGGGGGCTTGGGGTTTGGGCTGGGGAGGTGACGAAGCCGAAGATGATCCCGTTCAAGACCGCTTTGGATGCGAAGGGGAGTTCCGTTGAGCTTCGGTTGCATGTGTTCGAGCCCAGTGGGGACGTTCCGAAAGGGGGGCGTTCGGCGATTGTGCTCTTCTTTGGAGGGGGCTGGGTTGGGGGTGCGCCGGTGCAGTTCTATCCGCAGTGCGAGTATTTTGCCGAGCGCGGCATGGTGGCGATCTCGGCGGAATATCGCACGAGGAGTGCGCATGGGACCTCACCGGTGGAGTGTGTGAAGGATGGAAAATCGGCGATCCGGTTTGTGCGGAAGAATGCGGGCACGATGGGAATCGATCCTGATCGGATTGTGGCGGGCGGGGGTTCGGCGGGTGGGCACGTTGCGGCGGCGACGGCGACGGTGAAGGGATTTGAGGAGTCGGAGGAAGAGGGGGGCGTTTCTGCTCGGCCGGATGCCTTGGTCCTTTTCAACCCAGTGTACGACAACAGTCCGGAGGGATACGGCAATGATCGGGTGCACGCGTTTTGGCGTTCGTTTTCGCCGTTGCACAATCTTTCCGAGCGCATGCCACCTGCGATCGTGTTTCTTGGGACGAAGGACAATTTGATCCCGGTTGCTACGGGGGAGCGGTTTCGGGATGAGATGCGGCGTTTGGGAGTGAGGAGCGAGTTGTTTCTTTACGAGGGACAAGGGCACGGGTTTTTCAACAGCCGCAACAAGGAGTATTTCGAGAAGACAACCCGAGAGGCGGATCGGTTTTTGACGGAGCTCGGGTTTCTCCGGGGGCGGTGACTGGCTTGTGTTGGAGTGGTGGGCTTGAGGATTCCGTTGGATCGGTTTTGAGTGGGGGCGTTTTGGGTTATCCAATCGGGTTTTCGCGCCAGTCGTGTTTGGGGTATTTGCGGGACAGTTCGGCGCGGATCTTCGGGTAGCTTTCGCGCCAGAACGTGGTGAGGTCGCGGGTGACTTGGATTGGGCGTTGGTTGGGCGCGAGGACTTGGATGACGAGAGGGATGCGCTGGTCGGCGATCCGGAGTTCGCCTTTGACACCGAAAAGATCCTGGATCCGTACGGCGATGCAGGGGGAGTGTGGACCGGTGTACTGGATCTTGAACTTCCGACCGTTTGGCATTTCGAGACGTTCGGGAAAGAGGCGATCCAGGGCGGCATTTTGGGTGGAGGAAAGCCAGCTTCGGATGACGGGCCAGACCTCGCGTTCTTTGATCTCCCGATAGGAGGATGCTCCGAGGCAGATCTGTTCGATGAGGGCGGTCCGATCGTCGGGATGGATTGCGGGGATTTGCCACTCGGGGAATTGGTCTGCGGCGAGGTTGACCCGCTGGATCCAGGATTCGACGCCATCGTCCCATTGCTTGAGCGGGCAGCGGCCGGATTCAACCTCGATGGCGAGGAGGCGTGCGGCATCGCTTTCCGTGACGGTGTCAGAATCTTTTGTCCGGAGCACGAGGTCGATGAACCGCAACTCTTTCCGTGCGATGACGCGACGTTGAGAGGGATCGAAAAGGGCTTGGTTCACCTCGACGAGGTGTTCGGGGAACATTTCGCGGATCCAGGGTTCCTCGATGAGCGTGACCATTCCGAGCAGGACTTCGCGATCTGCGGAGCGGGTTTCGGTTTCACGGATCTCGCTTGCGATGAAGAGACCGGTCGGTTCGAGGGTACAATCTTTTGCGAGCGATCCGCGGCGGTTGTGCACGAGGTTGCAGCGACGGATATTCGGATCGTTCCGGAAGCCGACTTGGTCAGGGAAGGCGGCGAGCAGGCAGCGGGCGATATTTTCGTCGTTTGAGGCGGAGTTTGATTCGGTGGGCAGGCCTTCGTTGGACGCGAGTTGGAGGAATTGTTTTGCGAGAGCGGCGGCTTCGCGGGCGGCGCCGGCGTGGATGCCGAGGGGGCGGAGCGTGTTGAGATCGAAACGGTTTTGCTCGGCGAACCGGAGGGCGCGGAGTTGGTAGAGGAGGTCGGATCGGGTTTCCTCGCCGAGGATGGCGTTGCGTTGCCGTTCTGCGTCGCGCGGGAGACCTCGTTGGAGCAGGGGGCGGCCTTGGGTGAGGGCGGCGATGGCAGCGGCGTCGCGGACGCAGGAGAGGTCGGCTGCGGCGAGCAGGAGCTTTGCGTAACGGGGATGTGCGGGGAAAGGGAGCATGCGCTTTCCGAGCTCGGAGAGTGATCCGTCGGGTTGGAGGGCAGCGAGATCGGTGAGGAGGCGGACGGCATTTTCGAGGGCTTTGGGGTCTGGCGGTTCGATCCAGCGGAAGGCGGTGGGGTCGATGAATCCTCCGGCCTTGAGGTTGAGCAGCACTTCGGCGAGGTCCATGCGTCGGACTTCGGGAAGTTCGCGGGCGGGGCGTTGATCGTGGTCGCGTTCGGTCCAGAGCCGGATGCAGGTACCGGGGGCGGTGCGGCCGGCTCTTCCTGCGCGTTGATCGGCGGCGGCTCGGCTGATGCGTTCGACGTACAGGGTGTTGATGCCGCGGTAGGGGTCGAAGCGGGCGATGCGGGCGAGTCCGGAATCGATGACCCAGCAGACGCCGTCGATGGTGAGCGATGTTTCAGCGACGTTGGTTGAGACGATGATCTTGCGTCGTGGGTGGGGATTGACGGCTGCGTCTTGGACGTCGGGCGGAAGTTCGCCGTGTAGGGGCAGGATGGCGCAGGATTTTGCTGAGGGGCTGTGGGTGAGGGCTTCGATGGTCCGGTTGATCTCGTAGGAGCCGGGCATGAAAACGAGGACGTCTCCGGTGCCTTTGGCGGCGAACTCTTCGAACGCGTGTGCGGCGAGGTCCCAGACGGCGGCATCGGAGCGGAGGGAGGACAGGTAACGGATGTCGACTGGGTACATCCTTCCGTCGGACTGGAGGATGTGGCAGGGGGCGAGGTATTGCTCGAGGGTTTTGGTGTCGAGGGTGGCGGACATCACGACGAGCTTGAGATCGGGGCGGAGTTCTTCTTGGAGGGCGACTGCGCGTGCGAGGGAGATATCGCCGTGGAGGTGTCGTTCGTGGAATTCGTCGAACACGATGCAGCTGATGCCTTCGAGGAAGGGGTCGGAGAGCATCATCCGGAGGAGGATACCTTCGGTGATGAACCGGATGCGGGTGCGTTCTGAGGCGACGCGATCCATGCGGATCTGGTAGCCGACTTCATCGCCGAGGCGTTGATGGCGTTCTGAGGCAACGCGTTGGGCGAGCATGCGGGTGGGGAGGCGACGGGGTTGGAGGACGAGGATCTCTCCGTTGGGTGCGAGCGCATCGTCGAGGATGAACTGCGGGATTTGGGTGGATTTGCCTGAGCCAGTGGGTGCTTGGAGGATCACTCGCGAGGCGTTGGCGAGTGTGTTTCGGAGGGGGTCACGGAGTTCGTGGATGGGGAGGGCGTCGCGTTGCATGGGAGAGGTGAGTCCGTGCTGGGGCAGGGGATGACAAGGGGATGAGTTCGTGATGGTATACGGGGATTAACTCTCCCCATGAAGACACGAATTCTTTTGGTTTTGGCGTTGGCGTTTGCGTGGTTCTGTTCCTCGGCATCTGGGGCGGATCGGCCTGCGCCGTTGAAGGTGCTTATGGTGTGTGGCGGTTGTTGCCATGATTATGCGGTGCAGAAGAAGTTGATCTCGGAGGGGGTATCCAAGCGGATCCATGCGGAGTTCACGATCCGGCATGATGACGCCAAGGAGGCTGCGTCGAGGGAGCACAAGGCGTCGGTGTATTCGAGTGCGGACTGGGCCAAGGGATTCGATTTGGTGGTTCACTCGGAGTGTTATGGTGCGGTGAAGGAGGTGGATTTTCTCGAGCGGATTGTGGCGCCGCATCGAGCGGGTTTACCGGCGGTCTTTTTGCATTGCTCGATGCACAGTTATCGGATGTCCGATGCGGCGGATCAGTGGCGCGAGTTGATCGGGGTGAAGAGCACGAGCCACGAGAAGTATCGTCCGTTGACGGTGCGCACGATTTTGGGAACGCATCCGGTGATGCGCGGGTTCCCGGATGGGTGGGTGACTCCGAAGGGGGACGAGTTGTACAAGGTGGAGAAGTTCTATGATTCGGCGACGGCGTTGGCCAAGGCGTATGGGGAGGACACGAAGCAGGAGCATCCGATCGTTTGGGTGAACCAGAATGGTCGGATCCGTTCATTTTCGACGACGTTGGGGCATGGGAATGAAGTGGTTGAGACGAAGGAGTATCTGGATTTGGTGGCGCGCGGGATCCTTTGGGTGAGCGGCAAGTTGAAGGAGGATGGGACTCCGGCGGAGGGGTTCGGTCCGGTGAATCCCTGAGTGGGGATGTTGATCGCTTTTTCGAAGCCGTACGGCGTGTTGTCGCAGTTCACTCCGGAGCCGGGGTCTCGCTGGGGGACACTTGCGGAGTTCGGGTTTCCTGCGCGGGTTTACCCGATCGGGAGATTGGATGCTGATTCTGAGGGGATGTTGCTTTTGTCGGATGAGGGGCGGTTGAATGCGGCGTTGCTGGACCCAGAGCGAGGGCATTGGCGGGAGTATCACGCGTTGGTGGAGCGAGAGCCTGGGGCGGAGGCGATCCGGACGTTGTGTGCTGGGGTGGATGTTGGGGGGCGTCGGACGTTGCCGTGTGAGGCGTGGGTTCTTGATCCGCAACCGGATCATGCGCCTCGCGTTCCGCCGGTCCGCGTCCGCAAGACGGTGATCGATCGTTGGATGGGGTTGCGATTGCGCGAGGGGAAATATCATCAGGTGCGTCGAATGACGGCGGCGGTTGGGCATCCGACGTTGCGCCTGATTCGCACGGCGATCGGGATGTTGCGGTTAGAGGATCTTGCGTTGGGTGGGGGCGAGTGGCGGGAGTTGAAGGGAGCGGAGCGTGGGGCCTTGATGGGATAGGGGACGGTTTTTCAGAGGTGATTCTCTGTGGAAGGGGGGGCATGTTGGGGCGGTTCCCCTTGCGCCTATGAAGTCACTTTTCTGTTTTGGTCTGTTGTTCGTTGCTCAACCGGTTCTTTTGTTTTCGGTGAGGGCGGAGAGTGAGGTGGGCTTCATTGAGCGATTCGCTCTTGCGACGGATCGCAAGGCGGCTTTGGCAGAATTGGTTCCGGGGAGCCCGGATTTTTACTACTTCCACGCGTTGCAGGCCCAGAATGCAGGGGATGCTCCGCGGTTTTCGGAGGTGATGGAGGACTGGGTGAAGCGGCATCCTGGGGAGTTACCGCTTCGGCGTATATTATTAAATCGGCAAGCCTTGCTGAAGTTCGATCAGGATCCTGCGAGCACGTACCAGTATTTGAGGGAGCGGCTTGGGGTTGGGTTTCCGCATCAGCGCGAGGTGCCTGACCGCAAACCGGATCTGCCAACGAGCTTGGATCAGGGGCGTGTCAGTTTTGAGGCGTATGCTGGCGATGCGAAGCAAGATGCGGGGTTGGGTGCGGTGGGTTTAGTTGGGATTGGCGAATGGATTGCGGTGCACGGGAAGCTCAAGGATTCCCAGCGTATCGCTTTGTTGGAGAGGGTTCAGCGGCCGGATCATGCGGGGCTTCTCGATCTGGTTCATTGGGATTTGGCGCGGAAGGGTGCGGCTCGATTCGGGACGCGTGCGATCCATGGGGCATTGATGGCGGGGCAGTTGGAGGAGCTTCAGCGCCGGATACCTGCGTTGGCGAACGAGGAGGCGTTTGTTTTCGCTCGGGTGCGACAGTTGGCGCCATCGCCGGATGTGGATGTTGTGTTCGATGCGACGGCAAGAGAGGCGTGGTTGGAGGGGTTGTGGGGATATGTTTCGACGTTGTCGCAATCCTTCAATGCGTTGAAAGCTAACGTGCTGTATCGCAGGCTCGACCATGATCGGCGGCGGGGAAAATATGATCGGGCGAGGTTCGAGTCGTACCTGTCGCTGCCTCGGTCGGTGCCTTACGCGAACCCTGAGTGGTTGAAGGGCGAGGGGGCGCGCGGGGCGGTTTGCGCATTGGATCAGGGGTTTGGAGATGTGTTACAGATTGATGCTCCGGTGGGGGACGATGAGCCGTTGGTGCGGGAGTATTTCTTGCGACTTTTCCAGGATGCAGCGGTGTCGGCGCCGTCTGCAGGTGAGGAGTTGGCGCGGCCATTTTATGCGAGGGTTCGGGACAGTTGGCTTCGCGGGGTGTTGGCGGAGGCGTTGATCACTGCGGGGGTGGGCAAGGCGGAGGATTGGACGGGGCTGTTGGGTGGGGCAGCGTTCCAATCGTTGAAGGAGCGCACGGATGTGGATTTTCCGGCGGACAATCCGGAGTTTTTCCGACTGGGCGATGCGGTGAAGTTTGATGTGTGGCTGAAGAACGTTCCGGAGCTTGCGGTGAACGTTTACGAGTTGAACGCGTTGAACGCGTTTTTGGCGGAGGGTCGGCCGTTGAACACGGACATCAATCTGGACGGGGTTGTTCCGAAGGTTGAGCGGACGATGAAGGGGGCTGGGAATCCGTTTGCGCGTCGTCGGGTATCGGTGGAGCTGCCGGAGATAAAAGGGAAGCGAGGGGTATGGTTGGTGGAGTTGATTGGGGGAGGGCGGAGCAGCCGTGCTTTGGTGAGGGTGGGCAACTGGCGGACGTTGCAGCGGACGGGGCCTGCGGGGGTGGAGGTGACGGTGATTGACGAGCGGTTGGAGACGGTGCGGGACGCGGTGGCGTGGTTGGATGGGCGGCGGTTTGAGGCGGATGCGGTATCGGGAAGGATCACGTTGCCGTTCTCGCAGGCGGGTGGCGAAAGGCCGTTGGTGGTTTCTGATGCGGCGGGGGAGTTCGCGGTGTTGTCGAGGTTTCAGCCGGTGGAGGAGCAGTATCGATTGGAGGCGGGGTTCCATTTGGAGCGGGAGCAGATGGTTGCGGGGGCGGAGGTTCGGGCGGGGATCCGGTTTTTCCTGATGTTGGGGGATCTCCGTTTGGATCCTGCCTTGCTGAAGGAAGCGGTTTTAACGGTGGCGTCGCAGGGGGCGGACGGGATCCCTTCGACCCGGGAGATCCGCGATCCGAAGTTCGATGGGGCGGGTTTTGTGGAGATCCCGGTGCGGATTCCGGATGGGCTGCGGACTTTGACGATTTCGCTGCGGGGGAAGGTATCGGTGATGGGGCAGGTGGATGGACGCGTGTTGGTAGCGGAGCGGACGTGGCAGGTGAACGGGACGGATGCGACGAGTCAGCTTCGTCGCGGGTTTCTTTCGCGCGAGCGGCAGGGAGGGGCGGACGGGTGGATTTTCGAGGTTTTGGGGCGGAACGGGGAGGCGATGGGGGACGTTCCGGTGCGGTTCAATTTTCGGAGACGTGGATTCAATGGGACGCGGGAAGTGGCTTTGAAGACGGACGCGTCGGGACGCATTGGGTTGGGGGTGTTGTCGGGGATTGAGGCGGTGGTGAGTGCGGTGGAGGGGGGTGTGACGAGGGAGTGGTCGTTGGGTTCGGTGAGACGCACGTTCTCTCCGACGGTCCATTTGCGGGAGGGCGAGGATTTGCGGGTGCCGTGGGTTGCGGGGGAGGAGTGGCAGGGGCGGTTCTCGTTCATGGCGGTGAGTCAGGGTCGGCCGTTGAGGGATGCGATGGGGGGGATGAAGCGCGAGGGTGGCTTTTTGGTTTGGCGCGGGTTGGAGCGTGGGGACTACGTGTTCCGCGATGAGCGTGACGGTGTGGTGGTGGATGTTCGTGTGACGGGGGCGTCTGTGGTGGGGGATTGGATGTTGGGGGCGAGAGATCTGGAGCGCGGGTCTGGGGCGGGGCTGCATCTCGTGGAGGGAGGGGTCGATGGGGATGCGGTGGTGTTCAAGTTTTCGGGGTTGCGGGAGGGCGCTCGGGTTCATGTGGCGGCGCGTCGGTTCTTGGACGGAGGCAACTTATTCACGGGGTTCGCGGATTTCAGTCGGTGGGGATTGGCGGTTGGGAGTGAGGGGCGGGCGCCGAATCTGTTCTCGGTGGGGCGTCGGGTGGGGGATGAGTATCGGTACATCCGGGAGCGCCGGAAGGCGGAGAAGTTCCCTGGATTGATGTTGCCTCGGCCGGGGTTGTTGTTGAATCCGTGGGAGACGCGCGACACGGGGGCGGAGGCGTTGCAGCAGCAGAAGGGGCAGCGTGCGTTGGCGACGGCGGGTGAGCGGATGTCGAAGATGGCGGCAGCGCCGGCGGCGGCGGCCTTAGGGCTTGGGGATGCAGCGAAGGGGGCGGGCGATGATAGCCGCGATTTCCTCGCGGCTCCGGCGGTGTTGCGGTGGGATCTGCATCCGCCAGCGGATGGGGTGGTTCGGATCCCTTTCAAAGACCTTGGGGACCGTCATTTGGTGCAGGTGTATGCGGAGGATGGGAAGGATGCGGTTTGGAGCGAAGTGGCGGCGCGGTCTGCGGTGAGGGCGGTGAGGGACGTTCGGATGGATCGTCCGTTGGATCCTGCGCGATCGTTTGCGGAGGAGCGGGGCAGCGGGGTGTTGGATGGAGCGAAGAAGGTGCGATTTGAGGATGTTGCGACGACGAAGTTCCAGAGTTTCGGCACGGTGGGAGAGGTGTTCGGGCTCTTGAAGACGTTGCTCAAGAACCGGCCTCCGGGTGGGGAAAAGGGGGATGCGCGTCGGATGGTCTTGGAGGGTGCGTTGGATTGGATCCAGGGTTGGTCCGATTTGGATGAGGGGACCAAGCGCAAGCGGTATTCGGAGTTCGCGTCGCACGAGGTGAATCTTTTTCTGTGGCGGAAGGACCCGGAGTTTTTCCGAGGGGTGATCCGACCGTATTTGGCGAACAAGAAATCGCGTTCGTTGGTGGACTCATTCCTTTTGGAGGAGGATTTGACCCCTTACTTGGAGCCTTGGGCATATGGGCGGTTGAACGTGATGGAGCGGGTTTTGCTCGCGGTCCGGATCCCTGCGGAGCGTGGGGTTGCCAAGCGCCATGTGACGGAGTTGATGGCGCGGTTGCCGATGGATCGGGAGGGCGAGCAGTTGCGGTTTGACACGGCACTGTTGGGGCGCGGGTTGGAGGGGGGCGAGGCGGAGGTTGCGGCATTGGCTCCCGCTGCGAAGCCGGTGTCCGCATTTTCGGCGGCGGGTGTCGCGGGCGCGAAGGGAGGTTTTGCGAACGCGAATGGATTGGCGATGCCTCAGAAGGCGGCGGACGAGAAGGCGATGGTGGTGGGTGGGCTTGCGGCGAACCGGCAATCTGACAAGCGGGCGGCGCTGGATGCGGTGAGTGATCGGCAGCGTGATGGGTCGAGTTTGACGCGGTCGGAGCTTCGGATGGCGAAGGATGCGTCGGTTCGGGAGGACAAGGGGGAGGTTGACCGTGATGGGGCGGGGGCGCTCAAGGAGGTTGCCAAGTCGCTGGAGGCGCAAGTGCGCAGAAAGGCGGAATCTGCGAATGTGGTGAATGAGCCGATGGGAGAGGTGTTCGGAGTTGCTAGAGAGCAAGAGGTCTTGGATTTGCGCAAGCAGTCGCGGGAGTATTACCGGCTTGCGGGAGTGACGAAGGAGTGGGCGGAGAGTGATTATCTGCGTGTTCGCCGCTCGGCGACGGGGCCTGATCTGGTGACGGTTTCACCGTTCTGGGTGGATTTTGCGTCATGGGTTGAGTCGGGGATGGTTGGGCCGTTTTTGAGTGGTCGTTTTCCTGAGGCGGCGAGAAGTGGCAATGAGGTGTTGCTTGCGGTGGCGTTCTTGGATGTGCCGTTCAAATCATCTGGGGTGCGGATGGGGTTGGAGGGTGCGGCGCTGACGTTGTCCTCGGAAACGCCTGGGGTGGTGTTGCATCGGCAGGTGCAACTGATCCCTGAGGCGGCGGCGAGCACCGCGCGGGTGTTGGTCACGCAGAACTTTTTCCGTGCGGACGATCGGCATCGGGAGGAGGGGGGTGAGCGGGTGGAGAAGTTCGTGGATGGCGACTTTGTTCGTGGGGTGGTTTACGGGGCGAGTGTGGTGATCGGCAATCCGACGGGAGCGGTTCTCAAGGGGGATGTGCTTTGGCAGGTCCCAGCGGGTGCGATCCCGTTGGCGAACGGGAAACTCACGGAGAGCAGGCCGGTCCGTTTGGATGCGTATGCGACGACGCGGTGGGAGTTCTTGTTCTATTTTCCGGAGGCGTCCCCTGTGGAGTCGAGGGGGTTTGTGCATCATCCCGTGGCGGTTCGGGTGATGGGGGGTGGGGTGACGCGGGCGGAGGCGCGTGTGTTCCGGGTGTTGGAGCGTCCGTCGGTGGTGGACGAGGCGTCGTGGGCGCACATTTCGCAGAATGGGACGGAGGATGAGGTGTTCCGGTATTTGGACACGCATTCTGCGATGGATACGTCGTTGGATCGGGTGGCGTGGCGTTGTCAGGAGAAGGCCTTTTTCCAGCGGTTGCACCGATGGATGAACCGGCATCATGCGTGGAATGGGGTGGTGGCGTCGTATGGGTTGAAGCATGGGGATGCGGTTGCGGTTGCGGAGTGGTTGCGGCATCAGGACCCGTTTGTTGCGCAGTGTGGACCGGCTTTACGGTCGGGGTTGTTGACGATTGATCCGGTGGAGCGGGGCGCTTTTGAGTTCTTGGAGTTTGCGCCGCTGATCAATCCGCGGGCGCACCGGATCGGGGATGATTGGCGGATCGGGAATGAGTCGGTGCGGCGTCAGTACGACATGTTCCTGAGGATTTTGGCACATCGTCCGCAGTTGGATGCGGCGGATCGCGTGGCGGTTGCGGTGCATTTGTTGATGCAGGACCGGGTTGCTGATGCGCGGAAGTGGTTCAATGGGGCGCGAGTGGAGCAGGCGGGGACGGCGTTGCAGGTGGAGTATTTACGTTCTGTGTTCTTGCTGCTTTCTGAGAAGTTCGCGGAGGCTCGTGAAGTGGCTCAGCGGCACGTTGGGCATCCGGTGGAACGTTGGAAGGGGTTATTCCAGGGGATTGTGGATCAGGCGAACATCGCTTCTGGGCAGGGGGAAGGGAAGGGAGCGGGGCCGACGGGGGGGCGGGAAGTGCGATTGGATGAGTTGGCGGGAACGGAGCCGACGTTTGAGTTGGAGGCGGTGGAGCAGGGGGTTCGGCTGAGGGCGCGGAATTTGTCGGAGGTGCGGGTGAGTTTTTATCCTGCGGATCCGGAGTTCAGTTTTTCTGGGAATCCGTTTGGGCGTGAGGAGAGCGGGCGGTATCGGATGGTGAAACCGGCGGTGACGCTGTTGCATCGTGTGGGAGGCGGGGCGGACGGGGAGGTGGTTACGGTGCCTGCGGCGTTGCGAGGGAAGAATTTGGTGGTTGAGGTGACGGGGGCGGGGCTGCGTCGTTCGGTTGACTTTGGGAATGTTCGGATGCGTGTGGACGTTGCGGAGAACTATGGACGGCTTGAGGTGTTGGATCGCGAGGGGAAGAGGCCGTTGTCGAAGGTGTACGTGAAGGTGTATGCGCGGGTGGCGGGAGGGGTACGGTTCTTCAAGGATGGATACACGGATGTGCGTGGACGGTTTGATTATGCGTCGTTGAATGGTCCGTTGCAGGCGATTGGGGTGGCACAGGCACCGGCCTCGGTTGGGATGGATCATCCGGCGATCCGGCCGAGCGAGGTGGGGATGGTGGAGCGATTTGCTGTGTTGGTGCTTGGGGATGAGACGGGAGCGGTGATCCGCGATGTGGGGGCACCTGCTCGAGCGGACCGAGGCTTACGTTAGGGGTCAGCGGCGGGGGCGGAGGACGGCGTTGGGGGGGATTCTTCTGTCTGATGCCGGGCCTGCGCGGTTGCTGTTGGGTTGGGGGCGAGGGAGGTGTTGGGTGCGTTTGGGTGCGGGATTTTTTTTGAAAACCGTTGAAAAAAGGTGGGAGCGAAGCATGGTATGGGCGCCGCTGTGAGGGCGGTTTTTTGGACGCATGCCTGATCGCTCGGTCATTGAACAAGCCACGTTAGAAGATCTGCCTGAGATGACGGATCTTCTGATCGACCTTTTCACGCACGAAGGGGATTTCATTCCGGACCGGTCGAAGCAGATGCGGGGCTTGCAGTTGATTCTCGAGCAACCGAATCGGGGACGGATTTTTGTGTTACGCGAGGCGGGGAGGATTGTGGGGATGATCAACTTGTTGTTCACGATTTCGACGGCGGAGGGTGGTTTTGTGATCCTGTTGGAGGACGTGATCGTGCATCACGCGTTTCGTGCGCACGGGTTTGGCTCGCTGTTATTGGATCACGCGATTGCGTACGCGCGGAAGAAGTCGTTTTTGAGGATCACCTTGCTAACGGATCGTTTGAACGACGGGGGGCACCGCTTCTTCAAGCGGCACGGGTTCATGGAATCGAAGATGATGCCGATGCGGTTGGTGTTGGGGACTTCGGTTTGAGGGGGGGGCTTTGCCAAGAACCTTCCGGCGTTCTTTGCTCTGGAGGGAATCGGAACTGTTCTACCGGTGAAGTCTGTGTTGCCCTTTGTTGGGCGATGGCCAAGGGCTGTTGAAACGCACGCTCCTCCGATGGGTCAATCGGGCCAGACGCCGTCTCTGATGGGTTTACCGGAGAGGTGCTCTGGTTGGATGACGAGGTGGCGGACTTTTTGGCGTTTCCACGTGTAGGAGATGTGGAGGGCGTTGTCTTGGGTTTGGATCACGGAGGGGTAGCTGTATTCGCCGGGTTCGTTTTCGAGTACGAGGGCGGCATCCCATGAGCGACCGTCTTTTGAGAGGGCGACATTGAGAGGGGTGCGCTTTCCGCCCCATTTTCCAGGGGTGCCACCGATGTGGTTGTACACGAGGACATGTCGACCGTCGCGGAGGGTGACGGCGTCTGTGCCGCTGTTGTTGTTGGGCAGTTGGCCGAGTTGCATGGGGCTCCATGTGAGGCCGCCGTCGTCGCTTTGGGTTTCAAAGATGCGATCCTGTTTGGATCTGCCGAGAGCGAGCAGTTTGTTCGGGCTGAGAAAGAGGATGCTTGGTTGGATGGATGCTATGGTGCTGCCGTCGTTCACGGGGCCGATCTTTTTCCATGTTTTTCCGAGATCGGAGGTGAGTTCGAAGTGGGCTGTCCAGCGGCTTGGGCGTTCGCGGGTTTCGTTGCTGGAGGGGCAGAGGATGTCGCCGTTCGGGAGTTGGACGGGTTTGTTCTTGATGGGGCCGAGGAAGCCGTTGGGCAGGCGTTGGGGGGCGCTCCATGTGGTGCCGCCATCGGGGCTGGTTTTGAGTTCGCCCCACCATGATTCGGGGCTTGGGCCGACTTTGTAGAACAGCATGAGGGGGCCGGAGGAGGGTTGGAATAGGACGGGGTTCCATGTGGGGAAGCGTGAGCCGTCCGATTGGATGCCGTTGGCGGTTTCACGGGAGGGGGTCCATTTCCCATCGATCTTTTGGGAGGTCCAGATGCAGACGTCGGGATGTCCCTCTTTTGTGCCACCGAACCAAGCGGCGACGAGGCCGGAGGAGGATTCTGCGAGGGTGGTGGCATGGATTTGCGGGTAGGGACCGGATTCGTAGATGAACTCTCGCAGTTGGATGGGTTCGGTTGCTTGGGACGGGGGAAGAACGAGCACTGCGAGGCTTGCGATGGCGGATCGGGAGAGGGAGAGGGAGAGGGGAGGCATGGGGGCGTTTTGAGCAGGAGAGGTGCTTGAGGGGGAGTGGGGTTTTGGGTTTGGGTGCGTTTTTTGCTCGGGGAGGGGGTTCCTTATGCGGAACAAAAATCCCCTCATTGGCGCGGCCCTTTTATTGGCTGCATTTCAAGCGAACGCGGACGTGCGGTTACCGAAGATCTTGAGTGATCACATGGTGTTGCAGGCGGGCAAGCCTGCGCGGATTTGGGGTTGGGCGGATTCTGGGGAGAAGGTGACGGTGGAGTTGGCAGGGGAATCTGCGAGTGCGGTGGCTGGAGGGGATGGGAAGTGGGCGGTGCAGATCAAGTTGCCGGCGAAGGGCGAGGGTTTGGAGATGAAGGTGAGCGGCAAGAACTCGGTGAAGGTCTCGGATATTTTGGTGGGTGAAGTGTGGGTGTGTTCGGGGCAGTCGAACATGGAGTGGACGGTTGCGCAGTCGATCAACCCTGTTGAGGAGGCGGCGGCGGCGAAATATCCTTTGATCCGGCATTTCAAGGTGCCGCATTTGACGGCGGACAAGCCGCAGGAAGATCTTCAGGGGCAATGGGTGGTATGTTCGCCTGAGACGGTGCCGCAGTTCAGTGCGGCGGGATATTTTTTCGGACGTGAGTTGCACCAGAAGTTGGGCGTGGCGGTGGGGTTGATTGGAACGAACTGGGGAGGCACGCCAGCGGAGTCGTGGGCATCGCGTGCGGCGTTGGAGTCGCATGAATCGCTGAAGCCGCTTTTGGAGCGTTGGGACACGCAGGTGAAGGGGTTTGATGCAGCGAAGGCGAAATCGGATTTTGATGCGGCGATGGCCAAGTGGAAGACAGCGGCGGAAGCGGCGAAATCGGCGGGCAAGCCGGTTCCTCCGCAGCCACGTCCGGCGGGGGATCCTGGGGCTAATGCGCATCGTCCTGCGAACCTTTACAATGCTATGATTGCGCCGTTGTTACCGTTGAGCATCAAGGGAGCGATCTGGTATCAGGGCGAGAGCAATGTGGGGAGGGCTTTCCAGTACCGGACGATTTTCCCTGCGATGATCAAGGACTGGCGTAAGGGCTTTGATCAGGGCGATTTCCCGTTCCTTTTCGTCCAGATCGCGCCGTTCAACTACAACCGGTCAGCGGATGCGGATAAGTCGCCCTGCGCGGAGTTGTGGGAGGCTCAGGCGCTGACGTTGTCGACCGTGCCGAACACGGGGATGGCGGTGACGACGGACATCGGGAATCTGACGGACATCCATCCGAAGAACAAGCAGGAGGTGGGGCGTCGGTTGGCCTTGTGGGCGTTGGCGAAGACGTACGGGAAGGCGGATCTTGAGTATTCGGGTCCGTTGTACAAGGCGGCGAAGGTGGACGGAGGGAGCATCCGGTTGTCGTTCGATCACGGCAAAGGGTTGAAGTCTGCGAATGGGAAGGCGTTGAGCCATTTCACGGTGTGTGGGGAGGACAAGAAGTTCGTGGAAGCGGAGGCTCAGGTGGTTGGGGAGGAGATTGTGGTGAAAGCGGCTTCGGTTGCGAAGCCTGTGGCGGTGCGTTTTGCTTGGCGTGAGGATGCGGAGCCGAACTTGGTGAACGGGGCGGGATTGCCGGCGAGTCCGTTCCGGACGGACTCGTTTCCTGCAGTGACGCAGGACAAGCACTAGTCGCTGAGGAGAACCGATCGGTTGATGTCCCTGGGAAGAAGCGATTCTTCCCGGGGATTTTTTTTTGTTCGGCTGAGGGTTGGGTTCGGATGCGGGGTGAGGCTTCAAATCCCTGCGAGTATCAGCTTCTGCGGCCG
>CAZAZT010000030.1:0-417 GCA_964489645.1 uncultured Chthoniobacteraceae bacterium | reverse complement strand
TTTTTTTTTTTTTGGGGGGGGGGGTGGGGTGGGGGGGGGGGGGGGGGGGGAAAACCCCCGGGGGATACAGTTTTGGGGGGGGGGGGGGGGGGGGGGGGGGGGGAGGGGGTGGCGTGAAACGGCGTAAACTTCGGCCCTTTCTTCTGTTGGGAGGGTATTCCGATTGCTTTTAAGGTGCCGTCTTTTATGAGAAATTTCTTCGGCTTTGTTTGTTCCTTGGTTCTCGGTGCCTCTGCGTTTGGGGCGGGTTTGGAGGGGGTCTTCAATGGGGTGGTGAGGGGGAGCGAGGAGGGAGGCGTGGCGAAAGGGTTTGTTGTGGTACGAAGCACGGCGACGGGGGGATTTTCGGGTTCCCTACAGGTGGGAGGGAGCAAGACGGAGTTTGCGGGAGGGTGGGATGCATTGGGGCGGGCGACG
>CAZAZT010000029.1:0-31727 GCA_964489645.1 uncultured Chthoniobacteraceae bacterium | reverse complement strand
ATCGAGTACGGAAGCCCACCGACATACAATTTCGTTCCCATTTCTGATTATCTGCAACCAGAAGCATACCGAAAAGGTTCCCGCTCATCGGATCTCAAGTTCTCACGGGGTCTACACCCCCTTGATCACTCCCCGTTTCCAAGGCACTACTTGACTGGCAGAAACCACGGAATCAGGTTTTCATCAATTGGCAACTGGATAATGTCAAAATATGTCGCCCATTCACGCATACCGTGCGACATTTCCAAATTCATCATGGCCAAGGAAGAATCTATCGAAGCAGAAGGAACAGTTACCGAAGTGCTTCCGGGCACCATGTTTCGCGTCAAACTCGCAGCAGGAAACACTGTTCTCGCCCACGTATCGGGAAAAATGCGCAAACACTTCATCCGGATCGTCCCAGGAGACACGGTCACCGTCGAACTCTCCCCCTACGACCTCACCAAAGCCCGCATCACCTTCCGCGCCAAATAAACCCGCTGCGCCTGTTCCTCCCGATTCGGTCGACATCGATTTTTCTCCCGAACCCTCCGTTTTCCTCTAAGCTCCCCCCAAGTCCAACCCTATGAGCTCCGAAGCACTCCTCGACACTGACGAATCTTCCCCCGTTGCCGACGGCCTCAAAAAGGTCGCCAAACAGGTCGCCGAATCGATCAAAACCTCCGCTGAATCTCGAGCCAAAGAGCTGCGAGATGCCGCGGATGCAGGAACCGCAAACCTCAAAGTGAAAGCAGAAGCAGTCATCGAGGAAGCAAAACATCGAGCGGACGACCTCCAAAAGGAGGCCGAGCTCTACATCCGAGAAAACCCCCTCAAGGCCGTGCTGATAGCACTTGGAGCCGGTTTTGTGGTCGGGACTCTTCTCCGCCGTTGACCGAACACGAATGGAAGATTCCTCCCATCGGGGACTGGCCGATACGCTCAGGGACATCCTGCACGCAGGCATCTCTTACCTGAGATCTCGCTCCGAGTTGTTCGGCCTCGAGAGCAAGGAAGCGATGAATCAGATCGCTGGATTCCTTCTCCTCTTTGCCTTGGCCGCTGCAGTAGGACTCGTGGGATACCTCCTACTCTGCTTGGCTGCCGTTTTTGGAATTGCACAACTTTTCGGTGGAGAAAGAGCGTGGATTGGCGTCTCCATCGTCGCAGGCGCACTGCATGTTGTACTCGGCTACCTCGTGATCCGGGCTGCCAGAGGGTGGCTCAAAAAGCCCATGTTCAAGGCAACCCTAGAGGAATTCAGAAAGGATGAGGCATGGTTGAAATCGAACGTCAAAAAGCCTCTCTGATAGCCGAAATCGAGCGTTCCCGGGCTGCCTTCCGTTCTGCAACCACCGAACTGAACGCATCTCTCGACATCGCCTCAGCAGGAAAAGCCTTTGTCGCAAAACATACTTGGCCAATCGTTGGAGCAGCTGTCGGCGCTGGCATCCTGACAGCCCTCATCGGTTCACGCGGAAATCCACTGTCGAAAATCGGTTCCTCAGTGGTCGCAGGCACAACCAGCGCAGCCAAATCCGGGATCAAAGCCCTCCTTCTGAACGCAGTTCTCTCCGCCGTTCAACCCACCCTCATGCGCTTCGCCACCGAGAAACTGACCGCCATCCTCGAGGAAAAAGGGCTGAACCTCTTCAAACCTCAGCCTCCATCAAAAACTTCCTCGGAAGTTTGATGCGCTATCCCTGCCAGCCCCCCTAGGGTTTGGCATCGGCAAGCCGAACGACAAGCCACAGACAACTACGAAACACGCCGCTGCAATCATGCGCCTATCGCCGGATCCTTCACATGCACCCACACATGGACGTGAGGAGCCCCGCGAAAAAGCCAAACCATACTCGGCCCCTCGATCTGCCAAATATCCCAAACACCATCATTCCCGATATCGTTTGCCCGACTGAAAGCCATCTGAAGAGAATCAAACTGAGAATCGATGAACCGCATCGATTCATCCGCATCAACCTTCCGGAACGGAGCCAAAACCGCAGCCATGACCTTCCGGACTTGTGCCCTCTGATCGCCAGTCAACTCCCCCATCGGCACTCCAACCCGAGACCCCTTGCGCCCGCTCAGCGCAACCGTCGCAGTGCTGTTCTCCTCGCGTAAACGTTCAACCAACGCCATCTGCCTCTGTCTGCCATCCAACATCGCAAACACCTCATTCGCCCTCACCGCCTGATACCAATACACGTTCCCCGGATGCTTCGCACTTTCCTTGGACCCCTGCGCCGCATGTCCGTAAAAAATCGGCCCCCCAAACGCCATCCCCTCGACCGAATCGCCATCGCATCGCCGAGTGCAATGACGCCCCGTCAGAACGAACTCGAAACGCCCTGACCCAGGCTCCCCAAAAAGCGTGATTGAGGTGCCTCCATCAAAACCCTCTCCCTCAGAATCATGCACCACCTGCCCCATCACCCTCGCCGCATACTCCGGAGAGTGCAAACCAAGAAAAATCTGCCTGACAAGATCAACCTGATTCCGATCAAGCACCTCCTTCAAGGGCTTGTTGATCATCCAGTTGTTGTCCACCTTCAGTCGCAACGGATCATCGAACTTCCGACACAGCTGCGCCCTTTGTCCCTCCGACAAGGATCCGTGAAGCTGCTGAACCAAACTCTCAGAAGTCTTCACCGGCACCGCAGCGCCCCCACTTACACCGCCAACCACCGCAGCAGCAGCACTTGCCTGCCGCAAAAAATCACGGCGCTTAAGATTTTCTGCCGATGACATGAACTTAGTTTTGCCGAACATCCTCGGCAGTGACGCAGATTCTGCGCCGCCACACCACTCACAAAAAACGCCGCACGCGAAAATCGCATGCGGCATTTCAAAGCGGCTCCACTTATGCGGACCCGAAGACGGCTTAGGCCTCCACCTCGACTCCCATCTGACGAGCCGTCCCAGCAATCACCTTCATCGCAGCCTCCTCGGAGCGAGCATTCATGTCGACCATCTTGCGCTTAGCAATGTCCAACAACTGCTTCTTCGTAAGCTTACCAACCTTCGTCTTGTTAGGCTCCTTGGAGCCAGAAGCCAAACCCAAGGCCTTCTTGATCAAAGCAGACGATGGCGGCTGCTTGGTCACAAAGGTGAAACTCTTATCCTTGTAGACCGTGATCACAACCGGCAACACATCACCCGCTTGAGGCTGCGTCCGCGCGTTGAACTCCTTACAGAACGCCATGATGTTCACACCGTTCTGACCCAACGCCGGACCAACGGGAGGTGCTGGATTAGCTTGACCTGCAGGAATCTGCAACTTGATTTGCGCTACAACTTCTTTTGCCATAAACTTTTCAATTAAATTACTTACTTATTATCGTCACCGTCGTCCTTTTCAACCTGCCAATACTCCAAATCCACCAGCGTCGCGCGCCCGAAAATCTCCACCGAAACCCGAAGTTTGCCCTTCTCAGGATCCACTTCAACCACAGGGCCACTCTGACTCATGAACGGACCGTCAGCAACCTTGACCTTCTCACCAACTTGGAAGTCCATCTTCGGCCGAGCGTCATCACTGATAACGGTGTACTCTCTCAAGAGATCTTCGACCTCCGTCGGAGACATCCTTGAGGGACGATCGCGTCGACCAGCAAACCCGATGATGTTTGGAGTGTCTTGGATGAAATACCATGTGCGATCCACCAAGTTCGCCTTGGGATCCGCGGGATCGGGACGTTTGTCCTCATCAACCAGCCACATGTTGACGAAAAGATAGCCCGGAAAACTCTTCCGCTTGCTCTCTGTGCGCTTGCCATGCTTCACCTCGGAAACACGCTCCTCAGGCAGCATCACATTGAAGATATAATCAGACATCTCCTCCATCTGCACCCGCCGATCGATGTTGTCTTTCACCATCTTCTCGCGCCCCGACAACACATGCACCACAAACCATTGTGACCTCTTTTGTTCTTCCGTCATACGCTATCGCTTCCTTGAAAGTTACTCCTTCGAAAAACTAAACCACCCGCGAAAGCGGCTACTCACCGGATCACCCAGCTGCCCAACTTCAACAACACCAAATCGCACAAAGATACGAATCCACTCAGAAGAACCATCGCAATCACCACAATCGCCGTTGAATCAATCAACTCTCGATACTTCTTCACCCCTTTCTCCTCGGGATTCCAAGGCCAAGAGGACTTCGCCAGCTCAACCCGGATCTCTGAGAGAAACTCTTTCGCTTTAGCAATCATATCTGTCTGAATTCATGTCCGACCGTCGGCGTTTACACAGAAACCGTACCGCGCATTTCGCCGCTCCACCCAAAACTTTCGACGCTCAACGCACAATCGCTAAACGTCCACTGAGAATCAATACATGTCGAACGCTCTGAAAAGCCGAGAACGATTCGACATCATCGAAACAGCATGGAAGATAAAATGCGAGCACGGCAGGAGGGACTCGAACCCCCAACAAGCGGTTTTGGAGACCGCTGCTCTACCAATTGAGCTACTGCCGTATACGCTGAACAATACCTCACAACTTCACGCTTGAGGCCTCCCGAGACTGGTCCCACACCGGTCGGGGAGCGGGGTTCCCCCCGCTCCTTGTAACCAGTGATCGGCTCTTCCGAGCCAAGAATGGCAGAGCACCAGTCATCTGCCACTCAAAATCTAACTTACGGAATGATGTCGGCGATACGGCCAGCACCCACCGTACGACCACCCTCACGGATAGCGAAGCGCATCGTCTTCTCCATCGCGACCGAAGTGATCAACTCAACCGTGATACTCACGTTGTCCCCAGGCATGACCATCTGCACGCCCTCTGGAAGCGACACAGCACCCGTCACGTCCGTCGTACGGAAATAGAACTGAGGACGGTAGTTGTTCATGAACGGAGTGTGGCGACCACCCTCTTCCTTCGACAGCACGTAAATCTCAGCAGCAAACTTCTTGTGCGGCTTGATCGAACCGGGCTTCGCAATCACCTGCCCACGCTCGACGTCGTCTTTCTTGATGCCGCGCATCAAGATCCCGACGTTGTCGCCCGCACGAGCTTCATCCAATAACTTACGGAACATTTCGATGTCGGTGACCGTCGTCTTCTGCGTGTCGCGCAGACCGATGATCTCAACTTCTTCCATCTTCTTGAGGATACCACGCTCAACACGACCCGTCGCAACAGTTCCACGACCTTCGATGTTGAACACGTCTTCAACCGGCATGAGGAAAGGCTGATCGATCGGGCGCTCAGGCACTGGGATGTAGGAATCCACCTTGCTCATCAACTCGATGATGCATGCCGCATCAGCATGCGAAGGATCGCCCGCTTCCAAAGCCTTCTTGGCCGAACCCTTCACGATCGGAAGATCGTCACCAGGGAACTCATACTTGGAAAGCGTCTCACGGATTTCCATCTCAACGAGCTCGAGGAGATCTGGATCCGCCATGTCGCACTTGTTCATGAAAACGACAATCGCAGGAACCCCCACCTGACGGGCCAAAAGGATGTGCTCCTTGGTCTGTGGCATCGGACCATCCGTCGCGGATACCACCAAAATCGCTCCGTCCATCTGAGCTGCACCCGTGATCATGTTCTTCACGTAGTCAGCATGTCCGGGACAATCGACGTGTGCGTAGTGACGGTTCTCCGTCTCGTACTCAACGTGCGCAGTGTTGATCGTGATCCCGCGCTCGCGCTCTTCGGGCGCAGCATCGATTTCGTCGTAAGCTTTCGCCTGTGCCATCCCCTTCTTAGAGAGAACGGTGGTGATCGCTGCAGTCAACGTCGTCTTGCCGTGGTCAACGTGTCCAATGGTGCCGATGTTAACATGCGGCTTGTTGCGGCTAAATTGCTCCTTGGCCATAGGTCAGTGAGTTCTTTCTGTTTTTCTGGTTATTCTTGAACTGGTTACACATCGTCGAGATCGCTGGCCCGCGCGACTGCAGACTTTCGCCCGTTAATCGCTGAAACCATCACCGCCCAAGGCATTCGCAGCGCTGTCGACTCAATCAACAGACTCCGATAAGACCAAGTCGAAGCTCTCACGATACCGGCTCCAACTTAATCCAGCACTGAAGCGATGGGGAGCCTGGGACCGGGATTGAACCGGCGACCTCGTCCTTACCAAGGACGTGCTCTGCCAACTGAGCTACCCAGGCATAAACCCTAACAGTACAAACACATACTTCGGGAACTGAGCGAACGGACCGCACTTCTCAATGCGTGACCATCCGTACTGTACCCTTTGAAGCGGGGGGTCAAAGTAGCAAGGGGGCCTCGCGTGTCAAAAAAAAACCTGATTTGGCCTGCGTAAACCGATTGTCTTCTCAGAACAAAAATGGACTCCACCCCTCCCCCTCTCCTCAAAGCCACCCAACTCGCCTGCAGCCTCCTTCTTGCTGCCTGCCCGCTGATCACGCAAGCCGCACAAAAAAAGGAGCCCTCCAGTCGCACCGCAACCGATGCGCAACGGATCCTCTCTCAATCCGTCGGCCCCTTCCTTCGCGAATACTGCACGGATTGTCACAACCCCGACAAGGCCAAGGGCGATGTCGACATCGCCTCCGCGCTCAAAGACACGGACCTTCTGAAAAACCGGAACTTCTGGCGGGATGTCATCAAGCAAACCACCTCATCCCAGATGCCACCGCCAAAAGCGGAAAAGAAACCGGAAACACACGCTCGAGCAGCTCTCGCTGACCATCTCAACGAGGCTCTATCCGCCGCAATCGCCGCCCTCCCCCCCGATCCAGGCGCCGTGACCATGCGCCGCCTTAACCGCACAGAATACAACAACACCATCCGCGACCTCCTGCTCATCGACATCAACGCATCAGAGGCATTCCCCGCTGATGACATTGGTGCAGGGTTCGACAACATCGGAGAGGTCCTCACTCTCTCCCCTGTGCACGCAGAGCGATTCCTCGACGCAGCCTCGGGACTGGCTCTCCGCGCTCTCCCTCTGAAAGAAGAGCCCGAACGGCACAAGTATGTTCGCCCTCAGTCATTCGAACCCGGCGGCTTCCCAGAAAAACCCGCTGACCGCCCCCTGAACAACCCCAAGCACACCCTAGCAACCACCCAATCGTTCGACGAACCCGGCATCTATAAGGTGAGCCTGAGCGCCTCCGCCGAAGAACCGCTCCTTTCCGAAGCGCCCCTCCTTGAGGTGTACGTCGATGGCAAACTGGTGGCGACCCATGAGATCACGAGCCCTTACAAAAAATGGTCCTCCTATGACGTAACCCTCCCGCTCACAGAGGGAACACACCGTTTCGAGTTCAAGTTCGCGAACCCTGACCCCACCCTCACTGAGCGGATGATTTTCGCGAAGTCTGCTGTCATCTCCGGACCTTCCGACCGCCGTACCCGCTTCCAACGAGAGATCGCGGCAACGCTCGACCAAACGCCCACCGATCAACAACCCGCAGCGTTCGTGAACTGGTTCCTCCAACGCTGCTTCCGCCGGACTCCGACCGCCGAGGAAAGGAATCGCTACCTGGGGCTTTTCAAATCACCAGAAGGTCTCCTCGCTCTGAACGACGGCGCGCGCTCGGTGGTGACCATGGCGCTCTGCTCGCCCCATTTCCTCTTCCGCCCAGAACCAACCGCCAACCCCAAACCCGGAATGGCACGCCTTTCCGACACGCAACTCGCGTCCCGCCTCAGCTACTTCCTCTGGTCGAGCATGCCCGACGACGAGCTAATGCAACTCGCCTCCAAAAACGACCTTACAAAACAGCTCGATGCACAGATCGAACGGATGCTCGCGAACCCAAAGGCATCCACCCTCGTCTCCAACTTCGGAATGCAATGGCTGCAACTCCAACGCTTCAATGCATTTATGCCGGACACCACGCAGTTCCCTCTCAATGAATCGCTCCGACGTTCCATGTTCAAGGAAACGGAACTGTTCCTGAGCGAGGTCTTCCTGAAGGACCGCCCAGTGACCGATCTCGTCGCAGGACAGTACACTTTCATGAACGAAACGCTCGCGCAGCACTACAGCATCGCCGATACCGCAGGAAATCCAGCAAAAGGTGCCCGCGCAAAACCGGCAGGCAACTCGCTCCGAGGGAAAGACTTTCAACGAGTTGACCTCTCAGATTCGCCCCGGGCAGGAATCCTGACGCACGCCAGCGTCCTCGCTGTCACCTCGAACCCCACTCGGACATCGCCCGTCAAGCGAGGTAAGTGGGTGCTCGAACAGATCATGGGAACCCCTCCGCCACCGCCACCTCCAAATGTTCCAGAGCTCGAGGCCAATAAGGAGGCGAAGGGCACGCTCCGGCAACGCATGGAGATGCACCGCGCGAACGCTGCATGCTCCAACTGTCACCAATCGATGGATGCTATCGGTTTCGCTCTCGAAAACTTCGATGTCATCGGGCGCTACCGCGAATCCGATGCCGACGGCCCGATCGATCCCGCCGGAACCCTCCCGGACGGCACCGCATTTTCTGGAATCTCTGACCTCAAGAAGATCCTCGCTTCAAAACAGGACATCATCGTTCGCAATGTCACCGAGAAGCTCATGACCTATGCCCTCGGCCGGAGCCTCGATTTCTTCGATGATCGCCCCATCCAAAAGATCGTTTCCGATGCCGGAAAACAGGACAACCGCTTCCACACCATCGTGAAAGGTGTCATCACCAGCGATCCATTCCTGTTCCAACGCGGGATGTCAGGTCCGAAGGTTGCTGAAAGGTCGAAATAACGCCGAACAACTATGCCCATCTCCACCTCCCCTCTGCACCGACGGACAGTTCTTCGCGGCCTCGGAGCAACACTCGCTCTTCCTTGGCTAGAAAGCATGGGCCCCCTCGCCTCCTGGGCTCAAGCCGAGGAATCAACGGCAAAAGTCACCCCCAACCGGATGGCCATCCTTTACATCCCGAACGGCGTGCACATGCCAGATTGGCGCCCCACAGCAGAAGGCGCTCTCGGAACTCTTCCCAAAACCCTCGCCGCACTCGAACCCCACAAGGAGTACCTCCTCCCCGTGAGTGGCCTCACCGCCGACAAAGCCCGTGCAAACGGCGATGGCGGCGGCGATCACGCCCGCGCACTTTCAGCGTTCCTGACCGGGGTTCAGCCCAAGAAAACGGATGGTGCGGATATCCGCGCAGGCATCTCTGTCGACCAAGTCGCAGCCGCAGCAATCGGCGACCGCACACGACTCTCCTCCCTCGAGATCGGTTGTGAACAAGGATCCATGGCAGGCAACTGCGACTCCGGCTACAGCTGCGTCTACTCGTCCACGATGTCGTGGAGATCAGCCTCGCAACCTCTTCCAAAAGAGGTCAATCCGAAGCTGATTTTCGAACGCATCTTCGGCTCAGGATCCTCAGACGAACGCAAACGTCGCGATGCACAACGCAAGAGCATCATCGACTTCGTGCGCCAAGATGTCGCCTCCCTCAACAGACAACTGGGTTCCAGAGACCGCAGAAAGCTCGACGAGTACGTCAGTTCCGTTCGCGATCTCGAACAACGTATCGAACGGGCCGCCTCGTACGCAGAACCCAAAGCCCCTGAAGGCTTCGCCGTTCCTGAAGGTGCCCCTCAAGAGTACAAAGAACATATCCGCCTCCTCTGCGACCTCCTCGTCCTCGCCTTCCAGACGGACTCCACCCGCATCGCAACTTTCGTCATGGCCAACGAAGGGAGCAACAAGGCCTATCCCTCTGTCGGCGTCAAAGAGGGCCATCACGATCTCTCGCACCACGGCAACAACGCGGAAAAAATGGAGAAGATCGCAGCAATCAACCGATTCCACATCGAACAGTTCGCCTACCTTCTAGAGAAGCTTCGCTCCACCCCAGAAGGCGATGGCAACCTGCTTGACCACAGCATGATCGCAATCGGGAGCGGGAACTCGGATGGGAACCGACACAACCATGACGATCTCCCCATCCTGCTCGCCGGCAAGGGAAACGGAACCCTTTCAACAGGCCGGCACCTCGTCATCCCCGGCGAGACACCGCTCAACAACCTTTGGCTCGGAATCCTCAATCGCATGGATGTTCGGACCTCCAAACTGGGCGACAGCACCGGTGAACTCAAAGGGCTCAAGATCGGATGAGCCGACGCTCGCTTCGCGTCGAGATGCTCCAAATAGCCGCTCTCGGCGCACGCGGCCTCGGTGACTCTGCAGAGTTGGTCAAGGATCGACTCCTCCGCGGACACGGACCTCGCGGAGGTGGCGCCGATCGAGACGGCCGCGACGATCTTTACTACACCATCTTCTGGCTGGCCTGCCTCGAAGCACTCGGGGTGAAACCACCAGACCCGTTCGCAACCCGCACATTTGTCGACTCCCACGAAGATATCGAGCGTCTCGACCTCGTCCACCTAGGAGCCCTCGCGAGATGTCGTGCAGCACTCCACCTCCAAGAACCTGCACGCGAAAAAGCGATCCTCCACCGTATCGAATCCTTCCGCAGCCTTGATGGCGGATATGACGGAAACAGCTCCAGTCCAACCGGTAACGCTTACGCTGCCTTTGTCGCATTCGGCGCCTATCAGGACCTCGGCCACGAGATTCCCGCTCCCCTCGAACTCGTCCGCTCCCTCAAGCGGCTTGAGTCGAAAGACGGCGCATGGGGCAACTTCCCCGCACTTCCCAAAGGCTCAACCAACCCTACATCGGCGGCGGTCACGTTGCTCTCGCAACTGCAAATGCCTCTAAACCCGAGTGTTGCCGACTGGCTGCTCGGACAGGTCCACCCTCAAGGCGGATTCTTGGCCATGCCTCTCGCCCCGATCCCAGACCTGCTCTCAACCGCCACCGCCCTTCACGCCTTGGCTTGCCTCGAAACACCGGTCCCCGCCGCCATCAAGGAAGCCTGTCTCGACTTCGTCGATTCGTTGTGGTCGGCAGAAGGTGGATTCCACGGGCACTGGAATGATGACCATCTCGACGCCGAGTACACCTTTTACGGACTGCTAGCTCTCGGCCACCTCTTGTGACCCTGACCCCCACGGTCATTTCCGCACGCGACTTGATCGGAACATTCACATCGACTCCATCATCCGCTCCAAAAGGTCGAGCCGCTCCTCAGGTGTCTTGAAAAGGTTCAGCCGAGGAAACTTACCCATGATCTGGATGTATTCTCCATCTCGACGCCGCATCTTCACCCGCTCGTCCTGGACCTCGATTTGCCGCAAACCCTTTTCCGAAGCCTTGATCCGGATCCGCTGGATTGTAGCAAGATTGAGGGCCGGTTGAGGGATCTGGGCTCCGTGAAAATCCCGCCATCCCGCCAACACCCGCTCCACCTCGATCACATCACCCGCAGAGCACAACATCCGATACGCGCGGATCCGCTGCGATGGATCCTCAATGTAAGACTCGGGAAGGAAAGCACCTGCGACAATGCGCCGATCCCGGCTGACATGATCCGCCTCACAAAGCGCCACAAAATCGAACGAGAACGACGCCAACCCCACATCCGCAGCCGTGCTCTCTCCCTTGGTCCGCGCAATCGCGCGCTTCAGCAGCGTGCAGTACAACTCCAACCCCACCGTCACGATGTGTCCACTCTGCTGGGTCCCAAGGATGTTCCCCGCGCCTCGGATCTCCAGATCGCGCATCGCAATACGGAACCCAGCTCCCAAGTGGGAATATTGCTGCATCGCCGCCACCCGCTTCCTCGAATCCCCCGCAGGGATCAGGTCCCTCGGCAACATCAAGTACGCGTACGCCTTCATTCCGCCACGCCCCACACGTCCGCGAAGTTGGTAGAGATCCGCTAACCCGAACCGATCCGCTCGATCGATGATGATCGTGTTCGCATTCGGGATATCCAATCCGCTCTCGATGATCGTCGTGGCAACCAACACATCTGCCGCACCCGTGATGAAACGCTGCATCACATCCTCCAACTCACCGTCGGCCATCTGCCCGTGACCCGTGATCACACGCGCCCCAGGAACCAACTCCGTAATCCGCTTCCGCATCCACTCGATGCTCTCAACCCGGTTGTGAAGAAAATACACCTGCCCGCCCCGTTGGATCTCCCGCTGGATCGCGTCGCGGATGACCCGCTCATCGTACGGACGAACCTCCGTCTCAACCGGGATGCGGTTCGCAGGCGGGGTCTCCAAGGTGCTCATCTCCCGCGCACCCATCAATGAAAGATAAAGCGTTCTCGGTATGGGTGTTGCAGAAAGCGTCAACTGATCCACCAAACGGAATCGCGCCTTCAGTTCCTCCTTGTGCTTCACCCCAAATCGCTGTTCCTCGTCCACGATCACCAAACCAAGATCGCGAAAACGCGTGTCCTTCGAGATCACCCGATGCGTCCCGACAACAATATCCACCGACCCATCCTGCAAACCCTTCAACGTCTCCGCCTGCTCCGAACGGTTGCGGTAGCGAGAGAGCATCTCCACGCGTATCGGGAACGCGCTCATCCGCTCACGAAAGGTGCGATAATGCTGCTCCGCTAGCACCGTGGTGGGAACCAACACCGCAACTTGCCGCCTTCCCATCACCGCTTTGAAAGCCGCACGTAAAGCGACCTCCGTCTTCCCAAATCCCACATCCCCACAGATCAAACGGTCCATCGGCCGCTCCGATTCCATGTCGCGCTTCACCGCCTCGATCGCCCGCAACTGATCCAGTGTCTCCTCGAACGGACACGACTCCTCAAACTCGCGCTGCCAATGCGAGTCAGCGGGAAACGCATTCCCGACCGCGCTCATCCGCTGCGCCTGGATCTCCAAAAGACGCCCCGCGTACTCCACCGCCGCCCGCTCCGCCCTGACTTTTGAACGCCCCCACTTCCCATCACCTAGCTCGTTCAATGGCGGATTTTTCCGTCCAAGCCCCACATATTTCGAGATCTGGTTGGCCTGCTCCATCGGGACGTAAACACGCGCCCGCTTCGCATACTGGATGACCATCACCTTCTCCTCCCCACCACCCTCTCGAGGGATCTCCGTCAACCCCTCATACCGCCCAATCCCGTACTCCAGATGAACCACCAGATCCCCCTCCTTGATCTCGGAAAAATCCATCGGTCCCAAGGCCAAGAGATCACGGAATCGCTGCCCCGCACCTCGAGTCACTCGGATCGGTTTCGAGCGCCCAAGCATCTCGTCATCCGTGATCACCGCAACCCTCGCTCCCGGACAGGTGAACCCGCCTGTGACCTCGCCCTCCACGAAGATCAGCGGCTCCGAATATCCCGTCGGGATGATCTCGCGCATCCGCTCCATCTCCCCCTCGTTCTGGCACACAAGAAAGACCGACCACTTCCTCTCACGCCACTCCTCCAACTGCCCAAGCAATCTCTCCCGCTTGATCTGATCCACGATGAACTCCCCCGCATGCAAATCCGCCATGTCCGCCGGAAAACACGCACCATCCATCTCCGTCGATTCCGCCGGCAAACCCTTCAAAACCCTCACGAAGCGGCCGTGAAACGGTTCCGGAACATCCGCTTCTTGCTGCATCCCAAGATCCGCATACACCACCAAATCCTCCGCCCGAAAACCCTCACGCAAGGTCGTGGTGCGCATCGTGTCCTCGTCAGAAAGCACTAACCCGATCTCGGTGAACGGTTCAACCGACATCTGCGAGTGAACATTGAACCCGCGAATGGACTCCAACTCGTCCCCAAACCAATCCGTCCGCACCGGGATGGAATCCGCAACAGCGAACACATCGAGAATGCTCCCACGCACCGCGTACTGCCGCCGTTCGTGCACTTGTGCGACCCTCTCAAAACCCGCTTCACCCAACTTTTTCTCCAGCGCATCGCGATCCATGCGCATGCCGACCTTGAGCCGAACCTCGCCACGAGTGATCTCCTCCGCCAACGGAACCGCTTCCATCAAACTCGGCATCACCGCAACAATCACACCCTCCTTGGCCTTGCGAAGCTCCGGGATCCTTCTCAAAACCCCCAATCTTTCCGCCACAACTTCGCCATCGCTGATCGCCTCCCCATCCGACCGCGCGGGTGCCTCAGGCAAAAGGTAGACCGACTCCAACATCTGCCCCAAGACCCCGCACATCCGCGTTTGCGCGTGCGCGTCACCCACGAAAACCCAGGTCAACCCACGGGTCCGCTGCGCCTGCGCAACCAACCCAACAACAATCGGTTGCGCAACGCCATCAATGTAGCCAACGTCAAGGGCGCACCCCCCTTTCCGTTTGAGAGGCGCCAGAACCCGATCGAATATCCTGCTCCCACGCAGGGCCTCACTGATGGAAGCGATCCCAGCCATAGCCCGCTCCTGATCCAACGGTTACCTGCGGCGACGAGCCCCCATGAACATGCTCGTCTTGCTCCGAGCGGGACGCGTCGGCCCACCATTCAGCAGCATCGTGAACAGGTAGTTGAATCCCTCCAACTTCCGCCTCTCGATCGGCGCACCGATGAACCCCTCAATCGCTCGAACCGCATCCGTGTCCTCCGCCGAAAAAATCGTGAATGCCTCACCCGTCGTCTGCGCACGCCCCGTTCGGCCAATCCGATGGACATAATCCTCGGGATGCCCCGGCACATCGTAGTTGATCACATGGGAAACCCCCGCGATGTCCAGACCTCGCGCCGCCAAATCAGTGGCAACCAATAACTTGAACTTCCCGGACTTGAATCCGTCCAACGCCTCCGTCCTCTCCCGCTGGGATCGATCCGCATGCATCACCGCCACCGGATGCCCACTCTCTCCCAATCGCGCCGCGATCCGATCCGCATTCACCTTGGTCGCTGAAAAGATGATGCAACTGTCGAAGGTCGTCCGAGCCAGGATCTCCAGCAACAGATCGAACTTCTGATCTTTCGCCACCGGATACAACGCATGCGCAACCGTTTCTGCAGGCGAAAGACGTTGCCCGATCTCGATCACCTCCGGCTCTTTCAAAACCCACTTGGCCATCCGATCGATCTCCGGAGGCATCGTCGCCGAGAAGAACAGCGTCTGCCGCTGGGCCGGACACTTCTCCACAATCTGTCGAACCTGCGGCAAGAACCCCATGTCCAACATGCGATCCACCTCGTCCAAGATCAGGTACTGGATTGACGACAATGAGATGGTCCCATCCTCCATGAAATCGAGTAGCCGCCCCGGCGTCGCCACCAACACATCAATCCCTCGCTTCAACTTGTCCCGTTGTCCGCCGTGCTTCACCCCGCCGTGCACCAACCCGATCTCCAGATCCGAAAAACGCGCGAACCATCGCAACGACTCCTCCACCTGCGCAGCCAACTCTCGCGTCGGCTCAAGGATCAAACACCTCATCCCGCTATGCCGCGCAAGCAAAGTGAGAATCGGCAAGGCAAACGCCGCCGTCTTCCCCGTCCCCGTCTGAGCAGAGCCCATCACATCCTTGCCACTCAGGATCACGGGAATCGCCCTCTCCTGGATGGGTGTCGGGTCGATGTATCCCATCGACTGCACCCCATGCACTACAGCCTCCGAAAGGCCAAACTCCTGAAACGACATAAGTCATCACAGTACCCCCTCCCCCCAACCGGAGCAATGGAAGTCGGCAGCACCTATCCCCCACTCACCACTGAACCAAAAGAATCCACCCCTCACCCGCCACACCAATGTAAGCTATCGTGTTCCCCAGCCCGCTTAAGTAGCATCCCGAACCGTCGGCTCAGACCATGGACGCAGTCCCCTCCCATCCAAAAACTCCCACCTCGGAACGAAGACTCCCCCCTCTCCTCCGAAAGGCTTGGTTCGGCCTCAACCAAGCCTTCCGCACACGGATCTCCTCATTCGGTCTGACCCCTGACCAGTTCTCGGTGCTCCGCTGGATCTCTGAATCCAACGACGGAGCCCTCACCCAAACCGCCATCACCTCAGCCATGGCAAGCGATCCCAACACCATCGCTTCACTCGTCCGTCGCATGGAACAATCCGGACTCGTCACCCGCGGACGACACGCCAACGACGCACGCGCCAAAGCCGTCACCCTCACACCAAAAGGTGTCGAAGCTCTCCACGCCGCAGCGGAGGTGGCACTCGATCTACAGGACCACGTACTCAGCAGCCTCCCACCCGAGCGACGGGACGGTTTCCTCGCCGACCTATCGACCGTCGGCCTTGCATGCCAAGCAGCCAACCGCGCAGGAGCGCGCTAACACCTCTCCAACACCCATGGCATACCAATCTTCCCGCGAGTTCATCCGACACCTCGAAAGCATCGGTGAACTCGAACGCATCACCCAACCCGTCGCGTCCGAACTCGAGATCTCCGAATGGGCCGACCGTGAGATGAAATCCCCGAACGGAGGCAAAGCCCTCCTCTTCGAACAGCCCACCGTTCACGGCGCCCCATCGTCTTTCCCGCTCGCCGTCAACACCATGGGATCCCACCGACGCATGGCTGCTGCGCTCGGCCTCTCATCCATCGACGAGCTCGTCGAAAAGATGACTCTCCTCCTCAAAGCGAAGCCGCCCACCAATCTCAGATCCGCATGGAACCTCGCACTCCAAGGACTCGGCCTCCTCAACGCCAAGCCGCGCCATGTCTCATCAGGACCTTGCAAAGATGTCGTCCACTTGATCGATCCCGAAAAAACGACCGGCCAAGGAAGTTCGCTGCCGACCCTGCTCGACCTGCCCATCCTCCAGTGCTGGCCCAATGATGGCGGACGGTTCATCACCTTCCCCTGCGTCCACACCATGGATCCCGACACAGGTGATAAGAATCTCGGGATGTACCGCATGCAGGTCTTCTCCCCCTCCGAAACCGGCATGCATTGGCAGGTCCACAAGGTGGCCGCTCGCCACGGCAAACGGTACTATGAGCGAGGCGAACCCATGCCAGTCGCAGTGACAATCGGCGGTGATCCGGCCTATACCTTTGCCGCCACCGCCCCTCTGCCTGACGGACTCGACGAAATCTTGTTCGCCGGATTCATCCGACAGCGTCCAGTGGATCTCGTTCGTTGCGAGACCGTTCCGCTCGAGGTGCCTGCCGATGTCGACTTTGTCATCGAAGGCTTCGTGCACCCAGGAGAGACCCGCGCCGAAGGCCCGTTCGGGGATCACACCGGGTTCTACACGCCCGTCGACAACTATCCCGTCCTCCACATCACGGCCATCACCCATCGGCGTGATGCCGTGTATCCCTGTACCGTCGTCGGACTACCGCCAATGGAGGACTTCTACATGGGCAGCGCGAGCGTCCAGATCTTCCTGCCCGTGTTCAAGATGAACTTTCCCGAGATCGTTGATATCGCGCTCCCTGCAGAGGGTGTCTTCCACAACCTGGTCTTCGTCTCCATCCGTAAACAATACCCGTGGCAAGCGTTCAAGATCATGCACGGGCTCTGGGGAATGGGGCAGATGATGTTCACCAAATACATCGTGGTGGTGGATCACGATTGCAACGTGCACAACACGAGCGAGGTCCTCTTCCGCATGTGTTCAAACACAGACCCAGAGCGCGACACACTTCTCACCCGCAATCCCACCGATGCGCTCGATCACGCCCCCTCCATCGCGAACCTCGGCTCGCACATGGGGTTCGATGCCACCCGCAAACTGCCCGGCGAAGGATACCACCGCGATTGGCCCGAAATGGTCAAGATGCCCGAAAGCGTTCGAGCCAAAGTGGATTCGATGCGTCGAAAACGCTGATCCGCCGCCCTCCAGAAAAGCACCGCGCTATCCCCTTTCAGACCACTGCCCGGCGCAACACCGTGTTACGTCGGAAAACTTCCCGCTCCCCGGGATGATCAAGCGTGTAGTGCAAGCCACGACTTTCCTGACGCATCAGCGCACAATCGACGATCAACGAAGCCACCGTGCAAAGGTTTCTCAACTCCAGCAAATCCTTGGTCACCTTGAAGTTCCAATAGAACTCGCGGATCTCATGCTCCAAATTACGCAACCGCGCAGAGGCTCGTTGCAGACGTTTGGTCGTCCGGACAATGCCCACATAATCCCACATCAAACGCCGGATCTCCTCCCAGTTGTGGGTGATCACCACTGCCTCATCCATGTCCTGCGCATCACCAGAGGCCCAATCGGGGATCGGATACGTGTGCGAGAACTCATCGTCACCAGAACGGCGCCCAAGCCGCATCCGCTCATGACACCGATGCGCCAACGTCACCGCCTCCAATAACGAGTTACTTGCCAGGCGATTGGCACCATGCAACCCCGTGCACCCCACTTCGCCCAATGCATACAGACCTCGCAACGTCGTCGCCCCATCCACATCCGTCTCAACCCCACCACACTGATAGTGCGCCGCAGGTACCACCGGGATCGGTTCCTTCGTGATGTCGATCCCCAAACGTCGACACGTCGACTCGATATTGGGAAACCGCTCCCTCACAAACTCAGCAGGCCGATGCGAGATATCGAGGTACATGCAACGTGCCCCCGTCTTCTTCATCTCCGCATCGATCGCGCGCGCCACAATGTCTCTCGGCGCCAACTCCTTGCGCTCGTCATACCGCTCCATGAACCGCTCTCCCCGAGCATTCAGAAGGATGCCGCCCTCGCCGCGGACCGCTTCGGAGATCAAGAACGACCTCTCCTCAGGATGGAAAAGACACGTCGGATGGAACTGGATGAACTCCATGTTCGCCACCCTCGCACCCGCCCGCCATGCCATTGCAAGCCCATCCCCGGTAGCAACATCTGGATTCGTCGTGTAAAGGTAGACCTTACCGCAACCGCCAGTCGCCAAAACCACGCGATCACTCCGGATCGTCTGAACCAACCCCGTTCCCTCATCCAACACATACACCCCAACCACCCGGTTCTCACTCGCGTACCCCAACTTGCCCAGCGTCACCAGATCGACCGCCATGTGGTTCTCTAACAACGTGATCGAAGGATGCTTCCGCACCGCTTCCAACAAAGCACGCTCGATCTCCCGTCCTGTGATGTCCCGCGCATGCAAGATCCGACGCTTCGAATGGCCGCCCTCCCGCCCAAGATCCAACTCCGTCGACCCATCCTCCCCCACCTCACGCTGATCGAACTGAACACCCAACGCGATCAACTCACGAACACGCGCAGGCCCCTCCATCACGATCTGGCGGGACACCGCTTCATCACACAAACCCGCTCCCGCCACCAATGTGTCCTTGAGGTGCAAATCGAAGCTATCCTCCTCGCTCGTCACACAAGCGATCCCCCCTTGTGCATACGCCGTATTGCATTCCGCCGCAACACTCTTCGTCACGATCGTCACGCTGCCCTCATTCGCAGCCTTGAGCGCGAAGGATAGGCCCGCAATCCCGCTTCCAATCACCAAGTGGTCCGTTCGAATCATAGCTCGTTTCGCCCTCCGTTCACTCAAACATCATATTGTCTATCAGGCGCGTGCCACCAAACACTGCCGCCACCAGCATCACCGAACCGCGCCCCACCACCTTGCAAGGCTCCAAGGTCTCACCATCCACCACCTCCACATAGTCAATCCTCTCCGCCCCAGCCACCTCCAGATCGCGCCGGAAACGGTCCCTCAAAACCGGAACGCGCTTCTCCCCACCCCGCCACCGCGCAATCGCCTCGGAAAGTCCCCGAACGATCGAGAGCGCCCGAACGCGAGCACCCGCATCCAAATACGCGTTCCGTGACGACAACGCCAATCCATCACGCTCGCGCACCGTATCCTCAAACCGAAGCCGTACAGGCACATTCAAATCGCGCACCATCCGCGCAATCACCGCACATTGCTGGTAATCCTTCCGCCCGAAAACCGCCTCGTCCGGAGCGCAAATCATGAACAACTTGAGAACCACTGTGCACACCCCTCGGAAATGCCCCGGACGCGCCGCACCGCACAATCCGCCCGAAAGCCCCTCCTCATCCACCCAAACCGTGTTCCCCGAACCATACATCTCCTCAACCGACGGATGGAAAATCGCGTCCGCTCCATGCTCCGCACAAAGCTTCCGGTCCGATGCAAAAGGACGTGGATACCGAGATAGATCCTCTCGAGGACCGAACTGCGTGGGATTCACGAAGACAGAAACCACCACAAGCCCCTGCTTTCCTGCGATTCGGCGCGCCCGACGGATCAGGGCTGCGTGCCCCGCATGAAGTGCTCCCATCGTCGGAACCAGCACCACAGGCCCCTCCGCATCCGTCCGTGAATCAAGCCAGCGACGGTAGGCCAAAATCGTTTTCAGAACGCGGACTTTCTCCTCTCTCATGCACAGACCTCCTTCAAGACACTCACAGCGAACATCACGGCCGTCTCCATCCGCAGCACCAACGCGCCGAACCCCACAGGTACAACACCCGCCGCACGAAGCATCTCACACTCCTCAGCGGTGAAATCGCCCTCCGGCCCGATGAAAACCGCCACCCCTCCCGCAAAAGGTCCCTGCATGCGAACCACCTCCGTGATCCGACGCGACCGATCGTCCAGCGCACCGAACAACCGAAGCCCACATCCCGCGCTCTCTTGCAATCCCTCGCCCACACCTCGGACCACTCGCAGTTCTGGCAAGCGATTCAGACCACACTGCTTGCACGCCTCGATCAGATCGCGACGCCAACGCAACGCTTTGTCACGGCACCCCTCCGAATCAAGGCGCACCACCGTGCGATCCGTCACCATCGCGATGATCCGATGGACGCCCAGCTCCGTCGCCTTCTCCAGGATCCAATCCATCGTCTTACCCTTCGCAATCGCCGTAACCAACACCACCTCTCTGCCCAGGATGCCTTCGTTCCGGACAGCCCCATCAAACGTCACCCAAAGCTCAGAACCACGCTTCGTTCCAATCCGCCCCGCCGCCACACGCCCGGCTCCATCAAACACCTCACATCCGTCTCCCTCTCTCAGACGCAACACCCGCGAAGCATGCCGCGCCTCGTCCTCTCGAAGCGGAACTCCATCCGAAGCCCAATCCTCTGGAGGTGCGTAAAATCGCGGCATACCCGCAAACCTGTTGGAACTAAAGCAGCTCCGCGATCTGGATCGCGTTCAACGCCGCCCCCTTCAACAACTGATCCCCGCTTACCCAGAACGACAGTCCATTGTCCATCGCGCAGTCCATCCGGAGTCGCCCCACCCGACAATCATCTTCACCCGCACAATCCAAGGGCATCGGATACACCCTCGCAGCCGGATCATCCGTCACCCGCAAACCCGGAGCGTGCGACAGAACGCGTCTCGCTGCCTCCACAGTCACCGGACGTTCAAACTCCGCACTGACAGCGATCGAGTGCGCTCGATAGACCGGAACGCGAACACACGTCACCGACGCACAGAAATCCGGATGATGCATGATGCGTCGCCCCTCGTTCTGCATCTTCATCTCCTCCTTCGTGTATCCGGTGTCCAAGAACGAATCCACCTGTGGGAGCACGTTGAAAGCGATCTGGTGCGGATACACCTCTTTCACCAACGGCTCGCCTCTCACCGTCGCCTCCACCTGCTTCCGCAACTCCTCGATCGCCTGCGCTCCCGTGCCAGATACCGCTTGATAACTCGAAGCGAAAATGCGTTTCACCCCGAACTCACGGTGCAAAGGCCACAACGCCATCAACGTAATCGCCGTCGTGCAGTTCGGATTCGCGATGATCCCGCGATGCCCCGCCACATCGCCTCCGTTCACCTCGGGAACCACCAACGGCACCTGCGGATCCATCCGGAACGCACTCGAATTGTCAACCACCACAGCCCCCGCTGCCACCGCGTGCGGCGCAAACGTCTTGGAAATCCCACCCCCCGCACTGAACAACGCGACGTCCACACCCGCAAAGGAATCCTCGCGCAACTCGCGGACCTCATGCATCTCCCCTCGGAACTCCAAGCGCTTGCCCGCAGAACGCGCCGAAGCCAACAACGTCAATTTCGACACAGGAAAGTTCCTGCGCTCCATCACACGTAACAACTCGATCCCGACCGCTCCAGTGGCGCCTACAATGGCAATGTGCAGATTTCGGCTCATAAAAAAGGGCCTTGAAGTGTAGTGTCGCGTCACCCCGATGCAAATACAGGTTCAGATCAATACCCAATCCCTGCAGCTCTTCTCCGCCTCCGGTACGATGCTGTTCTCCGTCCCCATCTCCACTTCCAAGTTTGGAGTCGGGCAACGTCCGGGAAGTCAATGCACCCCCACCGGACGTTTCATCGTCGCCGAAAAGCACGGAGACAAGGCGCCACTTGGTGAAATTTTTGTCAGCCGCAAACCGACCGGAAAATTCGGATCCGGATCAGATCCGGATGACCATGTTCAAACACGCATCCTCTGGCTGCACGGAACCGACCCGGAAAACGCCAACACCAAATCCCGTTACATCTACCTCCACGGGACGAACCAAGAACATCTGCTGGGAACCCCCGCAAGCCACGGATGCATCCGACTGTCCAATAGGGATATGGTCCGCCTGTTCGATCTCGTCCAAGAAGGCACCGAAGTCGTCATCTCCTGAACGACCACCCATCACTGATTCGCGAACAGGAGGCGAGCCAGCACCAGCGTCCAAAGGATGTTGATCGCCTGTCCCCCTAGGAAGGCGAACGCAGGCCGGCCACCACCCAGTCTCGCCAAATCTCCCAATCGCGTTTCCAACCCGATCGAGACAAACGCAGCCGCAAACCACACCTCCCGCAAGCTCTTCAATGTGTCCTTCGTCGCCTTGACCCCCTCCGCTCCAACAAGGAACGAGAACGCCAACGAGGCGACAACAAATCCCAAAACGAACTTCGGAAAACGCTCCCAGATCACCCCGAAATCCACCCGTGCAGAACTCCCCGCCCGACGATCTCGCACCGTCCACCAGACCGAGATCAAGAATGCCGCCACGCCGATCAGCACGTTCTGGGATAGCTTGACCACAGTGCCCGTCTGCGTCGCGACCTTCCCAACCATCTCGGTAGCAGCCAAAACGGATCCGCTCGTGTCCAACGTTCCTCCGAGCCACGCGCCACCAACCGCCTCACTCAAATCCAACCACTTCACGCACCACGGCATCAGGATCATCATCGGAACCGCGCACAACAACACCACCGACGTCACATAAGAGAGCTTCTTCTTGTCCCCTTGGATCGCACCGCACGCCGCGATGGCGGCCGATACACCGCAAATCGACACCGCCGTCGACAACATCACCCCAAACTCCTCATCCACACGTAGTTTTCGCGCCAACCAAAATGTCGCGTACCACACAACCGGGATGACCAACAGCGCCTGGATCATCCCAGGCACCCCCGCCTTCACCAAGTCGCCGAACAGCATCCCAGCGCCGAGGATCACGATCCCGGTCTTGATGAAAAACTCCGTTCTCGCAGCGCTGATCAACCACTCCGGCGTCGGCAACAAGTGACTCCAGAGCAACCCCAAGCCCAACGCAAAAAGCACGTACTCCAAACCCAAAGCCTTCATGTCCGCATTCATCGCCAGCGCTTGCGCGATCCAGCTCAAGGCGAAGATGATCGCCGCACCTCCCGCAAAACGGAGCACCGTTCTCCCGATCGCAGCCCTCAGCGCCATCGCAGCCACGGCAATCAACGCGCACGACGTGGAAAGCATCGCCCACAGGTTGGATTTCGAGAACAGACGGGCCAGATCTTCCGACCCTTGCCACGCAAGTTTCGGAAAATGCGGACGCCACCCCAGCAAAACCGCCACAATCAACGGTCCCGCGACAATCAACGCCAACCAGTCCTCGTTCTGGTACCACCGCACAGGCGGTGCCGACTGCTTTTCGGATTCAATCATGGGCTCTCTCCCAAAGGGGAAACCGTGCCTGACACACCCTCCAAAAGCCCGAACGCGCCGCCGTCATCGCGCAAACCCATCCGCCATCCGCTGAAGCGCAGCCGCCAGCTTCGCCAACTCCAACGCTGCCCGCTCCGTGTCATTGGCCCCCTGCGTCGTGCCTTCAGCCGCCTCCGCAACGTGCACGATGTTCCTCGCAATCTCGTTGCTCCCAGATGCAGCCTCCGCAACGTTGCGCGAGATCTCAGCGGTCGTCGCCGTCTGCGCCCTCACCGCCTTCGCGATCGTTCCCTGATACTCGTTGATCTTGGTGATCACCTCATGGATCTCCGAGATGGCCGACACCGCATGCGTCGTATCGTTCTGGATCGTCTCGATCATCTCGCTGATGTCATCCGTCGCTTTCGCCGTCGCCTTCGCCAACTCCTTCACCTCATTCGCCACCACCGCAAAACCTTTCCCCGATTCCCCCGCCCGCGCCGCCTCAATCGTCGCGTTCAACGCCAACAGATTCGTCTGATGCGCGATCGTCGTGATCGTGCGGATCACATTCCCAACCTGAGCACTGCTAGACCCTAGTTTTTCCATCAACTCCGACGCACTATCCGCCGCATTCACCGCAACCGCCGCCACCTTCGCTGCTTCACTCGCGCTCTTATCAATCTCACCAATGCTCAATCGCATGACCTCCGCACCACGAGCCACCGTCTGCACATTACTGCTAACCTGCTGCGCTGCAGCGGAAACCATCCCAGCCTGGCTCTCCGTAGCGTGCGCGTTCGCAACCATCGTCTGGCTGTTCGCACTCAGCTCCTCCGACGCCGCCGATAACGTCACTGCATTCCGCGATACATCCGCCAGAACCGACTCCATATCCTGACGATGCCGGACCGCATCCGCTACATCCATGGCAACCAGCACCACCTTCATCACCCGCCCCGTCTCGTCCGCCACCGGCGAATACACGCCCTGCAGCCAGAACCCCTCCCCTGACCGATTCCGCCGCCGGAACTCGCCTGACACCGCCTGACCCATCCGCAAGCGATCCCATAACGCCAACAACTCCGGCCGGGATGCATCACTCATCTCACAAACGAGGTCATGCGGTTTCCCCTCGAGCTCCGAGGCCATAAACCCACTGAGCTCAAGAAACTTGCGGTTCACCGAGAGGATCGTTCCATCCGTGCTGAATTCAGCGTAAGCGAATGAAAGATCGATCGCGTTGAAAAGCCCTCGCATATTCTGACGCTCGGTCTCCGCCGCCGTGATGTCATACCGGATCCCAATGTATTTACGCGGCTTGCCGTTCTCGCCGAGGACCGGTGCGACCACCGCATCGACATAATAAGGAGTGCCATCCTTCGCTCGATTCTTCACCACCCCGCGAAACATCTCGCCCTTCCCGATCGTCGCCCACATCGCGCGAAAAACATCCCTCGGCATGTCAGGGTGCCGCGTCACATTGTGCGGCTTACCCAAAAGCTCCTCCGGCCGATACTTCGAGACCTCGCAGAACTTCCCGTTGACCGAAGTGATCACACCCTTCAGGTCCGTCTCCGAGATGATGCAGGTCTGGTTGATGATATTCCGTCGGACCTGCTCCTCCGCTTTGGATCCGCTCACATCGATCCCAACGAAAACGATCCGCTCCACGTCGCCGCTGTCCCCCACCATGGGAGTGTACGAACCGACCATCCACACCGGACGCCCACCGCCACCCATCCATTCGTACTCACCAGATTGCACCACGCCATCGCGAAGTGCCTCCCAAAACGCAGAATACGCAGGCCCCATCGACGCTGACCTCTCCAACACAACCCGGTGATGTTGGCCCTCGAGCTCCTCCGCCGACACACCCGTCGCCCTCTCGAAGACCTCGTTCACCTCCAACCAAATTCCGTCCGAATCCAAGATTCCCATCGCCTGCGAACGCGAGAGGGCTGCTAAAAGGTCCGTCAATCCACCCGACGCTTCCCCCCCACGTTGCCCGTTGCTGGGTAATAGGGAAGAAGCCTGCTGACGTGGTTTGGCAGAGCGGTTAGCTGCAACTCGGGCGGTTTTCATCGTCTATCGGTGTGAGGTTTGGACGTGCGCAATCGCACCGACTCAAACTACCGCGACGACAACCCGCCCGCTCCACGCGGATTGCCCAAGATTTATCCGATTTTGTCCTCCCCACAGAAGCGGCCCCGAGAATCACGCCTCAGCGACGAACTCGTGACCGATCAACTCACGCCCCTGTCGCCTCCCGATCCTCACTGGCAAGCCTCGGACTCTTCCCGAAGCTCTCCGCAACACTCGGGACAGGCGACGGATTATCCCCACCCATCACATCACTCTCCTCCGCACTTTCATCGCGCTTCGTGAACTTCACCCCAACCAACCGCGAGACTCCATGCTCTTCCATGGTGACCCCATAGATCGCATCCGCCCGCGCAATCGTTCGCTTGTTGTGGGAGATGACCACGAACTGGCTCTGACCGACAAATCGATCCAAGATCCGGATAAAACGGCTGATGTTCGACTCATCCAACGGCGCATCCATCTCATCCAGCACGCAGAACGGACTCGGCTTCACCATGTAAATCGAGAACAACAGCGCCACCGCGGTCATCGTCTTCTCACCGCCGGACATCAAAGTGATGCTCTGCAACTGTTTACCCGGCGGCTTCGCGATGATTTCAATACCTGACTCCAAAGGATCGTCCCCTTCGGTCAACACGAGGTTCGCACGCCCACCACCGAACAACTCCGCAAACATCTCTTGGAAGTTCACCCGGATCTTCTCGAACGTCTCCGCAAACAACTGCTTCGTCGTCGTATTGATCTTCGCGATCACCGACAGCAACTCCTCCTTCGACGTCAAAAGATCCTGATACTGCTTGTCCAAGAACGCGTGACGCTGCTCCAGTTCTTCAAACTCCTGGATGGCATCTAGGTTCACCGCCCCCATCGCATCCAGCCTTCGATCCAACTCGCGCACCAACGATTCAATCCGGCCCCAATCCAGTTCGCCGGTGTCCTCACTGCTCATCGCACCATCCACCTCAACCGCATCCCGCACCTCCACCCGATCCTCTTCCATCGCCCTCTCAGAAACCGCATCGGCAGCCGCTAACACGTCGGACAAACTCCCCCCATCTGCAGACTCTTCCGAGACCGCATCCGCCGCTCCCCGCGTCGATTGACGCACCAAGGCGTCACGATACGCAACGCGCAACGCATACAGGTCTCGCTGGAAGGTGCTCAACTCCAGTTGGTAGCGCTTCCGGATATGCTCCTCAACAACCTCAACCTTCATGCCTGCCTGACTTTGCCTGACCTCAATCCTCGACCTCTGCTCGAGAGATAACCCGAGTTGATGACGATGCTCGCGTAACTCGTCAGCCAATCTCTGCACGCTCTCCGCAATCTCAGATCGCTCCGCCATCAAACCGGTCAACTCAACCTCGGACTCGGAAACCCGCGTCCGCAATCCCACAAGGTTCTGCTGAAGCTCCGCGTTCTCTCCCTCCGTGATCACGATACGCTCCGCATACTGGTCCGCCTCCACCGTGCGCTGACGGATCGTCTCCTCCAACTCGCGGATGCGGGCCTCCATCGGCTGCCGTTGGTGATGCAACGAAGAGTGCCGCTGCCGCTCCGTCGCCACACGGATCTTGAGTTCGTTCAGCGCTCCAATCGCCTCCGCCTCCTCCACTCGCAACATTTCCAAAGCACGCACCGCTTCTTCACGCCGAACCTGGATCTGCTCCGTCTGCTCAATCAACACGTATTCCTCCCCACCCATCGATAAAAGCCGATCCTCCGCCTCCGCTCGCCTCGCCTCCACCGACTCCGCCTCTCCCTCCGTCGCCTCGCGACGCCGAACCGCCTCCGCCACCTCACGCTCAAACAGACCGACCTCATTCAACACCGTGGAAGCAAGCACGCTCGCCTCGCGCATCTCAGCACGCAAGATGTCCGCGCGCACCACGTTCTCCGAGACCTTCGCCTCAGCAGCCTCACGCTGAGTGGTCAATGAAGCCTGCTCTCCACGCAACCCTTCAAGACTCCGCTCCAACTCAAGAACTTGGTTCTTCCGCTCCAACACCGAATTCACCGCCGATGATGCCTCAACGCCACCGTGCAACATCCCATCCCCCGTCAAAACCTCCCCCCGCAAGGTGACCATCATCCAGCCTTTGCGCGGAAACAGTCGGAGCGCCGTGGAAACATCAGGGATCAGTACCGTGAAGTTAACCAACCGCTCGATGAGCCTCTGGACCTCCGGCTTCGGACGGATCTTGTTGATCAACCAATCCACCGCTCCCTCCGGCAACACCAACTTCTCGTTGTGGACATGCTCGAACGCGTGATCCAAGTCGCCCAACGCAAGCACCGCCTTCCCCATCTGCCGATCCGTCAGCGTCCGGATGATCCGCTCCGCCACGACCGTATCACGCATCACGATCGCCTCCAAGTTCGCCCCCAACGCCGCCTCAACCGCTGGCACATACTCCGGATCGACATCGATCCAGTCAGCCAACGCCCCCAAAATCGCAGGACGATACTCCTCCGGGGCGTCCAAACCCGAAAGCACCGCCTTTGTTCCCGCAGAAAATCCTTCCCCACGCTCCGCGAGCTGGGAGAAGACATCCAACCGACTCTGCTGCTCCGCGATCTGCCGCTCCACTCCACGCAGGATCCCATCAATCCGCTGCGCCTCCCCTCGCAGCAAAACGGCCTCCGAATCCATCTCGCCCAACCGCTTCTCCGAAAGTCGCACCGTCTCCGCAGCCGCCTCCGCACGCTTGCGCGCCTCCACAATCCGTCCCCGTGCCGCCGTCTCCGCCGACTTCTGCGCGTCCGCCTCCTCCAGCAAAACCCCCAAGCGCGCCTCCGCCCCATCCCGCTGCTGGGCCACCGACGACATCTGCTGCCGCAATCCCGCAAGACGCCCCTCAATCCGCTGAACCTCCGCCCCCATCCCTTGGATCTCGTGGTCCGCACGCATCCGTCGCTCCGCAACCCCCGCAATCGTCGCTTGCCGCCCTTCAAGATTCCTCAACTCCACCGCAAGATTCGCCGTGATCTCTTCCAACTCCTCGTCCGTCGCTCGTAACGCCTGCTCCGCCTCCATCCGTCGCACCTCCGCCGCACCCGACTCCGTCCGGTAACGCGCCGACAGGTCCGCAAACTCGCGCATGCGCTCCGTGTTGAAAACCAAACGGCTCTCATGGTTCGAAATCCGCGTCCTCAAATCCTCCGCCGATCGCCGAGAGATATCCAACCGCTCCTCCAAATCATTCAACGCCGCCCGACGCGATGCCAATCCCGCCTCCCCCTCATCCAACAAAGCCTGCAAACCGCCAATCCTCTCCGACAATCCCGCCAACTCCTCATCATTCCGCCCACGCTGCTCCACCATCTCCTGCCACTGCCGATGCGCTAAATGGGTCTCAAGCGTCTTAAGCTCCGCCAATAATGACTGATACCGACGCGCTTTGCCCGCCTGCCTCTGCATCGACCCAATCTGCCGCTTCACCTCCTTCACGATGTCGTCAAGACGCACCAGATTCGCCTCCGTCGCCTCAAGCTTTCGCATCGCCTCCTTCTTCTGGGCCTTGAACCGCGTGATCCCAGCGGCCTCCTCAAAGATCGCACGCCGATCCTCCGGCCGAGACGACAGGATCAAATCGATCTTCCCCTGCTCCATGATGGAATACGCAGACCGACCAACCCCCGTGTCCATGAACATCTGGTGGATGTCCTTCAAACGACACGGCGTCTTGTTCAAAAGATACTCCGACCCCCCATCTCGAAACACGCGACGCGTGATCGTCACCTCATTCCACAAAACCCCCAAATCATGCTCGCAATCCGCGAACGTCATCGAAACCTCCGCCATCCCCAACGCTGAACGCGAATCCGTCCCAGAAAAAATCACGTCCGCCATTTCCCCCCCACGCAACGCCTTCGCCGATTGCTCTCCAAGCACCCAGCGAATCGCATCAAGCACGTTCGACTTGCCGCACCCATTCGGCCCCACCACACACGTTACCCCCCGGTGAAACTCCAAAAGCGTCCGTGGCGCAAATGACTTGAATCCGAAAAGCTCGAGCGATTTCAGGTACATAAATGTGAGATTCTCCTATCCAGTCGACACACTGCCGCATGCCCGCCGACGAATCAAGACCACAATAGGTTGTGGTCGCGGCTCCGGCCGAACACCACTAATAGATTTTCGCCGCAAATGAGCAGAGTTCGACCCCGCCCACTCATGCCTCGCATCTCTGACGCATGCAGTTGGAGGTTTCGTCTTTGAAAAGGGGCGGAAAACCAAACTTTTCGCTGAAATGTGAACGGCACCCTGTTCGGAGCAAGCCGCCACCCATCGTCCGACTTCCTCGGTTGGATGCGCCCCAAGAAGGCATCGCTCCCTGATGGAGGCCCACCGAGCCTTGCCCACTGTGGCTCATCGTGTTTCATAGAACCTCCCCCCAGCCCGTTATGCCCTCTGTCATCCCTCAGTCTCCACCCAACCGGGCTTGGCTCCTTGTCGGACTCCTCGTTCCCGTCGCGGTTCTCAACTACCTCGACCGCCAGATGCTCAGTACGATGAAAGGGTCCATCACGGGAGACATTCCCTCAATCGCCAGCAAAGCGGACTGGGGCCTCGTGCTCGCCCTCTTCAAATGGACCTACGCGGTGCTCTCGCCATTCGGCGGTTGGATCGCTGATCGGTTCAGTAAACGGCACATCATCGCTGGGAGCCTTTTCCTCTGGAGCGCCGTAACCTGGTGGACCGGCCACGTCACTTCTTTCCAAGAGCTGCTGGTCGTTCGCGCACTCATGGGAATCAGTGAAGCGTTCTACATCCCTACCGCCCTCGCATTCATCACGGAGAGTCACCCCAACGAAACGCGCTCCCGAGCAGTCGGTCTCCACCAAGCAGGAATCTACATCGGACAGATTCTCGGCGGATTCGCAGGGTACGCCGCCGAATCCCCCGCCATCGGTTGGAGGACCGCGTTCACAACCTGTGGCATCGCCGGTGCAGCCTACGCCCTCCCCCTGCTCCTCCTCCTGCGCCCCAATCCGCCAGTCGAGGCCGCCCCCCCCCCTAGTCCAGAAAACCCCGCAACGGACTCCGCTCGCGCCACCTCCCCGTGGATTGCCCTTTTATCCAACAGGAACTTCGTTCTGCTCGTCCTGTACTTCACCCTCCCCGCAATCGCCGGGTGGGTGATCCGCGACTGGATGCCCGAGATTCTCCGCGAAAAGTTCCTCCTCGGTCAGGGAAAGGCTGGAGTGAGCGCCATTCTCTTCGTCCAAATCGCATCCCTCCTCGGCGGACTCGCCGGCGGCATCTTGGCAGACCGTTGGATGCGCCACACCCAACGTGGACGCATCCTCACCAGCGCCATCGGGATGTGTCTGTTCTTACCAGCCCTCTTCGGAGTTGGAAACGCAAGCACACTGCCTCTCGCCCTAGTCGGCTTGATCGTTTTTGGTATCGGCTGGGGCTTTTTCGACTGCAACAACATGCCCATCCTTTGCCAAATCGCTCGTCCCGAACACCGCGCCACCGGATACGGCATCATGAACCTCGTCAGCATCTCCTGCGGCGGTTTTGGCGACTGGCTCTTTGGCGTGCTGCGAGACCAAGGAACCCCGCTCAACGTGATTTTCGGCGCATTCTCCGGCCTCGCACTCCTCAGTATCGTGATCGTCCTCCGGATCCGCCCCCCAGAGACAACCCGGAACGCAGCGGACTAGAACATTTTGCCATGCCCCTCAATCCCTCCCCAATATCAGGGTCCATGGCAACATCCGAAACCCACCATCCCATGCATCCCTGCCTCCACAAACTCATCCAAACCGTTGTCGTCCTACTCCTCGTCACCGCTCCCTCGGTCCTTGCAAGCTCGAATGTCTTCCTCGTGGGAGATTCAGTGATGTCAGCACTGAACCCAAACGACACCAACTGTGTGAACACGGTCATCGCCGCCGCGAACTGGAACGTCAAAATCGACGCGAAACCCTGCCGCTGCGCCACCACCCCAGGTTGCAAAAAAGGCACCCCCGAAAGCGTCAAAAACGTTCTGCTTGCCAGAAAAGACCTCG
>CAZAZT010000028.1:24828-32449 GCA_964489645.1 uncultured Chthoniobacteraceae bacterium | reverse complement strand
CGCGAACAACCCGGTCGCCGCATCAACCTCGCCGTCCCTGAAGCCTCCCTCATGCTCACCAAGTCGGACGGCAGCGCACCCCACACCGGAGGAAAACGATTCGAAAAAGGCTCTCCCCTCTACAATACGATGCTCCAGTGGCTCCAAGCCGGCGCACCCAACGATCCCGCCGACCTCCCCACCCTTACCGGAGTCGAGTTGCTCCCCAACCGCATCGTCCTCGATAGCGATGGCTCAAAATTCAAGATGGTCGTCCGCGCCAAATACAGCGACGGCAGCGACCGCGACGTCACCGATATCGCCCTCTTCCTATCCAACAACGAAGGCACTGCAAAACTCGGCGAAGATGGCACCGTCTCCACCGGTCAGCGCGGAGAAGCATTCGTCATGGCCCGGTACGGCAAATACACCGTCGGATCCCAAGTCATCGTCGTCCCAAAAGGACAGAAATACGAGTGGCCAAAAATCGAGGAAAAGAACTACGTCGACTCCCTCGTCCATAAAAAACTCCAAGACCTTCGCCTCATCCCAAGCGGCCTCTGCGATGACCCGACATTCGCGCGCCGCGCGTTCATCGACATCAATGGAGTCCTCCCCACCAGCGAGCAGGTCGAAGAGTTCGTGAACGATAAAGACCCCGCAAAACGCGAAAAACTCGTCGACCGCCTCATCGCCCGCCACGAGTTCGTCGACGTCTGGGCCCTCAAGTGGAGCGAACTCCTCCAGATCGCCACCAACAACCAACGGAACATGTACTACAAATCCGTCATCTCCTATTACTCCTGGATCAGAGAGCAACTCGATAACAACGTGCCGCTCAACGAAATCGCAGCGCGCCTCCTCAGTGCCAACGGATCCAACTTCGAGTACCCCGCCGCGAACTTCTTCCTCACAGAGCCCGATCCGCTCAAACACGCAGAAGACACCGCACAAGCCTTCTTCGGCATCCGTATCCAATGCGCCCAGTGCCATAACCACCCGTTCGACCGGTGGACCATGGAAGACTACCGCGGATTCGTCTCCTTCTTCACCCAAGTCGGGCGCAAGAACGGCGAAGACCCTCGCGAACGCGTCGTGTACAACACCCGCTCCGGCGATGCGAAACACCCCGTCGGCGATAAGATCATCCCGCCAAAATTCCTCGGCGGTGACGCCCCAGAAGGGAAGGACGCTGACCGGCGTCAACTCCTCGCAGACTGGGTGCGTGCCAAGGACAATCCCTGGTTCGCCAAACACATGGCAAACCTCGTCTGGGCCCAATACATCGGCCGCGGGATCGTCGAACCCGTCGATGACGTGCGCATCTCCAACCCCGCCTCCAACCCCGAGTTGCTCAAAGCCCTCGCAGACAAACTCGTCGAATACAACTTCGACCTCCGCAGGATCGTCCGCGACGTGTGCACCTCCCGGACTTACCAACTGAGCACCCGTCCGAACGAGACCAACGAACTCGATACCCGGAACTTCTCCCACGGCACCATCCGCAGGATGAGAGCAGAGGTCATGTTCGACTGCATCTCGCAGGTCACCGACGCACCCACCAAACACAAAGGCCTCCCCATCGGCGCGCGTTCCGTGGAAATGGCTGACGGCAAAAGCTCGAACTACTTCCTCTCCACGTTCGGTCGCTCCACACGCGAATCCGTCTGTTCCCGTGAAGAGGTCGCTCCGACGCTCTCCCAAGCCCTCCACCTGCTGAATGGCGATACCATCGAAGGGAAAATCGCAAGCGGTCAAGTCGTCGAGAAACTCCTCAAAGACGGCAAGAACGCTGACGACATCATCGTTGAACTGTTCGTCCGATGCTTCTCGAGAAAACCAACCAACGAAGAGGTCTCCAAGCTCAAATCCAAACTCCCTGCGCCCACCGCGGACAACAAGCCCGCTCCAGAAACGAAGCTCGTCCTCCAAGACGTCTTCTGGGCTCTGATGAACTCCAAGGAATTCTTGTTCAACCATTAAACTGATCCCTATGCGCCACGGGAACCTCCTCGCCCTTTCCCTCGTCTCCCTCCTCGGAACGGTCGCGTCCGCCGCCCTCCCCGAGAAGGTGACCTACGACGACCACGTACTTCCGATCTTCCGGAACGCGTGCCTGAACTGTCATAACCCCGACAAAAAGAAGGCGGGCCTCGACCTCTCAACCTATCAGGCAACCCTCCAAGGGAGCGATAACGGCAAGGTCGTTCACAGTGGCAACGCGTCCGGCAGCCTCCTCTTCACCTGCGTGAAGGGCACAGAAGAGCCGGTCATGCCCCCAAAGGGTGACCGCCTCAATGACGGCGAACTGGCCATCATGGAGAAGTGGATCAAGGACAGGCTCCTCGAAAGCGCTTCCAGTAAAGGGGTTGCCGCCTCGAACAAAGTCGAGGTCGCAGCCGTCTCCCTCGAGCGCCCCGCCGGCCCCCCACCCATGCCGGGCGATCTCAACCTAGAACCTTACGTCCAAACCAAACTCGAGAACGCACTCGTCGCACTCGGCGCAAGCCCCTGGGCGCCCCTCGTCGCAGTCGGCGGCCAACGACAGATCATCCTCTATAACACGGAATCTCTCCGCCCTCTCGGAGTGCTCCCCTTCAATGAGGGATTCCCAGCCATCGTCCGATTCTCGCGAAATGGCCAAGTCCTGCTCACCGGCGGAGGTCTCGGCGGAAAATCCGGTCAAGTAGCCCTCTGGAAAATCGCTAACGGAGAACGCATCGGTACCGTCGGTAACGAGTTCGACTCCGTCCTCGGCGCAGACGTCAGCCCCGACCACACCAAGGTCGCTCTGGGTGGCCCCCTGCGGTTGGTCAAAGTCTACAACTCCCAAAACGGGCAACTGCTCCACACTCTCAAAAAACACACCGACTGGGTCACCTCCGTCGTCTTCTCCCCAGATGGCAAGCTCTTCGCCTCCGCAGATCGCGCAGGCGGTATCACCGTTTGGGAAACGGCAACCGGTAAAGAATTCAACACGCTCCCCGGCCACAAAACCGCCGTCAACGCCCTCGCATTCCTCCCGAATGTCCTCGCCTCTGCCGGCGCCGACGGAACCGTCGTGCTCTGGGACCCGAATGAAGGCAAGGAAATCAGGAAATGGACTGCCCATGCGGGAGGGTGCGAGTTCATCGACATCAACTCTGACGGACAGATCGTCACCTGCGGACGCGATAAGTTGACCAAAGTCTGGGACAACATGGGCAAGGTGCTCATGACCTCCCAGCCGATGACCGAAATCGCCCTCCGCTCCGTGATCAACTCCGGGAAGGTCATCGCTGGCGATTGGAACGGGAAAATACAGGTCTACCCGATCGCCGACGCTGGCAAACCCGCAGCGGAAATCACTGCGAACCCACAACCGATATCGGACCACCTCAAGAAGGCCAGGGAATCCTTCAAGGTCTCCGAAGCCAAGGCCCAAGCCGCCCGCGAACAGCTCGCCCAACTCACCCAGAAGGTCGAAGCCGCGAAGAACGCTGGTCAAGACTCCGCCCCGCTGGAGGCCGAACTCGCCAAGGCAAAACCGGGAATCGACACCGCCCAAGCCGAAGCCAAGAAAGCGAAAGATGACCTCGCTCACTGGGAACGGGGAGAGGCTTTCCTCGTCGTCCAGAAGGCCCGCTCCAAAGCGGAGGACGCCAAGGCGAAAGTCGCCTCGCTCACCGCGACCATCGCCAGTGCGACCTCGCGCAGCCAACAAGCGGACACCGACGTCGTCGATGCTGAGAAAGCTCTCGCGGCAGCGCCTGGAAAGATCTCCACGGCCGAGAAAGCGTTCTCGGACGCACGAACCAAGGCCGAACAGCTCGAGGCCAAAGTCAAATCCGCAAAGAACATTGTCGCTGACACCGAAACCAAACTTGCGGCTGCCAAGCAGTCCCTCGACGAAGCCACGAAGGCGCTGCCCGCGTTGAAGACAAGGACAACCCAAATGGACCAGCGTTCGGAAGCCGCACGCAAAGCCGTGGAGGCTGCCGCCGTGCCGCTCCGGGAAAAACAGAAGACCCTCGACGCCAAATCCGCTGAGGTGACCCCGAAACTCGCCGAGTCACGAAAACTACGCGATGACCTCGCCGCCCAGACCGCAGCGAAACAGAAATCTGTGGATGAATCCACCGCTTCGCTGACGAAGCGGACCGAAGACGCCAAAAAGGCCCTCGATGACGCCTCAAAAGCGGCCGCTGACGCGCAGAAAGCGCTTGAAACGCAGACGGCCGCCAAGGCATCACCGGAGAGCCTCGCGCCAGTCAAACAACAACTGGAGAACCTCCAGAAAGTGGTCGCCTCAAAAAAAGCGGCCCTCGACGGGATCAGTGCTGCGCATCAGAAACTCTCAGCAGAACTCGCAGAACTAACCCCAAAACTCGCCGCCGCAAAAACTTCCGTCGCCACCCTAGAGGGGGCGGTGGCCCCCGTTCGTGACGAGGTGGAGCGCCTTCAGAAAGACCACGCTGCCAAACTTGCCGCGCTTGAGGCCATCAAACCCGACCGTACAAAACTTGACGCAGATCTCGCGGCGAACAAGACGCAGACGGAGAAGTCCACCGCTGACGTAGCCTCTCTCGGAAAGGCTCTCGACCAACAGAAAGAGGCTGTCCGGACCGCCGATCAGGATTTCCGTCCAGCAACCCAAGCGCTTGCGAAGGCCGAAAAAGCCCTCCAACAGGCAAAAGACGACTTGCCAAAACGCCAAAAAGCTCTGGCCGATGCCAAGAAAGCGCAACCGCTCATCAAAAAAGATGCAGCCGCAGAAAAGGAGCGCGCTGAGAAAGAACTGGCATCCGCAAAGAACCAGGTCGACCCCAGCAAAGCGGAAGCAGATAAACGATTCGCGGAGTTCAAATCGCGTTGGGGCGAACCCACCGCGATGTGAGCCTGACCGCCACCTTCACAACCCGTCGCCTCGCCCGAGGCGACGGGTTTATTTTCAACTAACCCCCTCCCCATGAAGCTACACTCCCTCCTCGCCAGCGTGCTACTCGGCGCCATTTCGATCCATGCCGCCGATGCGCTCAATCCCGCCCATCCTGACCGCAATCCTCAGTCCGGAGTGCCCACCGGCCAAATCACCGCAGGTACCTTCACCGAATCCAAGATCTACCCAGGCACTCGTCGCGATTACAGCGTCTATGTGCCCGCTCAGTACTCCCCGAAACAACCTGCCGCTCTCATGGTGTTCATGGATGGAAACGGCTACGCAAAAAAGGACGGCGCCTTCCGAGTACCCGTGATCTTCGATAACCTCATCCACCAGAAAGCGATGCCGGTGACCGTAGCCGTCTTCGTCCAACCAGGCACCGTCCCTGCCAACAAGCCAGGCGCCAAAGACCGCAGCAACCGCTCCTTCGAATACGATTCAATGGGCGACCGCTACGCCAACTTCCTCATCGAAGACTTCCTGCCCGTCGCCCTCAAAGATCTCAACATCTCCAAAGATCCCAAACAACGCGCCGTGTGCGGCATCTCCTCCGGCGGCATCTGCGCCTTCACCGTCGCTTGGGAAAAGCCGGAGCAGTTCGGAAAAGTCCTGAGCCACATCGGAAGTTTCACCAACATCCGCGGCGGCTGGGCGTATCCAGGCCTCATCCGGAAATCAAAGCCAACCCCGAAACCGCTCAAGGTTTACATCCAAGAAGGGAAGGACGACCTCAACAATCTCTTCGGCAACTGGCCCCTCGCCAACGAAGACCTCGCCGCTGCCTTCAAGTTCGCAGGGTACGAATATCAGTTCGAGATGACCGATGGCGGCCACTCCGGGAACTGGGGCGGCGACCGCCTCCATACCGCCCTCCGCTGGCTCTGGTCCGACCAAGTGAAGTGATCCCAAACCTCTAACCCCCTTTGCTTCCCATGAAAGCGTCCCCCTCCCTCCTCCTCACCATCGCCTGCGCCGCCGCATCCCTCTCGCTCAGCGCCCAACAACCAGCCACCCCTCCCGCCTGGCAACCCCACCCAGATGCCATCGAACGCGCCGACGTCCCCCATGGCACCGTGACCGATATGCCCGCTTGGGAGTCCAACATCTTCGCGAATACCACCCGCGACTGGGCCATCTACGTCCCAGCCCAATACAAAAAGGGGGAACCCGCCGCTCTCATGATCTTCCAAGACGGCAAAGGGTACAAAGACACCAAAGGCCGCTGGCGCGTGCCAGTCGTCTTCGACAACCTCATCGCGCGCGGCGATATGCCCGTGACCATCGCGGTATTCATCAACCCCGGCACCTTCAAACCCGAACCCGGACAACCCGCCTCCGACCCGAAACGCCGCTCGAACCGGAGCGTAGAATACGACAGCCTCGGCGACAAATTCGCCCGATTCCTCCTCGAAGAGATCATCCCCGAAGTCGAGAAGACCTACACCCTCTCCAAGGACCCCAACCTCCACGCCATCTGCGGCGCAAGCTCCGGCGGCATCTGCGCCTTCACCGTCGCTTGGGAACGGCCCGACGCTTTCCGGAAAGTGCTCTCCACCATCGGAAGTTTCACCAACATCCGCGGCGGAAATGTCTACCCGTCTATCATCCGCAAAACCGAACAGAAACCCCTCAGGGTCTACCTCGCCGACACCAGCGGCGACGTCGACAACCAGTTCGGAAGCTGGCCCCTCGCGAACAAACTCATGGCCTCCGCTCTCCAGTACATGGGCTACGACGTCCGCTTCGACTGGGCAGAAGGCTTCGCCCACAACAGTGACCACGGTGGCGCACTCTTCCCCGATGCCATCAAATGGCTCTGGCGCAAAGACCAACACCAACCCATCACCTTCGACACCAAAGGCGATCTCAAAGGCGACATGACCATCCTCCGCCAACTCATCCCCAGCGAAGGTTGGCAGGTCGTCGCAGATAAACTCGGCTTCGCTGACGCTCCATGCCCAGACCGCGACGGTAACTTCTACTTCTCCGATATGAAGGCCCCCGCCGTGTACAAAGTCAGCGCCACCGACGGAAAACGCACAGAAGTCGTCAAGGAATCCGTCAGCGGACTCAAGTTCGGCCCAGACGGATTGTTGTACGCCTGCCAAGGCGCAAAAAACCGCGTCATCTCCATCGATCCAGCCTCCGGTGCAGTCAAGGAAGTCGCCACCAACGTGAAGCCGAACGACCTCGCCGTGTCCGCCGACGGCTTCATCTACATCACCGAAACCGGGGCACAAAAGGTCACCCGGATCCACAGCAAAACCGGCGAGACCGTCACCGCTGCCACGGACATCAATGGCCCCAACGGGATCGCCCTCTCCACCGACGGAGGCACCCTCGCTGTCTCCGAGTACAAAGGAGAGAACGTCTGGACCTTCCGCGTGAACGCCGACGGATCGCTCGACGCAAAAATGCCAACCATGACGCTCCGTCTCCCCATCGATCCAAAAGGCGACTTCAAGCACAACGAACCACCTCCCTACCAATCCGCTTCGAAGGGCGACGGGATGTCCGTCGACAAATCCGGACGCTACTACGTGACGTCCGCTGTCGGCGTCCAGATTTTCGATCCCACAGGCCGCCACTGCGGAGTCTTGCACAAACCGTTGGAAGACAAACCTCTGACCAGTTGCACGCTCGCCGGCCCAAACCACGAGTACCTCTACGTCACCAACGGCGACACCATCTTCCGCAGAAAACTCAAGGTAGACTGACCCA
>CAZAZT010000028.1:0-24728 GCA_964489645.1 uncultured Chthoniobacteraceae bacterium | reverse complement strand
CTGAGATGCAATCGAGCATCCCCCGCTCGGATATCTCCGCCCCCAACCCCGCTCTGCCCCTTCAACGCGAACCCCAGATCCGCACGGATCAACCCATTCACTTTGCCGCGCATCAAAACATCGATCCCAAATCCCGCACCAGCCAACGTCCGATCGCTCTGCTCACCATCAGCAGCCAATGCCTCATGGACCTGAACCTGAGCCGCATCGACGAATCCGCGCAAAGCCACCTCCACCGGTAACCCCGCAGTACCAAGGCGCCGACTCGGCCGCGACTCACCTCGCGCCGCCGCACGATCCGCTTCCGACGAACCGCCTCGAGGAGCCTGGATCTCAGACCCATCCTCCCCTTCCGCTGCACCACTCCCTCCCACCAGCCCACGGAATCCGCTGACGCGTAACCGATACTCCAACGACGCCAAAGAAACGGTGTCCCCTGCCAACAACGATTCACGATAACCACGCACCGTATCCATCCCACCCGCAATCCCCTGAAAATATGGGGCAACCCGTGCCCCATCCATCGCGACCTGCCCCCGCATCGACACGGTCAGTTCGTGCGAAGAACCCACCCGCTCCGAACGCTCCTTCCAGAGGTCCGAAAACGATGCCCCACGCCGACTCGTCAATACGTTCCACCTCGACACCCACGCATCCGCATCGATCCGCATCCTTCCCAAAAGGGTCAAATCCCCGCCCGACGCACTCGAACGCTCCATCTGAACCGATGCCACCGTTCTCCCACGAACCGTCTGTCGCTCCGTTCCAATCCCCACCGAAGGCACCCAGAACTGCGCACCCCCCGTCGTTCCCAACGCCCCATTCTCCACCTGCACGTCCATCAAATACGTGCCCACCGTCACCAGCAGAGGCCAGCGATTCCATTGCCCAGGAACCCAAGTGGTCTGCAACCCGACACTCTTTGAGGTCGAGTTGAAATTCGTTCCCGTCTGCCCCAGATCCGAAAGCGAAAGTTTCGAGAACGAACCGAAGATCTTCGCCCGCAAAACCTCAGGGAAAATCACCCCCACATCCTCGGAAAGCGAGAACGTCTGGTACCGCTCAAAATCCGAAGTGCTGTAATCCATCGACAACACATCGTCCAAACCCAACAACTGCCGCCCCTCCGCACCCAACCGCGAACGCCACCGCCCCGACGCCTGCGTCCCCGTGTTCGACGACATCACGTGCGCCGCAAAACGCTTCTGCTCGGTCAATCCAATGGTCAACTTCACCGTTCCAGGCTTCGCCCCCGCCGCAACCAACGTCTCTGCCCGCCTACCATCAAACCGGTTCACCCGATCCAAATACGCCTGCAGATCGTCCTTGCGGAACAGATCCCCCTCCCGCAACGGCGCCCCACGCTGGATCCGCTCACCAACTCGCTCCGGAGAACGCATCCAATCCGCCATCTCCGAACGGCCCCGCTCGATCCCGACCTCCGCAACGCGACTGTAGTACACCAAAACCTTCAGATCCGTGCGCCCGCCTCGATCATCCGTCGGGGGATCCGTCTCAAGATCGATGTCATCGGGATCCACCACCGCAAGAACCCCATAAACCCCTCTTCGATTCAGATCGGCAACCACCTCCCGCGTCATCGCAACCAAAGCTCCCGACGTCATCTTACGAACCACTCCATCGCCATCCAAACGAACCGCAACCCCGTCCCCAACCGCCCCCGGCTTCCAAACTCCCCCTTGATCCACCAGCAAAACACTCAACTTCCCAAACTCCTCCACCCTCGGCAAAGCCGGATCCAATGCCCGTCCGTCCTGAGGATTCCGATACTCAAAAGTCAACCGACCCACTCGAAAGGCCGGCTCAACGGCCTCAGCACTTCCCAACAGCAACCCCACCAAAATACCCCCCAGGATCGACCGCCAAGCAATCCGCCAAATCTTTTCTGCAATGCTCAATGCCATCTTCTTGTCCGGTAAAAAATCCCGTCGATCGCTCCCATAAAAAAGGAGGCGCCCCGAGGGACGCCCCCTTCACAGATCATCTTCTCCGCCTCACTCCGCACGCTTGTTCCCCGCCGCTTTGGTCGAACGTCCGCTGCGTCCAAGATCGAACACAGGCGCAAAGGCATCACCCGCCGACAACCCGCCAGCATCCCCCAAAACGGTCGATTGCATCCCACCCAAAGCCATCACCGGCGCCGCGCCCGCCCTGCCCTCCCTCAAACCCTGCATACGCATCTCCCCTCTCATCCCGCCACGCGTCGATACAGCCCCCGCCGCGAACGAATCCCGTCCCCCTTGAGCAACCACGCTGGTGACCTCCAACCCTCCCGCACGAACCATCGCACCGCTCGAAACCGTGATCGTGCGCGTTCCGCCCAACGAATCAGCCGTACCACCAAAGTTCAATGCTCCCTCCACCGGCCTGACCACTCCAGAACCGAGAACCGGTACCGAAGTCGAAGCCATATCTCCCCCCGATGCCGTGAAGTTCCTCAAAACCCTCACGTCCACCGAACCGTCCACGTTGTTATAAAGCACACCGCCTCGGTTCATCACCGGCTCCGGCGTGCCAACAACCGCTCCATTCGTCACCCCACCCACATCCACCTTCTCCACGCTCAGCCCGCCGTTCTCAGAGATCACACCGCCCGTCGCAACTCCCCCAGTCACCACCACCCCAGAACCCACGCCACCAAGCGTCATCACGGGCCCACCCTCCAAAGCCACCACCTTGTCATCCAACTTCACCACGCCCCCCCCCCCTTCAGATCCCGCCCCGCCCCTCACCCAGAGAAGTCCACCCGAGTGCGGCAACCCCACCGATCCCTCCTCGCCCTTCCGCTCAATCAAGCCCCCCGTCGCGACCACCCCAGAATCCGCACCTCCGAGCGTCATCACCGCCCCTCCAGCAAAACCGACCGTGCCCGTCACCGTCACTCCGCTGAACGTGTTCGACCCAGCCAAACTGAGCGTCCCGCTCGCCGTCGTGTCCAACGTCAACTCGCCACTCTTCGACTCCACCACCGTGCCTGACAGCATCAGCGTCCGAGGTCCATCAAAGGGTGCTGGACCACCAACCAAGACAGTTCCTGAAACATCCTCTTCACCCCCATCCGAAAAGGTCACAGGCTCGACCGAGGCAAAACTCTCGGGATCAGAAACCGTCACCGCACCTTCCGCACCTGCCACCGCAGACACGTCCTTCACCGCGCTCTCACCCAAGCCCAACTTGACCGTTCCTCCGAGCCAGATCGTGCCTCCATCCCCCCCCACATCGCCCCCGCGAGCCAGAAGCGAACCGTCAACCTGCACCTCACTCCCGAAAATCGAGATGCTCCCAGCAGACCCTGAACCCGACCCGCTCACATCCAAAACCGAGGCGCGGTCAATGAACACCCCTTGATTCGCCGACAACGAAATGCTGCCGCCACGCAAATTCCCCAAGGCGATCAATTGCGCATTCTCCAAATGCACCGAGTCCCCGAAAATCCCGATGCTCGCCTGCGGGACGTAAGACTGAGGGAGCGCATCTCTCGCAATCGCAATGCGCTCAACCGGCACGTCCGCGTCCACCACATCCCCCCCCTCCACACGCGCAATCGCGATTTCAGGCTGCGGGATCTCTTCCACCTTTTGGTCCGAAGACGACACATCCACCACCCCAGAAACCTTGACCGCCGCCGCCGATTCCATGGTCACGTTCTGCGCCGCTTTCGTTTTCCCCGTGTGCCGGACGCCAACCGCGTAAATGTCGCCCGCCCCCATGTACACGCTCTTCGCACGCACCGAACCCGCCTGCGTCACCCCAGCACCCGACTCGCTCGCCGCCGCCCGAGCCGCCTTCGTATCGCCCGCGTCCCCATCGCGCCCACCACGGATCACCGTGATATCCCCATCCACCTCCGAGAGATACACGTTCGCCCGAGCGTCCGACACCAACATCACCCCACCCTCAGGAGCCACAATCGATCCCGTGTTCTCCACCGACAACCCCACCAACGCTACCCCAGCCTGAGAGGTGATCGTTCCCGCATTCGAAACGGTCCCCGTCAAATCCAACGACAAGGACGCCCACGCCTCCCCACGCTCGAAATCCGTCGACGAAACGTGCCCCGCCGCAGCCAGCAACCCCCCAACGGAAATCATGCTGCCATCGCGGAAATGGATCCCCGCTGGGTTCGCCAAAATCAAACGACCGTTCGCTTCCAACCGACCAAAAATCTCCGACGCCGTTCCGTCCGTCGCTCGCGCTAACACCGTGCTCCGCAAACCCGGTTGCACAAAACGCACCGCCTCATCCGAAGCGATGTTGAACTTTCCAAACTCAAAAATCGCGCGATCCCCAGCCTTCACCGTCATCTCCTTGTCCACCGCTGAAATCCCGCCCTGCCCAGAAACCAACACCCCAGCCGTCGGCAACGCCGCCGCGCGATACCCTCCACCACCCGCCACCAAAAGGGCCGCCACCGAAACCGTCAACACTCGCCGCATCGCCCCGCCAGAAAGGGATTTCGCCGAAACATCGCTATCTGCAGACCGATTGTCGTTCTTCGTGTCGCTCTTCGTTCTCATATCTCGTGATTTTTTCGTTATTCTCTCCCCGTTCGCCGCTTTCGCTGTGGGCCATCCAAAGGATGATGGCGCCGCCACGAATGGCCGCAACAGCTCAAGAAACGCCCAAAGGCTCAAGGTTTGTCAGATGAACTGAAAAAAAGATACCCCCATCCGCATCCCACAATCAAACCTTCACTTTCCAACCCCAACCCATCCGCAAGCCCCCCCTCCAAACCGAAGACCACCTCGGCTTCCGACTTCCCCACGCAACCCTCTTCCCCAAAACTAGTCCCCATGCCCCGCTCATCCTCCCCCCGGATGGCCCTCGCCGCCGCCCTCGCAATCCTCTCCCTCAACGTCCACGCCGAACCGGATCCCATCCAGTTCAATCGCGACGTTCGCCCCATCCTCGCCGAAAACTGCTTCTATTGCCACGGGCAGGACGCAAACAAACGCAAAGCCGGCCTCCGCCTCGACACCCGCGACTCCGCCACCTCCCGCCTCGAATCCGGCGAAACAGCCATCGTCCCAGGCCAACCCGACCGTAGCTCCCTCATCCATCGCCTCCGCTCGTCCGATCCCGAGGAGGTCATGCCTCCCCCCAAATCACACCGCTCCCTCTCCCCCTCCCAAAAAGACGTCCTCCACAAATGGATCGCCGCCGGCGCCCCCTACGAAACCCACTGGGCCTTTACCCAACCCACACGCCCCCCGCTCCCAACCCCCTCCACCTCCCCATCCACCAAACACCCCATCGACCGCTTCATCCTCGCCAAACTCGAAAAACAAGGCCTCCAACCCGCCAACGAAGCCGATCGCACCACCCTCCTCCGCCGACTCTCCCTCGACCTCACCGGCCTCCCCCCGTCCCCCACCGAAATCGATTCCTTCACCGCCGATCCCTCGCCAAACGCCGTCGAACTTCTCATCGACCGCCTCATGGCCTCCCCGCATTACGGCGAAAAAATGGCCCTCCCATGGCTCGACGCCGCACGGTACGCCGATAGCAACGGATTCCAACAAGACGGCGATACCTTCCAGTGGATGTGGCGCGACTGGGTGGTCCGCTCCCTCAACCAAGACAAACCCTTCGACCAATTCTCCATCGAACAACTCGCCGGCGACCTTCTCCCGAACCCCACCAACGACCAACTCATCGCCACCGCATTCAACCGGAATCACCTGCTCAACGGCGAAGGCGGCGCCATCGCTGAAGAACAACGCTTCAACATCCTCTTCGATCGCGTCGATACCACCGCCACCACTTGGCTCGGTCTCACCCTCGCCTGCGCCCAATGCCACGACCACAAATACGATCCCCTCACCATGCGCGATTACTATGGCCTCCTCGACGCATTCAATCGCGTGTCCGAGAACGGCCTCGCAGGCGGCGGCCCCGGCCCCATGCGCATCGCACCCCCCTTCATCGAACTCCGCCTCCCCGAACAAGACGCCAAGATCAAAGACCTCGAACAACAACGCACCAAAGCCGAGTCCGACGGCCTCCTCAAAGAGAAGAAAGATCTCGCCTTCGCCGCATGGTCTAGCGCGGTCAACATCGAAACCAAAGACCCGCGCCGCAATGACAGCCAACCCCTCGCCGCCAACCTCACCACCATCCTGCGAGTCGACCCCTCCAAACGCACCCCCGAACAAAGAACCCAGCTCGAACAAGGCCTCCGCCGCCTGTTCGATGACGCCGTCTGGCCCAAGATCAGCGCAAACGATCCTCACGCAAAAACGGCCGCAGAGATCTCCGCCTCCATCCAACGCATCGAAAAAGAGGAGATCCCGCGCGTCATGATCATGCGCGACGACAAACCGCGCGATACCTTCACGCTCGACCGAGGCGAATATCTCAAACCAAAAGACAAGATCCCCTTCGCCACTCCCGCCTTCCTCCCCACGCCATCCAAAGACTCCCCACCCAACCGACTCGGCCTCGCACACTGGCTCTTCCAGCCAGACCATCCCCTCACCGCACGCGTCCAAGTCAACCGCATCTGGCAAACCCTCTTCGGGGCTGGCCTCGTCAAAACCGCCGAAGATCTCGGCGTCCAAAGCGAAATCCCCCTCCACCGCGAACTGCTCGACTGGCTCGCCGTCGAGTTCCGGGAAAATGGCTGGAGCCAAAAACACATCGTTCGCCTGATCGTCACCAGCGCCACCTACCGCCAAAGCAGCCGCGTCTCACGCGACGCCTTCCAACGGGATCCCGAAAACACCCTGCTCGCACGCGGAGCCCGCTTCCGCGCCCCCTCCCTCATCCTGCGCGATATCGCCCTCTCCGCCAGCGGCCTCCTCGATCCCCGCATCGGCGGACGCCCCGTCTACCCCTACCAACCCGACGGCATCTGGGAAACCCTCGCCATCACCAAAGAACGCGACTTCACCTACCCCGCATCCAAAGGCTCCGACATCTACCGCCGCAGCATCTACACCTTCTGGCGACGCACCGTCGGCCCCGCCAACATGTTCGACGCCTCCTCACGCCAAACCTGCAAAGTGCGCCCCAATCGCACCAACACCCCCCTTCACGCACTCACCACCCTCAACGATCCCACCTGGAACGAAGCCGCACGCGTGCTCGCCGCCCAATGCATCGCCGCAGCCCAACAAACCGACCCCCGCCTCACCCTCGCCTTCCGTCGCGTCGTCGGACGAAACCCCGCCCCCGACGAACTCGACACCCTCCGAAAAATGCTCGCCCGCCAACAAGCGTTTTTCCGTCAAAACCCCGACGCCGCCGCCAAAACGGTCTCCATCGGCGCCGCTCCCGCAGGGCCACCCTCCGATGTCCACGAACACGCCGCACTCAGCGCGGTTTGTCTCGCCTTGTTCAATCTCGACGAAGCCCTCACCCGCGAGTGACCCCCACCTCCAACCGCCACACGCCATGCTCCACGACCTCCTCTCCCAACCGCACCTCACCTCCCGTCGCCACCTGCTCTCATCCGCTCATCAAGGCATCGGCGCCGTCGCCCTCGCCTCTCTGCTCGGGAGCCAAGCGCAAACCCATGCAGCCCAAGGCCAACCCGCCCTGCCAAACCTCCCCCACCTGCCCCCAAAAGCCAAACGCGTCATCTGCCTCTGGCAAGGAGGCGGCCCCTCCCATGTCGATCTCTATGACCCAAAACCTGTCCTCGCCAAGATGGCAGGACAGGACATCCCCGACAGTGTCCGAGGCGCCACCCGCCTCTCGACCATGTCCGCGAACTACAAACGCTGGCCCATCACCCCAGCCATCAAACCCTTCCAAACCTTCGGCAAATCCGGGACCGCCTTCACCTCCATGCTCCCGAAAATCGGTTCCATGGCCGACGACATCTGCGTCGTCCGCTCCATGACAACCGAAGCGGTCAACCACGCCCCCGGCGTCACCTTCTTCATGACCGGTTCCCAAGTCCCCGGACGCCCCAGCATGGGCGCATGGCTGAGCTACGGTCTCGGCTGCGAATCCAGCGATCTCCCCGCGTTCGTCGTCATGACCTCCTCCGACAAAGGCAAGACCTGCGGACAACTCTTCTACGACTACTACTGGGGCAGCGGATTTCTCCCGAGCCGCTTTCAAGGCGTGCGCTTCCGGAACGTCGGCGATCCCGTTCCCTACTTGGACAATCCTCCCGGCACCGGGCGCGATCAACGCCGCGCGTTGCTCGATGACTTACGCACGCTCAACGAGAAACACTTACACGAACACGGCGACCCAGAGATCGAGACGCGGATCGCGCAATACGAGATGGCCTTCCGGATGCAGGCGAGCGTTCCCGACCTGCTGGACTTCTCCAACGAACCTCACCACGTCGTCGAAAGATACGGACCGGATGCGCTGACCAAAGGCACGTTCGCGAACAACGCCCTGATCGCACGACGCCTTCTCGAACGAGGCACTCGGTTCGTGCAACTCATGCACTCCGGCTGGGACCAACACGGCAACCTCTTCACCCAACTGGAACAGCAATGCCGCGACACAGACGCTCCCAGCGCCGCCCTGCTGCTCGATCTGAAAGAACGAGGATTATTGGAGGACACCCTCGTGGTGTGGTGCGGCGAGTTCGGACGGACTCCCTTCGGTCAAGGGGATCCCGCAAAACCCAGCGGCCGCGATCACTTCGGGCGCGCCTATTCGATGTGGCTTGCCGGAGGCGGAGTCCGCGGCGGCACGACCTACGGCCAAACCGATGATTTCGCATGGAACATCACAGAAAACCCTGTGCATGTGCATGATATGCAAGCCACCATCATGCACCTCTGCGGCGTCGATCACGAATCCCTCACCTACCGTTACCAAGGCCGCCAGTTCCGTCTCACCGACGTTCACGGCCAAGTCGTCAAAGGCATCATCGCCTGAGAAATCCCCCCCATTCCGAAACCCTTTCCTGCCCTGCCATGCAAGCGCCATTTTCCCCCAAATCCCTCCTCCTCGCAGCTCTCGCGATCCTCCTCCAACTCATCCCGCAAGGCCTCGCCCAACCCATCGACATCGCCGACCGTCGCGAACTTTTCGTCGACCGCTTCCTCATCGAACAACTCACCAACGCTTCCCTGAAACTGGCAGAACCACAACTGGCCCCCGCAGTCAATCCACCCAGACCCCACGGCCACTACGCAACCGTCCTCCGATCGACTCGCGGTTTCCAGTTCTACTACCGAGGCGATAAAGACCCCAAAATCACCTGGAAAACCCACGGCATCGAGGCCTATCACGATGGCGAAGTCACCCTCTACGCAGAAAGCCAAGATGCCATCCACTGGACCTTGCCGCGCTTGGACCTCTTCAACCATCCGTCCTTTCCCGAAGGCAACATCGTCCTCATGGACGAGGCCTTCGTGAACCACAACTTCACCCCCTTCATCGATACCCGCCCAGGCGTGCCCGATTCGCAGCGCTACAAAGCGCTCGGAGGCATCGCATTCCAACCGCACCAAAGCGAGGTACGCGAACGTCGCGGCCCCGGCGGATTGAAGGCCTTCGCCTCACAAGATGGCATCCACTGGCGCCGCTTACGCGACGAACCCGTGATCCCCGAAAGCTGGGGCAAATACTTCGATTCACAGAACTACGCCTTCTGGAGTGAATCCGAACAACAGTACGTCTGCTACTTCCGCCGCCTGATGAATGGCTTAAGAAGCATCGCAAGAACCACTTCAAAAGACTTCATCGAATGGACTCCCTTCGTCGAGATGCAAGCCAACCTCCCAGGAGAACACCTCTACACCAGTTGCACACAACCCTACTTCCGTGCCCCGCATATCTACGTCGCAACCCCCACCCGCTTCATGGATAAACGCGGCGCCGCAACCGACATCCTCTTCATGTCGACCCGCGGCAACCATCAGTTCGATCGCCAATTCACCCAAAGCTTCATCCGCCCAGGCCTCGGACCAGACGGCTGGGCGAACAGAGCCAACTACGCAGCCATCGGCATCCACCAGACCAGCCCCACCGAAATGTCCCTCTTCCTCACAGGCGGCCGCCGCTACACCCTGCGCATCGATGGATTCGCCTCCCTGAACGCCCCGCTCGACGGTGGAGAGATGCTCACAAAACCCCTTCGCTTCCAAGGCGATGAACTCGAGGTCAACTTCTCGACCAGCGCCGCCGGACGCATCCGGTTCGAGATCCAAGACCAACACGGATCTCCCATCCCGGGCTTCTCTCTCGACGACTGTGAACCGCTCTGGGGCGATTCGCTGTCGAAGACCGTCTCTTGGAAAGGTAACCCAAACCTCGCCCCCATCTCACACCAACCCATCCGCCTCCGCGTCGAACTCAGCGACGCCGACCTCTTCTCCCTCCGCTTCCGCCCACGCAACTGAGCCCCCCCCGCACCCCAGTCCCCCTTCCTCCCGGACCTCAACCACCCATGCCTCCCCCGTCCCTGACAAACGACCCCATCCCCTCCCTCTCCCTCCGCATCGCCCTGCCCGCAAGCACCGGCATGCTCTTCAACACCATGTTCAACTTCGCCGACACCTACTGTGCCGGTCTCCTCTCCACCGACGCCCTCGCGTCCCTCTCCCTCTCCTTCCCCGTCTTCTTCCTCTTCCTAGCCCTCGGCTCCGGTATCAGCCAAGCCACAACCGCACTCATGGCCAATGCCGTAGGCTCCGACGACCCCCAGCTCGCAACCCGTCTTTTCAGTCAATCCCTCCTCTGCACCCTCGCCATCGGCGCCGTCGCCAGCGCTCTCGGACTCCTCCTGACCCCCACCCTCTTCACCCTGCTCGGTGCCACAGACGAATACCTCCGCACCGCCCTGTCCTACACCAACGTCCTCCTCTCCGGAGGCGTCATCTTCCTCCTCACCCTCACCCTGAACAGCGCTCTCGCCGCCCAAGGCGAAACCCGGACCTATCGGAACTTCCTCATCGTCAGCTGCCTCGCCAACCTCCTCCTCAACCCCATCCTCATGTGGGGCTGGCTCGGTACCCCGCCCCTCGGCGTTTCCGGCATCGCCCTCGCCACAGTCATCGTCCAAACACTCGGCGCCGCATGGCTGTATCGCAAAGTGTTCGCCTCCAAACTTTTCCTCAACCGATCAAAACCCGACCTCCGCCCAAACCCTCGCCTCATCCGACAGATCCTCCAACAGGCCATCCCCTCCGCACTCAACATGCTCACCGTCGCCCTCGGCGTCTTCGTCATCTCATGGTTTGCCAAACACTTCGGTAAAGAGGCCGTCGCAGCCGCAGGCATCGCCATGCGCATCGAACAGATCGTCCTCATGCCCGCCATCGGACTCGGCACCGCCGTGCTCACACTCACCGGACAAAACCACGGCGCCGGAAAACCGGAACGGATCCGTCATGTCTGGCGCTTCAACTCAGCGCTCGGCGCAGGACTGATGATCCTCGGCGGCAGCCTTGTCCTCTGGCTTCGCGAACCCGCGATGCGCCTGCTCTCGAACGACTCCACCGTGGTTGAACACGGAGTGCGTTACCTCGGCTACTCCAGCCTCACCCTCGCGACCTACCCCATCCTCTTCGTCACCGTCTTCCTGATGCAGGGCCTCAAACGTCCCGCATACGGATTCCTCATGGGCCTGTATCGCCAGATCATCGCCCCAGCAGTGGTGTTCCCCCTCCTCGCATTCTCACTCAACGGAGGCATCGACGGAGTCTGGCTCGGAATCCTGCTCGTCAACTGGAGCGCCGCACTCTTCGCCCTGTGGTGGGGAAACCGCGTCGTCCGACAACTCCTCCCCGTCTCAACGCCGACGCTCCATCAGACCGGATAACCAATCCAACTTCCGCTTCAAACACGCACGCTGCTCATACCGCGCGATCACCGTCGCACGCGCCCTCGCACGCACCGACTCGAACTCCTCCGGCGAAGCCAACACACGATCCAGAACAGCCGCCAATCGGTCCGTCTTGAAGAAATCGACCATCAACCCGTTGATCCCATCCGTGATAACCTCCTGCACAGGAGCCGTATCCGATGCCACAACCAGCGCACCACAGGACATCGCCTCCAACATGGACCAACTCAGGACGAACGGCCGCGTTAGGTACACATGCGCCTTCGTCGCCTGCAACAACTTCACATATTCGCTGTAAGGCAACGACCCCACAAAATGCGTCCGCTCAGGCACCAAGGGGAACTTTTCCAGACACAGATCCTTGTACGTCGTCCCCTTCGGCGCCTGTTTCCCGTAAGCAACACGATTATCGCCCGCAATCACCACATGCGCATTCGGCCGCGCCTTCTGCAGAAGATGCGCCGCCTCGATGAACTGCGGAAATCCGCGATACGGTTCCATCCCACGCGTCGCGTAAGTGACAATCTCCGCATCCGCCGGAAGCTCCAGCTTCGCGCTGGACAACTTCAAACCCACATTCGGCGCCGGCTTGAAGAACTTCGTGTCAATCCCCTCGTGGCAGATGATCAGCTCCGACCTCAAATGCTCCGGAAACTGGTCGTACTGGAAACGGGTCGGACAGACCCCGCCATCACACGCCGCAAGATCCATCAGGATCGCCGAGTTCTTGATCCGGATCCGCGCCTCTCCATCCGCATCAATCGGGTCCTCCGGATCAAAATCACAATCCGTCCCGTGAGCGTGATAGAACCACTCGAAATTGAACCCCATCGGGGCATTCGGAAACGCATCCTTCAAGAACAAGGTCGGCCCCCAACCCGCATGTCCGAAAATCAAGTCCGGGATGAACCCCCCTCGCTTCTCCTCCATACAAGCCATGTAGGCCGCTTGACCGTTCAGCACCGCCTGCTCGTAACCCCGAAGATAATGATGAGTACCCTGCGAAGGCTCTCGCTTCGGACGATACAGGATTTTCTTCACACCCGCGATCTCCCCAGCCTCCGCATGGGTCAGGAAACGGACATCGTTCTGCGAATTGAGCGCCAAAGCCTGCGCCAGTGACCGCAACTGCGACGGAAAATTCGGATGCGTGAGGAGAACTCTCATAGACCAAGGATTTTCATCCACCCCACATCATCCCATCCACCACATCAACCATTCGTTACGATAACCCCGCCCTTGCAACCCAAGCTGAACCTCCGATCACACGAAGCGCGCCACCCCAATCGTGTTCGCAACCGTCACACCCGTCGAACTCTGGATCACCGCAACCAACTCATCCGTCTTCCCCTGCTCCAAGTAAATTCCATACCCCTTCACCCCTGAAACACTCGCACCCACATAATAATTCGAGGCCGCTCCATCCAACACCAATCGATCCGTCCCAACCTCGAAGTCCGTGATCACCGCATAATCCGTCGCCCCCACAGAACTCGCATTCCCATCGTTATAATAACACCCGCCACTCCACCCCAACTCGAACACATCCGCCCCCGCACCACCAGCGAGGCTATCCACCTCACCCCTCCCTCCGTTCGCCCCCACAGAACATCCAGTCAGCGTATCATTGCCACCGGCTCCACTGAGAACGTCCCGACCAAATCCTCCCACCAAACGATTGGCAACCGCGCTGCCAGCCAATGTATCGCTCCCCTTCCCCGACTGGATGTTCTCAACCTCCTGTAACCAGTCAGACCCATCCCCAAACGCTCTACCCAAAGATAAACTGATATTCAGATCAGCCGCGCTCGCAGAGAAATTTGCAACATCTGAACCCGCACCGCCAATGACCGTGTCATTCCCTGCGCCCCCAGTAACCCAATCGTTTCCCGCCCCCGCAACCACCGAATCGCTACCAGTCCCCCCATCCAAGGTGTCAGATCCATTCCCCCCAAACAATGAATCCATCCCCTCATCCCCAAACATGAGATTCAATCCCCCAAGCCATCCGTCCAAAACATCATTCCCTACACCACCTCGTAAAGTATCCCCAGATTCCGCCCACAAACTATCATTCCCCTCACCACCAACCATCGAATCCGCCTCGATGCCTCCGTTCAAAGCGTCATCGCCGCTGCCGCCCAGCAAAGTGTCTCGCCCCGTCTCTCCGAACAGAGAATCGTCACCCTCCCCCCCGTCAAGCAGGTCGTCATCCTCTCCTCCGTAAAGCTTATCATCGCCCACCTCACCATACAGTCGATCATCGTCGCTCTGACCATAAATCCGATCGTCCCCACGCCCACCCCTCAAATCATCCTGATCGTTCCCTCCGTAAATCCGGTCATTGCCGTTCTTGCCTGTCAGGAAGTCCACATTCTCTGTGCCCTTCAAGTACAGCGGACGATCCAACCCATCATCCAAATTCGTTAGAGTAAGAACCGGAACAGCGACTTTCTGATACGCTGGGTCATCCGTCATCAAGGTACCCGTCACAGCGTAAGCAATCGTCCCATCATCCTCATCATCATCGACTCCCTCGATAAAAAGCGACTGCGGCTGGCTCCAGTTGTCCGACGAAAAGGTCAGCGAGGGGTTCTGCAACTTCCCCTCCGTAGGATCTGAAGACACAAACTGAACCTTTACTGACTTGCCCACCTGTGGCCTGTCAGACAACTCCACAGTGAACTCAGCCACCTTTGACGCTTCTCCCGTCGCGGGATAAGGGCTAACCCGATAGATGATGATTGATGGCATATAAACGTGAAGAAATCGCTGAAAAACTCCTCTTTGACAGAACAGTGACCGGTGCCCCACCTGGGCTCATTCGCGTCAACACCTGCTTCAAACTCCTCTTGAACGCCCTCCGTCGCGGGGACTCATGCTCATGCAGCGCTGGCTACAAAACCTCACCTGACTCCATGCATTGCCTCACCTCGACAGAAACACGTCCCCATCCAGCCGGTGTTGAATATTTATAAGAAAAGCCCCCCGATCACTCGAGGGGCTCTCTCTAACTTCTGATCAACCGTCGCTCAAACGAAGCGAGCAACCTTGATCGTGTTCGATACCGTGATCGTGGTCGTGCTTTGGATAACCGCCACCAACTCATCCGTCTTGCCCTGCTCGAGATAAATCCCGTAGCCAGTCACTCCCGCCACACTAGCACCCACATAGTAGTTACTCGCGGCGCCATCCAACACCAAACTGTCAACCCCCACCGTGAAGTCCGTGATCAACGCGTAATCCGACGTCCCCGTGGAGGTCAAACTCGCATCGTTGTAATACACCCCACCCTCCCAACCCAACGCGAACACGTCAGCACCAGCTCCGCCTGAGAGTTTGTCCTTCTCTCCCCTACCGCCATTGGCCGTATCCGCACAACCCGTCAGGGTGTCGTTACCCGCCCCTGCATTGATGTTGTCGCTACCCGCTCCGCCCTCAATCTCATTCGTACCAGCACTCCCAGTCAGCACGTCATCGCCCTTCCCCGAGCAGATGTTCTCAATGTCGAACAACAGATCCGAACCTTCACCCGTTGCTTTCCCAACTTGTAGGTTGATGGTCAACGCACCGCCCGCCGCAGCGAAATCCGCACAATCCACCCCTGCTCCCCCGCGAATCGTGTCATTCCCCGCGCCACCGGCAATCTCGTCATTCCCCGCCCCGCCCAACAGCGAGTCATTCCCGCCGCCACCCGCTAGATCATCGCTACCCGCTCCGCCATCCAACACGTTCTTCGAGTCATTGCCCTTCAAACCGTTGTTCGCAGCATTTCCGACCAGACTGGTTTCCCCGAACCCGGCAATCGCCGCATTCTCAATGCCAGCAGGCAAGTTATACGCAAAAATGTACTGCTGGACCACCACCGTGTCAGAAACACCACCCGATGCATCGGCAGCTTCGGAAATCACATCGGACTGCAAGTCCACATAATATGTATCATTCCCCGCTCCTCCGATCATCGAATCTTCCTCAACCCCGCCATCCAGCCAATCATTCCCAGCCCCCCCCAGCAGGGTGTCGAGACCTTGCTCGCCGAACAAACGATCATCTCCCTCAGCCCCATCAAGCAAGTCCTGATCAGCTCCGCCATACAGTTTGTCGTTCCCCAACTGACCGTACAACCGATCATCATCCTCGCCGCCATTCAGTGTGTCGTTTCCTCGCCCGCCCTTCAGGTCGTCCTGATCCCCGTATCCATAAATCCGGTCGTCTCCATTGCGGCCAACCAAATAGTTCACGTCATCCGTGCCTTTCAGGTTGAGCTTAACGTCCCAACCATCATCCAAGTTGACCAAACTGATCGCCGGCACAGAAACGCGATTGTAGGTCAAGTCCAGTGTCTCGATCCGCCCCGTAACGTTGAAGGCCGTGCTTCCGTCGTCGTCGTAATCATCCACACCTTGGATGAACAGCGATTGCGGTTGATCCCAGTTACTCTGATCAAAGGTGAGTACGGGGTTCTGCACCCTCCCCTCCGTCAAGTCTGAACTCGTGAACCGGATCGTCACAGGATCAACCGATGCCGGCGGACTGGACAAATAGACGCTATACTCAGCAACTTTCCCTGCCTCGCTGACTGCAGCAACTTGACTCACCCGATCAATAATAATGGCTTGCATATACTTACACTTTGATGTTGACCCAAAACAACTTACACGACACGGAATCCTGATCCGGACTCCCCAGCGCGTCCCGAAAAACCGACCCCCGTGCTCCCTCGACTTTCTTTCGACAATCCCGAGAGGTCCGATGCCAGTGCTCCGAAGAACGATTCACTATCCCACACTCTTCCTTAAACAAAGCAACGGAAAATCAGCAATTATCCCACGACAAATTCCCTCAATCACCCGACTTACGCCCAAACCAAACCATCACAACACAAAAAGGCGCATTAACAGCATTTTTACGCCTTCACCCGCTACTTAGCGCATCTCTTTCACCCGGTCCAACGGACGGATCAAACTGTCCAAGAACAAATCAATCACCCGACGCTGACGCACCTTGATGTTCGCACTCACCGACATCCCCGACTGTAACCCCATCGACCGCCCTCGCACCGACAGATCCTGCCGATCCAAACGGATCCGCACCGGAAAACTGTAAAACCGCTTCACATCGTCCGGTGGTAACGCGTCCGATCCCACAAAAACTACCTCCCCCTCCAGATGACCGAACTCCCGCTTCGGGAACGTGTCCACCTCCACCTCGCAATGCAAACCCGTGGAGATGAATCCAATATCCCGATTCGTCACATCCACACGCGCCACCAACTCCTCCGACGGAACGATCTTCAACACCGTGTCCTTCGCCCCCAAAACGTGCCCCGCCTTCACCGACACAATCTCAAACACGATCCCCTCCGACGGCGACCGGATCTCGTGCAACGCCAACTCATCCGATGCCGCCTCCAAGCGCCCCTCCGTGTCCGCTAACTTCAACGCACTCTCCAACCGCGTCTTCGTCAAGTTCGCCTCCAACTCCGCCAACCGCTTCGTGTTTTCCCCCAACCGCGTCATCGCCTCACGCCGGAACGTCGTCGCCAAATTCCGCTCCTGCACCTCCAACGTCTTCACCCGCGACACCGCATCAATCCACGCCGCCTCCCGCTGCAAAAAATCCACCCGACTCCCCGCACCACTCGCCAACAACTGCTCAAACGAGGTCTTCACCCGCTCCGCGTTCTGCTCCAACAACCGCGCCTGCTCCAACTGCCCGCGAATCCGTTCCAAATTCTCGATCCGATCCTTCTCCGACTCCGTGAACATCTTCTTCTGATCCGGATCCAACCGAAACCCGTCCTCCTTCGAATCGATGATCGCCCGCAACAGGTCATCCTCCGCCGTCAACGACGCATGGTTCTTCGCCAAATCCACGATCTCCTTCGCCACCCCCGTCGGAACCGCAGACAACCGCTCGCGCCGGAACAACCGCTCGTAAAACGCCTGCTCATTCCGTAACGACAACACCTGATCCTGCAACGACTTCAACCGCGCCAACGCCACCCGCGTGTCCAACCGCACCAACACCTCCCCCGTCGCAACCCGCTGCCCCTCCCGCACCAAGATCTCCGACGCCACCCCTCCCACCGCACTCCGCACCTCCTGCACCTGCCCCGTCGGTTGCAACTTCCCCGTCGCATGCACCACCTCGTCCATCTCCGAAACACACGCCCACACCAACACCGCCACCGTCACCCACACCAAGGTCCACAACATCGCCCGCGACCAGAACATCGTCTGCCGCAACACCATCGACCCACCATCCGGTTTCAACAACGCCGCCACCGCATCCCCACCCCATCGCTTCCCTTCACTCATACCTCGTCCCCTCCCGCTGCATGTAACGCATGATAAACCCCTTTCCGCTCCATCAAATCCGCGTGCCGCCCCTGCTCCACCAAAACCCCTCGATCAAACACCAAGATCAAATCCGCATGCGTGATCGACCGAACCCGATGCGTCACAAAAAACACCGTCCTCCCCTTGAACTCCTCCGCCAAGTTCATGCAAACCTCACGCTCCGCCGGCAAATCCAACGCACTCGTCGCCTCATCCAAGATCAATAACCGCGGCTTCCGCAACACCGCCGACGCAATCGCGATCCGTTGCCGCTGCCCCCCAGACAACGCACGCCCCTGCTCGCCCACCATCGTGTTATACCCCTCCGGTAAACCCATGATGAAATCGTGCGCCGCCGCCACCCGCGCCGCCCGCATCACCTCCTCCGCCGAGGCATCCGGATTCGATAACGAGATGTTCGCGAACACCGACTCGTTGAACAACAACCCATCCTGCAAAACCGTCCCAATCTGCCGCCGCAACGAATACAACTCCACCTTCGCCGTCTCGTACCCATCCACAAGGACACGCCCCGAATCCGGCATGTACAACCGAGGCAACAACTTCAATACCGTCGATTTCCCCGACCCGCTCTTGCCCACCACCGCCACAAACGAACCCTCCGCCACCTCAAACGACACATTCCGCAACTGCGGCGGACGCCCAGGAATGTAACTGAACGTCACATCGTCAAACCGCACCGCACCCCGAACCGTCGGCATCGGAATGCTCGAACGCTGCTCCTCCGGCTGCTCCGCCGGACTGTCCATCACATCCCCCAACCGCTCCACCGAAAGCGCCACCTCCTGGAAATTCTGCCACGACTGCGCCAACCGCATCAGCGGATTCGTCACATGCCCCGCAATGATCCGGAACGCAATCAACTGACCCAACGTCAACTCCCCCTGGATCACCAACACCGCCCCATACCACAACACCGCCAGATCTCCCAACCGACTCAACACCGAATTCGCCGAGTTCGCCGCCGTCGCCGTCAACACCGCATGAAAACCCGAACTCACAAACCCCGCATACCGCTTCTGCCACTCCCACCGACAATGCTGCTCCATGTTCCCAGCCTTCACCGTCTGCACCCCCGTCAACGACTCGATCAAATGCGCCTGCGTCCGCGCCGCATCCTGGGACCGCTTCTGGATCTGTCGCCGCAACACCGGCGCACACGCCAACGTCACCCCACCCAACAACGGCACCACCGCCAACGCGATCACCGTCAATACCGGGTTGTAGAACAACATGATCCCCACGTACACCACCGAGAACACCGCATCCATCCCCACCGTCAACGCCGTGCCCGTCAAAAACTTCCGGATATTCTCCAACTCCTGCAACCGCGACGAGACCTCCCCAACCGGCCGCCCCTGAAAATATCCCAACCGCAACCGGAACAGGTGCTCGATGATCCGCCCCCCCAACGCCAAATCGATCCGATTCGTCGTGTCCACAAACAGGTACGTCCTCAACCCGCTCAACACCGTGTCCGCCAACGCAACGATGATGAACAGCACCCCCAACACATTCAACGCGTGCAACGAGTTCTGAACCAACACCTTGTCAATGATCATCTGCGTCAACAACGGGTTCGCCAACCCGAACAACTGGATGAACAACGACGCCACGAAAACCTCGAACAACACCCGCTTGTACCGCTGGATCTCCGGCAAAAACCAACGTAACCCGAACTTCTCTCGCGCCTCCGGCAACGGACGCAACAACAACACATCCACCCCGCCAGAAAACCGTTCCATCAACTCCCCCGTCGGGATCCGCTTCAACCCCTCGCGCGGATGCGCCACTCGCGTCATCCCTCCCCCAAACCCGCACACCACCACCACCGACCCATCCAACATCAACATCACCGGCAACTCCAACCGCGTCAGCTGCACCTCCTGGATCCGTACCAACTGCGCCCCAAATCCCGCCATCGCCGCCACCGCCCCGCAAAGATGCAAGGTCGGCGCCGTCCCCTCCGGTAACTCATTCCGTAACACGCTCCGCACCGCATCCCGCGGAAATGCCTTCCCATGATGCTCCGCCACCATCGCAAAACACATCGTCACCTCATCCACCACTCCCGCCGACGTCGTCTTCACCACAAACTCCGGCTCCACCTCCGCCCAATCCTCCACCCCAGACAACTCCGCCTCCTCCACCACCGCCTCCACACCCCCTCCCAACTCCCGCACCCCCTCACCCCCACCTTCCAACCACCCCACCGGCAACCCCACTCGCCGCACCCCCTCCCCACCCACACGCCAACGCACCCCCCAATCCCGCCCCTCCGCCACCCACCTCTACACCCCCTCTGCCCCATCCCCCCCCCCCGCCTCACACCCCGCACTCCCCACCATCCGCCGCACCACTCGCCCCGCCTCCGCCACATCCCGCGCCCCAGCCGCCAACTCCCCCAAAACCAACGCGTACAGCTCCGACGCATACACCACACCCCGTAACCGATCCCGCAACCCTCCCTCCCGCTCCAATACCCCACGAAACACCCCCGCAGGCACCATCACCAAAATCGCCTCCTCCGATACCATCGCACTCTCCATCCCTCGCCCCATCAAAACCGACGCGATCCCCGCCACCCCCCCCCCCCCCCACCCCCCCCCCCACCCCCGGCCCCCCCCCCCCCCCCACCCCCCCCACACCCCCCACCCCCCCCGTCTCCACCAACTCCGGATCCCGCCCCTCCATCACTCTCCCCAACACCCGAACCCGCCCCCGTAATACCACAAAAATCCCCTCCGGCTCCTCCCCAGCACCCCACAACATCCGCCCAACCTCCACCTTCACAAACCGACCCCCTCCCACCAACTCCCGCAATACCTCCACCGACGTCCCTCTCAACGGCCCAGGAATCGACACCAAACGCGCCGCCACCGCCGCCATCGCCGCCTTCGTGCGGTCATCGAGAGGTTTCGTTTCCATGGATCTGTGAATCACACCACATCTGCGCCAACTCATCCACCATCTGTGCCCGAATCGTTTCGTCCAACTCCGACGGTAACTGATGCTCCACCCGCAAAACCAGATGCCACTCCCCCACCACCGCCGGACGCAACAACTCCCGCGGCGCCGCCGAACGCAGGATCCCAGCCAACATCGGATGGATCATCCCGTACATCACCGGCCCCACAACACCTCCCGTATACACCTCATTCCCAGCCGCATACCGTGGCGCCAAATCCGCGAACGTCGCCTCCCCCTCCCGTAACCGGAACCATAACTCCGTCGCTAAACCCGCATCCTTCACCCGCAAAATCGAATACACCACCCGATCCAACGCCCCACGCCGCTGCTGATAATGCCGCTCCACCTCCGCCTCAAACCGCTTCCGCTTCCACTGCGCAATCCGCACATCCCGCCGCACCCACTCCCGCAAATCCCCCGCCTCACACCCAACGTACTCCGCCGGTACCACACCCCCACCCGCTGCATCATAACGGAACCGCTCGCAAAACTGTTTCCACGCCACCTCCACCTCCGCCTCCTCCGGCTCAAACCCCACACTCGCAAGCTCAAACTCCCGCGCCTTCAACAACGCATTCCATAACCGATGCCCCGCCAACTCGCGAACATCCACCCGTCCCTCCCTCGTCCCAACCCCACTCACAACACACACCCCCCCACACCCAACGCAGCACGCCCCCAAAACACAACCCCACAACTCGTTCCTACAACGTCCATATCCAGAATTCGCACCCCGACTTAGTCACCTCGAACACCTCATAAAGCAACGTTTTTCATCGCAAAATCCAACCCACCCCACACCCCAACTCCCCTCGCGCCACGCCCGCATCCTGCTCCCCCACAACCCCATCCCATGCCCTCCCCCAAACACCGCTCCCCAGAAGACGATCGCCTCGCCGAAACCAAAAACCGCACCAAAAACTGGCGCCGCTGGGGCCCCTACCTCTCCGAACGCCAATGGGGCACCGTCCGCGAAGACTACTCCCCAAACGGCGACGCATGGAACCACTTCCCCCACGACCACGCCCCCTACCGCGCCTACCGCTGGGGCGAAGAAGGCATCCTCGGCTTCTGCGACCGCCGCGCTCGCCTCTGCTTCTCCATCGCCCTCTGGAACGGACACGACCCCATCCTCAAAGAACGCCTCTTCGGCCTCTCCAACCCCGAAGGCAACCACGGCGAAGACGCCAAAGAAGCTTGGTACTACCTCGACTCCACCCCAACCCACTCCTACGCCAAAGGCCTCTACAAATACCCGCACTCCGCCTTCCCCTACGAAACACTCCGCACCCTCAACAAAAACCGCTCCCGCCTCGATCGCGAACTCGAACTCCACGAAACCGGCGCCTTCGACAACAACGCCTACTTCGACGTCTTCGTCGAATACGCCAAAGCCGACGCCGAAGACATCCTCATCCGCATCACCGTCCACAACCGAAGCCCCCTCCCCGCCCCACTCCACCTCATCCCCATGCTCTGGTTCCGGAACACCTGGAGCTGGGGCCCCACCGAAGAATCCACCCAAAACATCCCCTCCCTCTCCCTCGCCTCCCCAAACTCTCTCCTCGCCCAACACGATACCCTCGGATCCTACTCCCTCCACTGGAACTCCTCCGCCTCACCCCTCTTCACCGAAAATAACACCAACCTCCTCCACCTCTACAACTCCCCAAACCCCTCCCCCTACGTCAAAGACGGAATCCAACGCACCCTCCTCCATCAAGACCCCTCCGCCACCAACCCCTCCCACGGTACCCGCGCCGGTATCCCTCACCCCCTCCTCCTCCAACCCCTCAGCTCCACCTCCCTCCACCTCCGACTCCGCTCCCTCTCCCTCCCCACTCTCCCAAACCCCTTCCACCTCTTCGACCAAACCTTCTCCCTCCGTATCGAAGAATCCAACACCTTCTACGCCGCCCGCACCCCACCCTCCCTCTCCCAAGACCAATCCCTCGTCTTCCGCCAAGCCTTCGCTGGCCTCCTCTGGTCCAAACAATACTACCGTCTCGTCCTCCCAGAATGGCTCTCCGGTGACCCCCTCCAACCCCCACCACCTCCAAACCGCGGCACCCTCCGCAACGGCTCCTGGCAACACTTCCACGCCGCCGATATCCTCTCCATGCCCGATAAATGGGAATACCCCTGGTTCGCCGCTTGGGACCTCGCCTTCCACATGCTCCCCATGGCCGAAATCGATCCCGACTTCGCCAAAAACCAACTCGAACTCCTCCTCCGCGAATGGTACATGCACCCCTCCGGAAAACTCCCCGCCTACGAGTGGAACTTCGACGACGTCAACCCCCCAGTCCACGCCTGGGCCTGCTGGCGCGTCTACAAAATCTCCGCGCGCGGTGACCAACGCGACCGCGCCTTCCTCGAACGCTGCTTCCTCAAACTCCTCATCAACTTCACCTGGTGGGTCAACCGCAAAGATATCAACGGACGTAACCTCTTCTCCGGCGGCTTCCTCGGCCTCGATAACATCGGCCTCTTCGACCGCTCTCAACCCCTCCCAGACGGTCACCTCCTCGCCCAAGCCGATGGCACCGCCTGGATGGCCTTCTACTGCGGAATCATGCTCTCCATCGCCGTCGAACTCGCCTCCCAAAACCCCGTCTACGAAGACATCGCCTCCAAATTCTTCGAACACTTCGTCCAAATCATCGATAGCATCAACGCCCTCGGCGATCATGGCCTCTGGGACGATCAAGACGGTTTCTACTACGACCGAATCCTCAAACCAGGTCACCCCTCCCTCCCCGTCCGCTTCCGCTCCATGGTCGGTATCATCCCCCTCTTCGCCGTCGAACTCATCGACCCTCGCGTCCTCGACCGTCTCAAAGGATTCCGCTCCCGCCTCCAATGGTTCCTCAAACACCGCCCCTCCCTCGCCCAACACGTCCAAATCAAACCTCGCCAAAACGGCTCCGGCGAACTCCTCCTCCTCTCCATCGTCTCCCGCGAACGCCTCCAACGCGTCCTCCAACGCGTCCTCGACGAAAACGAATTCCTCTCCCCTTGGGGCGTCCGCTCCATCTCCAAATCCCTCGAAAATCAACCCTACCAACTCCACATCGCCGGCCACTCCTACCAGATCAACTACGAACCCGGCGAATCCCAAAGCGCCCTCTTCGGCGGAAACTCCAACTGGCGCGGCCCCATCTGGTTCCCCGTCAACTACCTCCTCATCGAAGCCCTCGAACGCTTCCACCACTTCTACGGCGACTCCCTCACCGTCCAACTCCCCTCCGGCTCCGGAAAATACGCCTCCCTCATGGAAGCCTCCAACGAGATCAGCAAACGTCTCTCCTCCCTCTTCACCCTCAACCCAAACGGATTCCGTCCCTGCTTCGGCGATAACCTCCGCTACGCCTCAGACCCCCACTGGCGCGATTGCATCCTCTTCCACGAATACTTCCACGCCGAAATCGGCTGCGGACTCGGCGCAAACCACCAAACCGGTTGGACCGCCCTCATCACACGCTGCCTCGCCAAAGCCGCCCGCTAACCCCACTCCCCCCCCCCCAACACGCACCCCGCAGTCTCCCAAAAACAAGATCCCGCAACCCAGAAAATCAGAACGGCCAGAAAGGCCCAACAAGACCTCTCTG
>CAZAZT010000027.1:28949-33045 GCA_964489645.1 uncultured Chthoniobacteraceae bacterium | reverse complement strand
GCGCTCGGACTTGAACACCCGTTCGACTTTGATGATGGCGATGGCAGCACCATGACAACGACCGAGGACACCGTGATGTCCTACACGGACGTCAAAGATTCCGATGGAATCCCAGGATTCACCCCCCTCGATGTCCAAGCGTTACAAAAAATCCACGGCTCCGAGTCCGGCCAATCAGCAACTCCCCCCACAGGCGTCACTCTCGTGAAAGACACGACCACCGTGGTGGCCACTTCTTTCAAATCACCAAATCTCGTTGTCACTCTCCCGAACGGAGGCGTGCTCACTGAGCCAGCAGTGGACCAAATCGCCTCTTTCCCAATCACGTTCAAACGCGTCGATGGCTACGTCGCTGAGCCAGCGTCCTTCCTCTTAAATTGGAACTGGGGAACAGGCGTGTACAGCAACTTGGACATCGTTTTTGATTCGTTCCCCAGCAAGGTCACTTTCCCGCCCGGAGTGGCAGAAACAACCATCAATGTTGGAATCCGCGGAGATGTGTCCGGATATGACCCCGATTACGGCGATGAGTTCATCTCTTTTACCCCCAGATCTACGGTGAACAATAGCAACGGAGAGTCTGTCGACTTCAACCAACTGCCAGGGGAAACCAAACTGACCATCCGCTCCCAACCCGCTCCGATACTCCCCTCACTCATCGCAAATATTCCATCGCAAGGCATTCTCGCTGAGCCTCAAGCAAATCAGATCACCTACTACCCCATCACCTTCAAACGGGTCGACGGCAACACCTCAAACTCCGCCTCTTTCTTCCTCGAGTGGACTTGGGGCCCAAACGTCTACTCCAATACCGACATCGTCGTTGAATCCTTCCCCACCCAGGTGACCTTCGCCGCCGGTAGCAGCGAGGCCGTTATCAAAATCGGAATTCGAGGTGACCCAACCGGCTATGCTCCCGACACCGCCAACGAGTCCATCTGGTTCACCGCCAAACCCTCTCGCTTGAATAGTAGCGGACAGTCCCCGGACTTCGCCAAAATGGTCGGCAAAACCGAGTTGATCATCACCTCACCGACCGCCTCCACTCCGCAGACCGTCTCCGTATCAATCAACCCAACCCAAGTACTTGAGGACGGATCATCGAACCTCGTCTACCAGATTACTCGCTCCGGCAACTTGAGCAAGCCACTGTCGGTCAATTACATACTGAGCGGAACAGCAGCTCTCAGTTCGGATTACACCGTCCTCGGCAGCACATCCACCTCAACCACCAGAACAGTCACCTTCGCCCCCAACTCGGCAACCGCGAGCATCACCATCGACCCAACCTCAGACAACACACCTGAAGACAACGAAACGGTTCAACTTCTCATCGCTGGAGGCACCGGATATCAGGTCGGAGCGAGCAAGAGTGCGTCAGGAATCATCAAAAATGATGATATCACCTCGAGCGTGAGCACAACCCTCATGGCAGGGCAGTCATCACTACGTCTGACTGGAAGCGCCTCCATTCGAGGGACTGGCAATGAACTGCCAAACCAGATCTTTGGAAACAACGTGAATAACGTGATTTACGGAGCTGGCGGCGCAGACACGCTGACTGGCAGCCAATCCCTCGGAGCCGCTGATTCAGACAAGTTCGGGCTTCAACGTTTTTCCGATTCACCTCTTTCGGCTTACGATGTGATCACCGATTTCAGCCGAACAGATGCAATCCTCGCGCCTGCCGGCAGTTTGAACGCATCCCTGAAAACCGTCGTTGGAGGGATCGCATCACTCAACGCCGCGAGCCTCACGACTCTCCTATCCTCATCCTCCTTCGCACCAAAGACCTCTGCCGCATTCAAGGTCAGTAATCTCACCGGAACTTTCATCGCCATCAATGACTCGACGCCCGGATTCCAACCGAATCTCGACGCAGTGATCCGGCTCCCAAACTACACGGTCAGCGCCTCCAATCCGATCCTGATCACCCCCTCGGCATAACGGAATCCCGCCCCCACCTCGGTATCCGTTGCGTTTTCAGCGTGCGCCCACTCCGCGAACCTTCTATCATTCACCAAGGTTTGGAGAGATGGCAGAGCGGTCGAATGCACTGGTCTTGAAAACCGGCAGGCTGAAAGGCCTCGTGGGTTCGAATCCCACTCTCTCCGCCACTTTCTCATCAAGGCAACACCTCGCACAAACCGCCGCGAGCCCATTCAAGCCAAACCGGGCCCCGGTTGCGCAAATCCCTCCTTCAACGTCCCAACACCGCGGAAGACGGCACTCCATGCAGGTCAAATAACCGAAGAATCGTCTCTTCAATCAAATTGTTCGGACAACTCGCGCCCGCAGTGATCCCGATCGTCACATGACGTCCCGTCGGAAGCCACGGAGAACGGGTGATCTCGGCCTTGTGTTCAAGGTCGTAACAGGTGATCCGGTCCCCCGACTCGATGCGCGAGGCGTTCCGGATGAAATACGTCGGCAACCGCTCGCTCCCCATCTCCGCAAGATGGGACGTGTTCGACGAGTTATAGCCGCCAACGACCAACAAAAGATCCATCGGCTGCCCAAGCATCTCGCGTAACGCATCCTGCCTCTCCTGCGTCGCCCCACAGATGGTGTCGAAAAATCGGAAGTTTCCCGCCCCCGACTCCGCCCCATCCCGCTGACGCACCGCCTCCATGATCCGTTTCTGCACCTCCTCCGTCTCCCCGCGTAACATCGTCGTCTGATTCGCAACGCCAACGCGCTGAAGATGGATATCCGGGTCAAACCCCTCACTGTAAGCCCCTTGAAACCTCGTCAGGAACGCGGTTTTATCTCCCCCCTCCCGGATGTAGCGACACACGTAATCCGTGTCATCAAGAGTCAACACCACCAGATAATGTCCCTTTCCCCCAACAATCGCGCGCGATGCAGTGGCCTTCGTCTCCTCATGCGACGCCTTGCCATGGATGATCGAGGTCATGTCATCGTTCGCATTCTGACGAACCCGCTTCCACACGCTCATCACGTCCCCACATGTCGTGTCAACGATGCGACACCCCCGCTCCTTGATGCGAGCCAATGTCGTCACATCCGTACCGAACGCAGGAACGATCACCACATCCTCAGGACCCAACCCAGACACATCCGGCTCCCCGCCACGTTCCAATAAGTTGATGATCCCCATCTCGTTGATCTGCCGGTTCACCTCCGGGTTGTGGATGATCTCCCCCAAAATGAACAACCGGTTTTCGGCAAAAACCCGCCGCGCCGCATACGCCAGATCGATCGCCCGCTCCACCCCGTAACAAAACCCGAACTGCTTCGCCAATCGGATCGTCAACCCTCCAAAAGTCAAAACACCGCCCGCTGAACGCAACCGTTCAACAATCTCACTGCGGTAGTGTTTCTCCACCTGCGCCTGCACCGCTTCCATCACATCTGGCGTCCTCAAGTTCACGCGCGGTGCCGCCGCTGTCTTCTCTTCACTCATCCCCCAAAACTACACAATCCACCCTCGCAACACTCACACTTTTCCGTGAACACAGTCGACGTCAGCTCACGAAAACAAAGGCGCGCGCCTCGAAAACCTAAACCATCCCCCCCGTGGACCGGCGTCTCCCCCCTCCGCGCGGCTTGCGAAGACGATCCATGCCACCTTCTGAATCCGGCAGATACGGCTTCACAAACGCCTCATGGAAATCGAAACCGTTATCAAAATCCTCGATCCGATCCGTGTCGGAGGCGCTGAAATACCCTCCCGAAATCAGGTTGAACACGATGTTCCCGACGTCTCGTGTCTGCAAAATCCCCCAGTGCTCGAACACAGTGGGCACCATGGGGCCGAAAAGACCAAGCGCCCGCGAACGCGCAGCCGAAAGGATCTGCGGACCATTCACATGCTGCGGCGTCATCTTCCCCTTCCGAGAAGGCCTTGCCTCGCGACCACGTGTCGCAGCTGCAGCAGTCAGCTCTTCAACCACACTGCGAACAAATTCATACGCATCAGCATGATAACGAGTGTCCCGCTCAAGCAGCTTCCCCACCACCGTCTCAAAATGCGATTGATCCATGTTTCACAAACAATCCGTGGCACCCAAGGGCCAAGGTGCTCGGAAACTACCAGAGCACCCCGACCCGTCAACCTCCGCACCGCCCCCCC
>CAZAZT010000027.1:0-28849 GCA_964489645.1 uncultured Chthoniobacteraceae bacterium | reverse complement strand
CCAGTCATCCCCCAAGCCGAACCGCCATCAATAGTCCGCAACCGATCCGTCAGGCAATCGCCCGCGCGTCGGCCATTCGGGCCCCACTGGATTCTTGGCCAGTTCCGCCAATACCTTCTCATCAATCTCACACCCTAGTCCCGGCCCCTCAGGCAACGATGCGTACCCGTCCTTGTCCACAGACCAACTCTTCCGGACCAACCCCGCCGGTGAAATGTTCGGGTAGTACTCGTGGATCAAGAACAGCGGTACCGCCATGCTGCAGTGGATGCTCGCCGACGCACCAAGATCCGTCGTCACGCAATGCGGCGCCAACGGAACTTGATACGCCTCACCAAGGGTCGCGATCTTCCGAAGCTGTGTGATTCCCCCAGTATGCGCGCAGTCGACCTGCAAAAAGTCTGCAACACCCTCCTGCAAGTACGGGATCACTTCCCAAATCGTCCTCGCTTGCTCGCCAACAGCCAACGGGATGTCGATATGCTGCTTGAGTCGCTTGAACACCTCGATATTTCCAGGAACAGCAGGCTCCTCAATGTACGTGAGCCCGTATGGCTTCAAAGCGGCAGCCAACTGCATCAAAAATGGCGGCGGCAAAGCGCAGTGCGCGTCGAACATCACCAAACCATCCGGCCCCACCTGATTACGCGCCGACTCGATCAGCTTCACAAACCGCTCAATCTGGTTCGGTGATCCCGAGAAAGGCTGAGGCCCAGCCCCGACCTTGGTCGCACTTCGTGACGGATACACCCGCAACTTGTCCCGAGTCGGCCCCCCCAATAACCGATGCACAGGGACCCCCCATAACTTCCCCGCGATGTCCCATAACGCCATATCAATCCCTGCCAAAGTGTGCGTCATGAACGGCCCACCACGCATGTCACGATGCGAACGGTAAACCTTCTGCCAAAGGTGCTCAATCCGTGTCGGATTCTCCCCCTCCAACAACTCCCACAGCGAACCAGCCAACGCAGCGGCAACCCTCGTTTCCAACTGATCGATCTCGCCCCATCCAACCACCCCGTGGTTCGTCTCAAGTTTTAAGAACACCTTCCGATTCACTGGCGTCGCCGTCATCCGGGTCAGCTTGATCGATGAGGTCCTGTCCGCCACATCAGGCCCTGTCAACCCCGCGGCAGATTGCGCCTGCAACCCATCGCAAACAGACCAAGCACCCCCAGCCACACCCATCACCATCGCCCCCAGGGATTTCAGCGCCCCCCTACGCCCATACTTCGCACCCGTTCCAGAGAACCCGATTCCGTTCTTGAGATCCAACATGAGGACTCAGTCCGCATTTCCTGCGCCGAACGATCCCCTCCAAAACCATCGCAACGCCCATCCCGCTCAACCACACCAGAGGCGGGAATCACCCGCCCCCCCCACGCCACAAACCCATTCCCTCAATGAGCAGAAGCTCGATGCTGCTTCAATAGATCCACCCCAAAATCACGCCCGAAATCACGCCACACCGAATGCGGATGATTAGCCTCGTTCTGCACGTTGTCGTACTCCACCACAAACGTCTTCCCCTGAACCCGATAGTAATGCGGCTGCCCAGATTCCATGCCTCCCGCCCACGTGAAGAACAATGCAGAATCGCCTCCCGTCGCAGCACGCTTGCGCTCTCCATCCTGCAACTCAGGCCGATGCCGTCCAATGTACTCCATCATTAGGCGATCCAAGATCTTCTTCTGCACGTCCGTCAACTCGCTCGCTGCAATCCCCTCAGGCTTCGTAGGATCCACACGCTTCGGATCATTCAAGATCTCCTTCGGCGCCTCCGTCATCACCACGGCCTTCTTCCGCTGCTCCGCCGACAAACTCTTCGCCAACTCCCGACCCAAGTCCTCTTCCCGTCCCAACACCCGGGTCCCCTTCCGCGGCCCTTCCTTCACCAAACCCGGATTCGTCCCCAAAAACGATGGCGTCAACGCCGGCGCTACGCCCTCTCCAGGACACGTGAAGTTGAACGCGAGATGGTGCCCTTCCACACGCCACCCCCAAACCGACTTCCCCGGGGTCCCAAAAACCGAGAAAAAATACAGCTCAGGATCTCTCACCGGCCCCCCCTTCCGATCTTTTTCCAAAATGGCCAAGATCGCCTCCAAACTCATCACACTCGTCGCCTTTTGGTAACCCTGAGAACTCAAGCCCGTAACCAACAACGAGTGCGCCAGCAACCTCTGCTCATGCGTCATCTCCTTGATCGGCAATCCCAAACGCGGCCTCGGAATGAAATGCCAGTTCTTACGCTCATCCGAGTCGAACGCGAACACAGCCTTCGCCCTCTGCTCATCCGTCAACGCAGCCAAAAAGTTGTTCGCCGCTTCCGCCATGTGCTCGGAGACATCGTGAGCGATAGAAGGACGCGCAGCTGCAACCAAAGCGGTCGCTGCAACCAAAGAACGAGTGATCGTGTTCATCCCGACCCTATGAGCGCAAACCGCGCCACGTGTCACTCCCGCATTCTTCCCACACCTCCTCCCCGCGTCACCGGACAATCACGAAGCCCTTCGCGTCGAACACCGGAATCGAATGCACCACATGCCCCCGAATGTTCCCCTTCAACTCACTCTCCAACACCCCGTCGATGAAGTCCTTCACCTCCTCCGACTCACCGCAAACCTGAACTTCCACCCGCCCATCCGAGAGGTTTCGCACCCAGCCGGTCACATCAAACCCACATGCAACACGCTGAGTCGCATAGCGAAATCCCACTCCCTGCACTTTGCCTTCAAAAAAGATCTGCCGCGCAATCATCTCAACACCTTGCCCGCAGCCTCTCCTCGTGCCAAGCCCCCCAAGGATGCCGTCGCGATTGTCCATGAGCCATATCATGCGTACCGTTTCCGCATGCGACTCCCCCTGACAGCCCTGCAAGGCATCCTTCTCCTGCTCACGCTCTTCGGACACCCGTCTCTCCTGGCCGAATCGCTCGAACAAACCCGAACGCACTCGTGCCGCCTCTGCGCCCCTGCAACCACCGCCGCACGCCCCGATTCCCCCTCCTATCGCAAATACGCGCCCGATCGCAAAGTCGACATCCTTCACCTCAAACTAGACATCACCCCGGATTTCAAAAAGCGCACGATCCAAGGCAACAGCGTCCTCCACTTCAAGCCCATCGCCACCCCTCTTTCCGAACTCCGACTCGATGCCGTTGATCTGGATATCCGAGGAACAGGGAGCTCTGAAACAGGATTCCGACACCATCTCACCGACTCGGAGATCGTCTTCACGTTCAATCCACCCATCCCCGTCGGCAAAGAGGCCACCGTCAGCGTCGATTACCACGCAGAACCACGTAGAGGCCTCTACTTCAGGACCAAAGAGATGGGCTATCCCGCCGATCACTTGTGGACCCAAGGAGAACCCGTCGAATCCCGTCACTGGTTCCCTTGCTTCGACCATCCCGTCGAAAAATTCACCACCGAACTCACCTGCCACGTCCCAACCGGTATGGTCGCTCTCTCCAACGGAAAGCGACTCCCCGACTCCAAGGACAAGGACGGGAAACTCCAGTTCCATTGGCTCCAGGACAAGCCGCACGTGAACTATCTCGTCACCCTCGTCGCCGGAGATCTCAAAAAAGTGGAAGACCGACACGGGGATCTCCCGCTCGAGTTCTGGACAACCCCAGACGAACTTCCACACGCACCGAGCCTCTTCCGGAACACCCGCCGGATGATGGAGTTCTTTGAAAAGGAGATCGGCATTTCCTACCCGTGGGCAAAGTACGGTCAGGTCGCCGTTCACGACTATCACTGGGGAGGCATGGAAAACACCAGCCTCACCACGCTCAACCATCGCAGCCTCTTCTCCAAGGAGACAGGCAACCTCTTCAACGGCGACAGCCTCGTTGCTCACGAACTTGCACACCAATGGTTTGGCGACTTCGTCACCTGCCGTGATTGGAGCCACATCTGGCTCAATGAAGGCTTCGCAACCTACTACGATTGGCTCTGGCAAGGCGAAGACCACGGCCGCGCCGAACTGGCGCATTCCCTCCACCGAGCAGCAATCGATATCACCAACAAGACCAACGAATCCCGTGGGATCGTGTGGAGAAAGTTCGATCAACCTCAAGAGATGTTCGACTACCTCGCCTATCCCAAAGGCGCTTGGGTCCTCCACATGCTCCGATCAGAACTCGGCGCCGACCTCTACCGAAAGTGCATCCGCACCTACCTCGAACGCAATGCACTCGGCTCCGTCACCACCGACACTCTCCGATCAACCATCGAAGAACTTTCCGGCAGAAGTTTTGAAAAGTTTTTTGATCAATGGGTCTACGGAGTCGGCACGCCGCATCTAGACGTGATCCACACCTGGGACGAACGCACCAACGTCGCAAAAGTCAGCGTGAAGCAGACACAGAAAATCTCGGAGGACACCCACCTCTTCGATGTGCCGCTCACCATACGCTTCAAGATGAAATCTGAGACCGTCGAAAGGACCGTCCGGATCCGCGACAAAGAACAGGACTTTCATTTCCAGCTCCCCTCAACCCCAGAGCTCGTCCGCATCGACCCGAACACAGCAATCCTCGCGAAAATCCAGTTTAAGCCGACAAAGCCCATGCTAGCCCTGCAACTAGCCGATACGGAGGACAATATCGGTCAACTGCTCGCTCTGGACCTCCTCGCAGACAAGCCCGACGCAGACGCAGTCGCCCTCATCCGGAAGGCGCTCGAACAATCCAAGCATTATGCCGTCCGTATCAGAGCCGCCGAAACCCTCAGAAAGGCCGCCTCCCCAGAAGCGTTCGCCGCACTAAAATCCACACTTCCTGAAACGGACGCGCGCGTCCGCAACGCGATTGTGCGCGCAATCGGCGGCTTTCTCGAACCGGACACCGCCTCCACACTTCGGACCGTCGTCGGAAATGAGCAAAACCCTGGGATTGTCGCCACCGCACTCCGCGCGCTAGCTCCATGGAACTCCGCAGAAACGCGAACCCTTCTCGCACAAAACCTCTCGCGGAACACGTTCCGCGAAAGGATCATCGAAGGGGCTCTGAGCACGATGAAGGCGCAGGAGGATCCCGCACATGTTCGCCATATCCTCGCCCTTCTCGACGCGCGAAAAGATCTACCCTCCCAGACATTCGCCCTCGCACTCGAAACGCTCGCGCACCTTCAACGACACGAACCAGAGAAATCTGCCGTACGCGACCGCCTCTCCCGCCACCTCACCGATCCGAGGGAACGCGTGCGCCTTGCCGCAATCAACGGACTGGGCAATCTCGATGATCCGAAAGCAATTGCGCTGCTCGAAACCATCGCGGAACGATCCTCGACGCATCCTGAAACCCAACCGGCAATCAAGGCAATCGAACGCCTTCGCGCAGGGAAAAAAACGGTCGACGAACTTTCCACACTCCGCTCGGAGATCACGGATCTGAAATCCACATCCCGCGAACTCCGCAAAGAACTGGATGCACTGAAGAAAAAGACCGATGCAAAGTGACACCCTCGCGCCCCTCCCTTCGAAACCTGTCCGAACCACTCCCGAAACCCGTATCCACATGAAAAACGGAACCATGCAACGACTCGCAAAACTAGCACTTCTCATCGGATGCCTGTTCCTCGGCACCCAATCCATGGCACAAACCACCCCGAAAATTGGGAGCCCTGAACGAAAGGCGCTCATGGACACCCTGCGCAAGCCCGTCGAAGCAGAGCTCAAACGCAACGTCGTGTTCAAAGTGAACGTGCTGAACGTCCAAGGCGACTGGGCATTCATGCGCGGCGTCCCACAAATGCAGAACGGCGCTCGCATGGACTACAGCGCCTCCCGTTATCAAAACGCCATCCGACAAGGGTTCTTCGATGATGGCATCTGCGCCCTCTGGAAGCGGCAAGGCAACCGATGGAATGTGGTGAAATACGTCATCGGGGCCACCGATGTCGCCTATGCATCGTGGGACACAGATTTCGGAGCTCCAAAAGCGATCCTGAGATGACCTCTCACGTCCGAAACCCGAGCAGATTTGCTCCGCAAGCTACCCGCGCGAATCGTGTTGAACGCATGCCTTCTTGAAAAGAACCGCGGACTCTCGACCATCAAAGCGCCCTCCCGAAAATTGTCGCAAACATCCCCGCGCAGCGGAAGGCTCTGACCTTCAACCTTTCAGTCATCGCGCTCTGCCAAAACAACAGAACGCAAGAGAACGAAAAAGGCCCCGCAGGTTTCCCTGCGAGGCCTCTTATTCAAAGTCGTGCATTCCCACGACTCAAATCACTGCTGGTTAGTAGCGACGGCCACCGCGGTCTCCGCGATCCCCACGCCCACCACCACCAAAGCCGCCGCCGCCGCCGCCGAAACGACGACCACCACCTCCGCCACCGCCCGCTTCTTTCGGACGAGCCTCATTCACGGTCAACTCACGACCGCCGAGCTCGAACCCGTTGAAGCGACGGATCGCCTCCTGAGCTTCTGCGTCAGACGACATCGTTACAAAAGCGAACCCACGCGAACGGCCTGTGTCGCGATCGATCATCAATGCTGCGTCAGTCACCGTTCCCGCGCCGGAGAACAGATCCATCAACTCACCCTCTGTCGTGTCATACGACATATTGCCTACGTACAATTTACTGCCCATTTGTTTTTTCTTTCTTTATGTGATGCGTGCGAGCCCCTTAGGTCAGGGATCCGTAGATCGGATGCGATACGCCACACAGGGAGTCGAGGCCTCAGCCACCACACCGCCAGCAATCTTCCATCAGTCCAAAACGGCCCGAACAAGGATGAGTATCTCCGCCTTCCGGCGTTTGGCCACAAATATTTCCACACTGCGCATCAGAATCCGCTGCGACCTCAAAAAAACACGCCCGCACTGCCAACGAGGAAGGGCGAGAAAAGCCAGCCTTCGAGGCTGTCCCGGATGCAGCGAGATGGCCGCAAAGCTCCGTCATTCCCTCTCAACCCACGATCTTTGAATGCCATGTACTGCATGGCGCCCTCCGACAATCACAAGCCCAAGCCGTCATGCACGTTAAGCCCCCTCCGAACGTCACTGGACTGCCGAGCCGCATGCCGCGTGGCACACCGCGTGCCCTGCCATCTGTTAAACCATGACGATCAGCACTTCCCCTCTGCCCCTCGCTCTCGCCCGAAGCCTCCTCCTCCTCCTCATAGGCTACGCATCCGCCCACAGTGCTCCACCCAATATCCTCTTCGCCATCGCCGACGATTGGGGCCCCCACGCAAGCGCTTACGGCACCCAGTGGATCCGTACCCCTCACTTTGACCGCGTCGCCACATCAGGGGTCCTCTTCCGCAATGCTTTCACGCCGAACGCCAAATGCGCCCCCTCGCGAGCCTGCATCCTGACCGGCAGGAACCCCTGGCAACTCAAAGCCGCAGCCAATCACATCTGCTTCTTCCCACCTGAGTTCCAAGCATGGCCGGAAACCCTCGTCGCCAAAGGTTGGAACGTCGGATTCACCGCAAAGGGCTGGGGGCCCGGCGTCGCCCTCGACCACAGCGGCTCCCCTCGGAACATGACCGGCAAACCCTGGAACGAAGCCAAAACCAAAGCCCCAACCAATGGCATCTCCCCCATCGATTACGCCACCAACTTCGATCGATTCCTCGACGCAACCCCGAAAGACAAACCCTGGTGCTTCTGGTACGGCGGCCTCGAGCCACACCGAGGGTACGAATACGGCTCCGGAATCGCCAAAGGTGGCAAAAAACTTGAAGACCTTCCGCGCGTTCCCGCGTTCTGGCCCGACAACGACATCATTCGTAACGACATCCTCGACTACGCATTCGAGGCTGAACACTTCGACGCTCACCTCGGCAAGATGCTGGATTCCCTCGAACGTCGCGGCCTCCTCGATAACACCCTCGTCATCGTCACCTCCGATCACGGAATGCCGTTCCCCCGGAGCAAAGGGAACGCGAACCCGACCGCAAACCACGTCCCCCTCGCCGTCATGTGGAAGCTCGGCCGATTCCATTCCGGTCGAACCGTTGACGATTTCGTGAGTTTCATCGACCTCGCTCCAACCCTCCTCGATTTCGCCGGCATCCCCGTCGACCAGTCAGGCATGGCCTCAATCACCGGAAAAACTCTTCGCCCCCTCCTCGAAAGCGACCGCTCAGGCCAAATCGACCCGAACCGAGACCATGTGCTCATCGGCCGTGAACGCAACGATATCGGCCGTCCCAACGATGCAGGATACCCCGTGCGAGGCATCATCACCCACTCACACTGCTATCTCGAAAACATCGAACCCACCCGATGGCCCGCAGGAAATCCCGAAACAGGGTACCTCGACACCGATGCCAGCCCCACCAAAACCCATATCCTCCAAACGCATCGCTCCAACCCCTCCGATCCCTTCTGGCACCTATGCTTTGGAAAGCGTTCGCTCAAAGAACTCTACGACCGCAACCAAGACCCGGACTGCGTCAAAGACCTCGCCAAAAATGACGACACCTCGTCCATGCTGACCACTCTCGCCAATCGCCTGCACTCCCTACTCAAGGCACAAGGCGATCCAAGAGAAGAAGGGCGCGGCGCTGAGTTCGACGCATTCCCGCACTCCAATCGCTCGCACGCCGGCTTCTACGAACGATTCCTCGGCGGAGAACGGATCAAAGCGGGTTGGGTCGCTGAGTCCGACTTCGAGCCCTTCCCAGCCAAACCGTGAACCCCAGCCTCACCCTCGCGCCCCACCGACTTCGCTAAGATTCGTCGCTGAAACCCGCATCTCTGTCCATGGCTCTGCCCCGACGCAACTTTCTCCGCAGCGGAACCGCAATGATCGCCCTGCCGTTCCTCCATTCGCTCGGTTTCAAACCGTTCACGGCACAGGCCGCATCCACTCCAGCAAAACGCTTCCTCTTCCTCGGCTTCGGCTGGGGCGTGACCAAAGAGACGTGGTTCCCAGATCAAAATCAGGTCGGTCCCGATTACGCGCTCCCCGATGGTCTCAAACCTCTCGAACGGCACCGCAAAGATTTCACCATCGTCCAAAACCTGAGCAACAAGTTCACCAATGAAGCGCACTGGGGCAGCACGTTCTGGCTCACCGGCGCAAACCGATACGCCGAACCCGGCCAGAGCTTCTCGAACTCCATATCCGCCGATCAGGTCGCTGCCGAACACCTCGGCAAAGAATCCCGCTTCACCTCACTCCAGTTCAGCTGCGATCGCGGTGAAGAATCCGGACATGGCCCAGGCCTGTCCCTCGCATGGAATCGGCGAGGAAAACCCGTCTCCGGATTCACCAACCCCGTCAAAGCCTTCCACGCCCTGTTCTCAGAGGCCACAACCCCTCTCGCTCAAAGACAAGCCCTGCTCAAACAACGGAAAAGCATCCTGGACACCGTCCTCGATGACGCCAGCCATCTCGCAAAAGGTCTCAGCAAAGACGATTCCGACAAACTCTCCGAATACCTTCAGAGCATCCGCGACATCGAGATCCGCCTCTCCAAAGAGGAGCAATGGCTCGAACGCCCCAAACCCACTCCGCCCAGTGAGGTCCACGACCCTACAGAAGGCCTTTCGGGATTTGAGGAGATCAAGCTCATGTACGGCCTTCTCGCCGCCGCTCTCAGAACCGATTCCACGCGGGTAGCCTCCTATCGCCAACCCGTCGATTCGCTCCTCAAGAGCCTGAAAATCAGCTTCAGCGGACACAATCTGAGCCACTACTCGCCCGGTCCCCGCATGGAATCCAGCCAACTCCGGGACCGAAAACAGTCCGAGCTTCTCGCTCACCTCCTCGATCTCCTGAAGTCCTCCAAAGAAGCCGATGGCTCAAACCTGCTCGATCACACCACCGTGGTTTTCGGCAGCAACATCCAAAGCATCCACTACTTGACGAACTGTCCCACGCTCATCGCAGGGAAAGGATCCGGCATCCGACTCGGTCAACATCTGGTCGTGAAAGACCAGAAAACCCCGCTGTGCAACCTGTGGCTCACCTTGCTCAAAGGATCCGGCATCCCCATCGATTCCCACGGCGACAGCACCGGCACCCTCTCCCAGATCCTAGCCTGAAACTTCCATGCGTAGCCCGCTCCTCTTGAGCACCGCATCCGCGGTCCTCTTCCTTCTCACATCGTTCCCAACACTCCTCGCAGAACCGCCGAAGAACATCGCGGCCATGCCTCAAAATCAGAGGTCTTTCCTAGAATCCCACTGCTCCGAATGTCATGACGAAAAACATCAGAAGGGGAAGGTCCGCTTGGATAACATTCCATTCACCATCAATGACATCCAGACCGCCGAGCGTTGGCAGAAAATCCTGAATGCGATCAACTCGGGTGAAATGCCCCCCGAAGAGAAGGACCGACCGAACCCCACCGCAAAAGCCTCCTTCCTGGAAGCCTTGTCGGAAACCATGGTGCAAGCTCGGAAAGCCCTGAGCGACAGCGGAGGCTCCATCACGATGCGCCGCCTGAACAAGCGTGAATACGAGCGGACCATTGAATCACTCCTCGGAATCAGCATCACCGCCAACGAACTACCCAACGACGGCGGCGGCTCCTCACTGGACACACACGGCAAATCCCTCTTCTTCTCCAGTGATCAATTCGAACAATACCTCGCCATCGCCCGGAGAGCACTCGACCTCGCGATCGCATCCGGCCCCAAACCCGAATCCCGCACCGTTCGAACCGAAGTGGAACTCGAAGCCAACAACCGGATCTCCAACATCCTCAGAGGCTACCAAATGGGCGGATATCGAGCGCACAAGATGTGGAAAGCGGCGAAAAACAGGCCTACCTCCGACTTCGGCATCATCGATGAGGGCGAACTGAAGTTCAGGATGCTCGTCTGGGAACGCAACACCGCGCCGATGATCGATTATCTCACCCGCCCCGAAACGCGCTCCGGTGCACTGCTCACCCTCAGTGAACCCAATGGACAAGTCAGCCTCACCATCCCAGACGAGATGCCCACCGGTCGATACAAGGTCAGAGCGCGCGCAGGCAAACTCCCCGGAGCTGACCCCTCTCGCTGCTTTCTCGAGATCGGGCAACGCGGCAAATCACTCAACGATGCGATCAACCTGATGGATTGCATCCATATCCGCGGCTCCTACGAGAACCCGGAGATCGTCGAAACCGAAATACATCTCCACCCCGTCGTCAACCCCCTCAAAGAGGACATCGGACCCGAGACCAAAAAGCGTATCTGGATCGGCGATCGCGTGATCGCCTTCCGCGAACGACAACCCAACAACGGGGAATTCGCCTCAGCAAAACATCGGAAAGCACTGGAGGAAACAGGGTTCGGTGACGAACCCAACCTCTGGGTCGACTGGGTCGAATGGGAAGGTCCGATCATCCCGACTTGGCCATCCTCCGCACACGAACGCATCTTTTTCAAAGGACCCGACGCCAACCGTACCACCCAATATGCCAAGGATATCCTCGAACGGTTTGCCTCCACGGCGTTCCGTGGGAAACCCGTGAAACCCTCGTATCTCGAGCGCCTCGTCGCCCATTTCGAAGAACAGCGCAACGCGGGCGCATCCTTCGAGAACGCGCTGAAAGAACCACTCGCCATCATCCTCGCCTCCCCTAGCTTCATCTACCTTGCAGAGCACAGTGAGAGCTCCAGCTCAAAGCGGCGCTTGGACGGTCACGAACTCGCCTCTCGCCTCTCCTACTTCTTGTGGAGCGCCCCGCCCGACGACGCACTCCTCGAAGCCGGGACTCAAGGACGCCTCACCGATCCGACTCACCTCTCCTTGCAAGTGGATCGACTCCTCAATGATGCCCGACACGATGGGTTCGTCCGCGGCTTCGCACACCAATGGCTCCACCTCGACCGCTTGGATTTCTTCCAGTTCAGCCATCGGTTGCACCCAACATTCGATGACAGTGTTAAAAATGCAGCCCGCACAGAAGTGTTCGCCACCTTCGACCGCATCTTGTCAGAAAGCCTTCCCGCAGCGCGTCTCATCAAATCCGACTTCATCGTCATCAACGACCTTCTCGCCGATTTCTACGGCATCGAAGGCGTGCACGGACACCATTTCCGGTCAGTGCCAGTGCCTAGTGGAACCCCGCGCGGAGGCCTTCCAGGAATGGCCGCAATCCTCGCAATGGGCTCCGATGGGGAACGATCCTCGCCGGTGGAGCGCGGCGCTTGGATCCTGCGAAAACTTCTCCACCAGCCCCCACCCCCCGCGCCGCCAAACATTCCCCAACTGAGCCGCCACGCAGGCAAACTGCTCGCCGCCCGCGAACTGCTCGCCGCACATATGGAGGAACCGCAATGCGCTCAATGTCACCGGAAAATTGACCCCATCGGGTTCGGTTTGGAAAACTTCAACGCCGTCGGACTGTGGCGAAACACAGAGTACACCGAGATCGCCTCTGGCAACTCCGTCCGGAAGAGCGCAGAGCACCCAATCAACCCTCGCGGCACCTTGCCCGACGGAACCCCGTTCGAGGGGTTCTTCCAACTCCGCGATGAACTCGCCAGCCACGAGAAAGCATTCGTGCGCGGCCTGACAGAGCATCTCATCGCGTATGCTCTCGGCCGCCCCTTCGGCTTCTCCGACGAAGCCATGGCGGATTCCGTGATCGAGAGAGCTGCCGCAAGCGGATTCACCCTCAAAGAACTCATCCGCAGCCTCATCCTGCACCCCTCTTTCCAGACCAAATAACCCTTTTCAACGCATCTCGGGGGAACGTGGTTGATTCTCGGCACATTTCCAGTTCCTCTCGCCTCTCATCCTCCAAAACCTCAATGAAACTCATCCGCTACGGTACCTCAGGTCAGGAAAAGCCCGGTCTCCAACTCGAAGACGGTCGACGCGTCGATGCGTCAGCCGTGACCTCCGACTACAACGAAGCCTTCTTCGCAAACAACGGCCTCGAACAACTGGCCGCATGGGCCGCATCCCATGCCTCATCCGCCCCAACGGTCGATCCAAGCATCCGTCTTGGCTCCTGCGTCGCTCGCCCCAGCAAAATCGTCTGCGTCGGATTGAACTACGCGGATCACGCCAAAGAATCAGGTGTCGATATCCCCAAGGAACCCGTCCTGTTCTTCAAAAGCACGTCATCCCTGTGCGGCCCCAACGACAATCTCGTCATCCCGAGAAACTCCCAAAAAACGGACTGGGAAGTGGAGCTCGCCATCGTCATCGGAAAAAAAGCCTCCTATGTGAGCGAGGCCGACGCTCTGAACCACGTCGCCGGGTACGCACTCCATAACGATTACAGCGAAAGGGAGTGGCAGCTGGAAAGAGGCGGACAATGGGTGAAAGGAAAAAGCTGCGACACCTTCGCTCCCCTCGGGCCCTTCCTCGCGACACAGGACGAGATCCCTGACCCACATGCCCTGTCCATGTGGCTGACCGTCAACGGGAAAACCCTGCAGAACAGCACCACAGCACAGATGATCTTCAAGGTCCCAACCATCGTGAGCTACATCAGCCAGTTCATGACCCTTCTCCCCGGAGACGTTATCAGCACGGGCACGCCTCCCGGCGTAGGCCTCGGGCAAAAGCCGCCGTTCTACCTCAAACCCGGCGACATCGTCGAACTCGGCGTGCAAGGACTCGGCTCCTCCAAACAGCACGCCGTCGCGTGCCCCGTTTCCTGATCCCCCCGATCAGCCTGAACGATCAGAACAATCCCCCTCACCGACGAGGGGGATTTTTTATTTCCATCGGACACTAGCGCCCCGAAGCGCCCGAGGTTCCTCCGGAAGAAGTCCCTTTCGTCGAACTAGATGACTGCGGGTTGAACGGATTGATCGGAGGGTTCTTCCCCTTCGCCGAATCCCATAGCGTGTCCACCACCCTCGCACTGCCATCCAGGAACAACATCGCGATGTCGCGCCGCGTGCGCGTGTGGCCATACTCCTTAAGGTAATCTCGGCTCTTGATCCCCTCCTCGTTCGCTGGGTCAGCCCCCCAATCCAACGGCGAGTACGCCTTGTTTCCGTCCATCAAGACCATCACCCGCCCCGGTTCCTCCACCGCCGACAAACTCACAGGGAGGACAAGATCACTGCCCTGCCCCGTCGGCATCTGCGTCAACGCCGTATGATACATGTAGGAACACCCCTTCTTACAGGGATTTGAACTCCATCCGTACCGCTCCGAACTCGCCATCACCCCCGAATCGTCCTCCCATGAAAATGTCGCCGGGTCGCGGTCAACTGGACACAACAACACATCCGGAGATCCCGCATATTTCACCAACTCGATCAACGGATGACTCTTCTGGCCCTGCCCCGTCACAAACCCAGGAAGCGACCCCCCGTTGTCCTGCACGTACGCCATCATCGCCGTCCCCAATGCCTTCAAATTCTTCACGCACTTCTGCGCCTTGGCCCGTTGCGTCAGCGCAGACCCCGCCGAGATACCCACCGTGATCAGGATCCCCGCAATCGTCATCACCACCAGCAACTCGATCAATGTGAAGGCCGATTTAACCAAGCCACCCCTCTTCAATCGTTCGTTCTCGGATCTCATAGATTAAGGAAATCCGAGTAGCTAAATCCCTGCCCTGAACCATCAATAGTGCGGCGGACGCTCATCCGCCGAACCGACTTCCCCAAATCCCGCGTCTCGCACCCGCCCCTCCAACATCGAGACACGCTCCATCAACCGGCGCACCCCCTTCGAAAGATCCAACATCTCCGCATCCTGCGCTTCCACATGCCGCTCAAGGAACGCGATGCGTTCCTCCAATGACCGGATCCGTTCGTCCATCTCCATCGTCAATCCCTCACCAAGATTTTTCCGGCCCCACCACCGCCAATGCCGACCCCGATTCACCGAAAAGATCCGACGCCGCCCCACGCACCTCCTCCGCAGTGACCGCCCCGATCTTCTCAACCAACTCGTCCGTCACCACGCAACGCCCCACACCCAACAACCCCTCCCCAAGCGCCATCGCATGATGCGTGGTGCTCTCCGCCGCAATGATCGCCTGCCCGATCGCGTACTCCTTCGCATCACGCAGCTCCCTCACACTCAGAGGCTTCTCTGCAAACCGCCGGAACTCGCGCCGCATCACCTCCAACGCGCGAGCCACCTTCGCAGGCTCCAAGTCCGCCTGCAAAGTGAACGCTCCACTCTCCTCGACGAACTCAACCCCAGAGTTCACCGAATAACACAGCCCCAATCTCTCCCGCATCGATTGGAACAGCCTCGAACTCATGTTCTCCCCAGCAACCACACTCAAAATCCTCAACGCAAACCGTCGAGGATCACGCCGACCTCCCGTCAAAAAACCCATCGACAGATGGCTCTGCTCAACATCCATCTGCTCAAAACTTTCCACACACCCGCTCGCACGTCCCGCAAACCGTTTGAATGAAGCCACCCGTCCCCTCGGCAGCCCTCCAAGAAAACCCTCAGCCATCTCAACCACAGATCCATGCTCCACCGGCCCCGCAACCGACAACACCGTGTTGGCTCCGGAATAACCCTCACCATGGAACCGCCGCAAAATCGCCGCATCCAATCCGTCAATCGATTCGGACGTACCAGTGATGGGCTTCCCAAGCGGATGCCTGCCCCACAACCCCGCATTCAACAACTCATCAACGTACTGCCCCGGATTGTCCCGACACGAAGCGATCTCCTCTCGGATCACCTCCCGCTCCCGCTCAATGTCCCGAGCATCCAGCCTCGGTCCAACGTACATGTCCGCAAGCACATCCATCACCCGTTCCATCCGAGAAGCCGCTGCCTTCGCGTAAAAACAGGTATGATCCTCGGTCGTAAAAGCGTTCAGATACCCACCCACACCCTCCACCGCTCGACTGATCTCCTTCGCCGATCTCCGTGCCGTCCCTTTGAACAACATGTGCTCCAAAAAGTGCGCCACACCGCATTCCGCGCTCCGCTCGTGCCGCCCTCCAACTCCCGCCCACAACGCAACACAAACACTCCGCACATGGCCCAATCGCGCCGTCGCAACCCGAAGCCCGTTCGACAATGTCGACCACTCGTACTCCTCACCCCCCGAGCCGGACACCACCCCCTCAGCAACACCTTGCCTCATTCTGCCCCCGCCTCCACGTCATTGCCTCGCCGCAATCTCCTGATCTCCATCACCTGCTCCGCCATCTCCACATCCCGAGGGAACGTCACCTTGAAATTCCAGTCCCCAGTCGAAAAAAGACTCACCTTCCGCCCCAACCGCTGAACCGCAGTCACCTCATCCGTCACCATCTCGTTCTTCGCAAGAACCGCAGCATAAGCTTGTAAGATCAAATCCACCTTGAAAATCTGCGGGGTCTGCATCGCCCATAATCCGTCCCGCGAGACCTCCGCCGTGATCACCTGATCCGGCCCCGCCCGCTTCACCGTGTCAGGAATCGGCGCCGCACAGCACGCAGCCCCTTCCAGTTGCGCCATTTCGTAACACCCCATGATCGCCGACCTCGTGATCAATGGCCTCGCCGCATCATGGATCGCCACAAAGCCATCGCGCCCCTTCAACGTCTGCAAGCCATTCCAAACGGAAAGGTACCGCTCCTCGCCCCCTTCAACCACCTCGACCTCACGACCCAAACCCGCCGCCGTCGCATGCTCGGAAAATATCTCCCCCGATCCCGGTCGGGAAACCACCACGATGCGATCCACCACAGGACATGACGCGAACGCACGAACCGAATGCGCGAACAACGGACTCCCAGCAAGCGGCGCCAAGAGCTTATCAAAACCCATCCGCCTCGAACTACCCGCCGCAACGATGATCGCCGTGAGCATGCAAACCTCTCAATGCCCTCAGTTCGCCAATGCCGCCCCAACCGCAGCGCTCAACACGCGCCCCTCAACCCGCCCCGCAGCCCGCTCCGTCGCCAACTTCATCACCGCTCCCATCTGCGCACGACCCGTAGCGCCAACCTCCGCAATGCATTCAGAGATCAGTCGCTTCACCTCTTCATCGCCCAACGGTTGCGGAAGATACTCCCGAACAACTTCCAACTCCGCCTGCTCCTTCGCCGCCAACTCGGGCCGCCCACCACTCTCGTACTGCACAATCGCGTCCTGCAGCTTCTTCGCCTCTTTCCGCACCACCTGCAACGCCACCGCATCCTCCAAAATCACATCCAAACCACCCGCTTCAATCGCCGCATTCTTCAGCGCGCTCTTCAAGTTCCGCAACACCGTCAACCGCTCCATGCGGCGATCCTTCATCGCCTGCTTGATGTCACCGTCAATCTGGGCCTGTAAACTCATCTTCGCATCCTATCAGCGCCCCCCTGCCACCCAAAGAACTATCCCCCCAAACACCCCATCGTCCGCGCCTCCCGTACCCAGAACTCCGGCCCAAACTCCCGAGTGAAAGCCTCAGAGCATCGCCCCGCATCCACGTCCGCATCAAAAACACCGAACACCGTCGAACCAGATCCAGACATCAACGCTCCAAGACATCCTTCCTGCGCAGCAAACCAACGCTTGATTTCAGCCAATAAGAGGTACTTGCGGAACACCGGCCTCTCCAGGTCGTTCGCCAAAATCACCCCGCCAATGTCCGTCTCCACATCGTCCAATCCAACCTCCGCACGCGCAGCAGCCAATGCCCCGTAAGCCCACGGTGTCGACACACCAAATCCCGGCTTCACCAAAACAAGCGACCAATCGCGCGGTAAAACCGCCGGCTCAACCCTCTCCCCGCGCCCCGAAATCCACACCGCTCCGCGCCGTAAAAACAACGGCACATCCGACCCCAACTCCGCTGCCATGTCCGACAAAACCTCGACCGATAATCCTCTCTCAAGAATTCGATTCAATCCCTCCAGCACCGCCGCGGCATCACTGCTGCCTCCTCCCAAACCCGCCCCGTGAGGGATCCCCTTCTCCAACCGGATCTCAAACTTCGATGCAATCCCCTCCCGCTCACAAAAAAGTCGAGCAGCCCGAACCACCAGATTCCCCCCATCCAAAGGAAGCGTCGCATCCGAACACGAAAACCGGAAACCTTCCCCGCACTCCGATATCTGCAATCGATCGAACACGCTCACCGGACAAACCAGACTCCGTAAATCATGGTATCCGTCCGGCCGCTTTCCCAACACCTTCAGGGACAGATTGACCTTCGCAGGCGCAACAATCTCCAACATGGATCGCAAAAAAAAGGGCGGGGATGAAAGTCATCCACCGCCCTTGTCCCTTCAAAAAATCACTTCGCCAAAGAAGCGCGAATGGCTTCCACCTGCCCAGCCGATCCCAACTTCACGTTCTTGTTCGCAATGAACTTCGCGTACTCATCCATGAAGGTCTTGCCTGGCGGACGGAAATCGAACTCACCCGGCTTGCTGTGGAAGAACTCGCGGTGAACGCGCGTCCAAACCAGACGACCATCCGTATCGATGTTCACCTTCGCAACACCAAGACGTGCCGCAGGGAGATACTCGTTCTCGTCAACCCCACACGCACTCGGGTCCAACGTCCCACCCGCAGCATTGATCCGCGCAACCTCTTCCGCCGGGACGCTCGAACTGCCGTGCATCACAATCGGAGTCGGAGGCAAACCCGCCGCCGCAACATTCGCGCGAATCTTCTCGATCACATCAAAATGAAGGCTCTGCCGCCCCTTGAACTTGTACGCACCATGACTCGTCCCGATCGCAGCCGCCAACGAATCACACCCGCTGCGCTGGATGAACTCCACCGCCTCCTCAGGGTCCGTCAAACAGGCATGCGCCTCGTCCACCGCAATATCCTCCTCAACCCCGCCCAACATCCCCAACTCCGCCTCAACGCTGATCCCCTTCGCATGCGCTAAGTCCACCACGCGTTTCGTGATCTCGATGTTCTTGTCAAACGTCTCATGCGACGCGTCGATCATCACAGAGGAGTAAAAACCTGAGTTGATGCAATCAATGCACGTCTCCTCATCCCCGTGATCCAGATGCACCGCGAAAATCGTCTCAGGGAAAATCTCCTCCGCCGAACGGATGATCGCTTCCAACATGCGCTTCTCCGTGTACTTCCGAGCACCCTTGGAAATCTGGATGATAAAAGGTGCCTGACTCTCCACGCACCCGCGGAACAGACCCATCGTCTGCTCAGCATTGTTGATGTTGTAGGCACCCACAGCGAACTTGCCGTAGGCCACGCGATATAAAGCAGCGGTTGGTACAATCATGAGCCACCACTGATAGCGCGTGCGCTTCAGGCCAACAAGGCCGAACCCAGCCAATCCTCACACAAATCCTCACAAGACCGCGTGCCGGTCCTACCGACACGCCCCTCCCCCACCAACCGCTATCCGCCCCCCCAACTCAGCAAATCAAAGCTTCGCTCCAATCACCTGCTCCAACTTCACAATGTCCGCCGAGAACTTCCGAATCCCTTCCGCCGTCTTCTCCGTCGCCATCGCATCCTCGTTGAAATCAAACCGGAACCGCTTCTCGTCCAAATGCACCTTCTCCAACGCCAACCCACCCGCAACCGATGCATCTAGCTTGCGATCAACAAGGTCAGAAGACTCGGACAACTTCGCCAACAGATCCGGCGAGATGGTCAACAAATCACAGCCAGCAAGCTCGATGATCTGAGAGGTGTTCCGGAAACTCGCGCCCATCACCTCCGTGCGATACCCGAACTTCTTGTAATAGTTGTAAATCCGCGTCACCGACTGCACCCCTGGATCCTCAGCCCCAGTGTACTCCCGCTTGTTCGCAGCCTTGTACCAATCATAGATCCTCCCGACGAAAGGCGAAATCAACTGAACCCCCGCCTCCGCACACGCCACAGCCTGCGCAAACGAGAACAACAAGGTCAGATTGCACCGGATCCCCTCCTTCTCCAAAACCTCCGCCGCCTTGATCCCCTCCCACGTCGAAGCGATCTTGATCAACACCCGCTCGCGCCCAATCCCACGAGCCTCGTACAAACCGATCAACTGACGCGCCTTATCAATCGTCCCTGCTGCGTCAAAAGATAACCGCGCGTCCGTCTCCGTGGACACGCGTCCCGGCACGATCTTCAAGATTTCCATCCCGAACGCGATCAGGATGTGGTCGATCACGTCTTCCACCCGCTTCGCCCCCGTCAGCCCACTGCCCTTACGCTCATCAATCACCCGGTCCAAGATGTGCGCGTACTGAGGCTTCGTCGCAGCTTGGAGAATCAGCGACGGATTCGTCGTCGCATCCTGTGGCTTGAAAACCGCCATCGATTCAAAATCCCCCGTGTCGGCGACCACGGTGGTGAACTTTTTCAGTTGATCCAACTGACTGACGGAAGGGGAGGCGTTGTTGCTCATGTTTTTCAAGAAGTGACTCCCGCCTCTCGGCTCAATCCGCCGCGACAGGGACTCCGCAGGTACTAAACCCTCAGAAAACATCCGCAAAGATTTTTCGCCCCCCCTCCCTTCCCCTCCTCAAACCCCCGCCCCCACCGACTCGCCTCCCGAACCCACAGCCTTCGAGAACATCAATCCTCCCACCTTAGCGCGCCCCTTCGCCCTCAGACGCCAACCGCTGCCCAGCCCCCTTATCCCCCGGCTTACCCGCAGACGCCGTCGCCTTCGGTCCGATGTAGACCTTCTTCGCCTCCCAGTAATCTCCATTTTTTACGGCAGTTCCCCGAACAAGATCCCCAACCGCAATCTGCTCGAACTTCGCCGGGGCCTCATCCTTCGTGACCACGGTGTTCGGCATCATCTGGAACAAGCGATCCTTGCGACCCGTCAGGGTGAACGTCTGCGCCGCAGCGTTCACCGCCAACACCTTCCCCTGGTAAGGGACCGCCTTGCCCGTGAACTCCGACCCACGTTCCTGCGTCCGCTCCGATTTCACCGGATCCGCAGCACGCACCTCACCGAGCATTCCGAACGCCGCCACCGCAAGCGCAACCCCGCGCACAACGGCAACCCAGCCCAGCCCACCACGCGCCCTCTCACCCTGCTCCCGCGCGCCAACACCAACCCGATCAGTTCCACACTTCGTTTCGTTTTTCATAGTTCATCGCGTAGCACATCCCTCAGCCCAACCCGGGACCGCGAATCCTCACCCCCGTGAAGCCCCGCAGCAGATGCGCTACACCCACCCCATCGAGAATTCCCTCCGCTTCGGCCGTGGCAATCCATCGGCCCCTCGCGAAAACTCGAGTAGGCCAACCCGCTAATCCTTCCCCTCCAGACCGAGCCAAAACCTTCAGTTTTCTATCGAGAATCCCCAAAGAAATCGCTACACCCACACCCCAAGCGCGGCCAAAACACCGCTCCACCCAACCTTCCAATGTCCGACCAGAACGGCCCGAAAATCTACCTCCTGCCGAACCTCATGACCGCAGGCAACCTCTTCTGTGGCTTCGCCGCCGCCCTCAAGGTCGTCGAAAGCGCGCTCATCAAGCAGGGAGGGGGAGATTCCCTCGCAAGCACTGCCCTAGCCAATGCCCAGATCCATACCGCGATCTGGCTCATCCTCGCCTCCTGCATCTTCGACCTCCTCGACGGTCGCCTCGCCCGACTCGGAGGCCACGAAAGCCCGTTCGGTCGCGAGTTCGATTCCCTCGCCGACATCGTCTCTTTCGGCGTCGCGCCAGCCCTCATGGTCTATAAGGTCGTTCTGGTCGAGTTCACTCGCGTCGGCTGGATCGTCGCCGCGCTCTACCTTGTCTGTGGCGCCCTCCGCCTCGCACGATTCAACTGTCTCGCCGCCATGGACTCGACCTCTGCGAACAAAGAGTTCACCGGGTTCCCAATCCCTGCCGCAGCCGGCCTCATCGCATCACTCACCCTGTTCCTCCTCTGGATCGACGAAAAAGACGTCGTTCTCGGACGAGCCAAATGGTCGCTCCCCGCCCTGATGGTCTTCCTCGCTTGGATGATGTTCAGCAAGTTCCGTTACCCCAGTTTCAAAGGACTTTCCTGGCGCTCCACCCGATCGTTGCCCAAGTTTCTCGCAATCGCCTTCCTCGTCCTCTTCACCACCCTGAACTACGAGTGGATGCCATTTTTCATCTTCGTCTCGTACCTCCTCTACGGCTTCTTGAGACCATTCCTCAGCCGCGAAATGAAACGCGAAATCGAGGACGAAGAAGAGGACGAACACACCCCCTCTGCCTGATCGCACCGCACCCCTCGATCCACCCCTCGGAATGACACCCTCCTCCCCTCAGCCGAAAATCCTCTACTGCCACTGTCAATACGCTCAGGTCGTTCCCAAACCGACCAAAGAGGCCGTGCTCAGTGCCCTTTGCAGCTCCAACACAGAATTCGAGGCAGTCGCAGACCTCTGCGAACTCTCCGCAAGAAAAGACCCTCTGCTGCAGCAGCTTGCCGCAGGCCCCGTGAAGATCGCCGCGTGCTTCCCGCGCGCCGTCAAATGGCTCTTCAACGCCGCTAACGCCCCCCTCAACCCAGAACACACCGAAGTCGTCAATCTCCGCACGGAATCCCCTGAGAACGCCCTCGCCCTCCTCCAAACCCCTCTCCTTCCCAACCTGCCCACCGCAGAATCCTCCCGCTCGTCCGCCGAACGCCCAACCCCCTAAAACCCCATGGCGCTCCATCAACCCATCCTTCGCTTCCACCTCGCTGAGTCAGGCGCCGCCTCCCCGCTCAGCCCAGAACGCCGACTCACCACCATCCGCACCCTTCTCGAAAACGGCTGCGCCGTCCTGCGCTCCCCAGCGAACCCAGACGGATTACCGGAAGTCGGCGATTTCAACCAAACCTCCCCTCCGCCGCCCAATACACTCAACCTGTCCGATGTAGCCCCCGCCCCGAGCGACATCTCCGAGGTGCGCAAACACGTCGGAGCAGCAGACGCCGGAAACTGGAAACCATGGTTCCCCGTGATCGACTACGACCGTTGCACCAACTGCATGCAATGCCTGTCATTCTGTCTCTTCGGCGTGTACGGCGTAGATACCGAGAAAAAGCTCCAGGTGCAGAACCAAGACAACTGCAAAACCAACTGCCCCGCCTGCTCCCGCGTCTGCCCCGAAGCCGCCATCATGTTCCCGAAGTACAAATCGGGCCCCATCAACGGCGAAATCGTGAATGATGCCGACCTGCAACGGGAAAAGATGAAGATCGATATCTCCGCACTCCTCGGCGGAGACGTCTACTCCCTCCTGCGAGACCGAAGCGAGCGCGCCCGCTCGCGCTTCTCGAAAGAACGCGACTCCGACAAGGCACTGGCCGAACGCCAAAAGTGCCTCACAAAACTCGCAAGCCTCGCACAAGACATCCCGCCCGAAGTCCTCGCATCCCTTCCAAGCCCCGAAGAGATTCAGCGCCGCGCGGAAGAAGCTGCAAAAAAGGCCGAGGCAGCCCTCTCCAACGGCGCCATCCCCATCCTCGATCAACCCTCCGCCTGACCCTCACGCCACCACCCCATGCAAACCGGCTCCGAAGCACCCCCTCCCCCTTACGCAAGCTTCTCCCACGTCGATCACTTCCTCCATTACGGCCAAATCGCCGAAGCGTCCGACGTCCACCTCTGCACAGGAGCACCTCCCTCATGGCGCCGCTTCGGGAACATCCAACCGATGCTGCCCGACGCCGAACCCCTCTCCGCAACCGACGCCGAATCGCTCGTCAGCGCCTTCCTCAACGCCGACCAAATCGAAACCCTCCGAGACCGGGGCGACATCGACTTCGCCTACCAAACCAACTTCGGTCGGTTCCGCGCCTCCGTCGTCCGCCAACGACTCGGCCTCGATATCGTTTTCCGCATCATCTACCCCGGCGGCATCCGCACACTCGAACAGCTCGGGATGCCCGAAACCCTTAAAGCCCTCACCCAATACCACAACGGCCTCGTCCTTGTCACAGGTCCCGTCGGATCAGGTAAATCCACAACCCTCGCCGCCCTCATCAACGAGGTGAACATCGCAAGAAAAGACCACATCATCACCCTCGAGGACCCGATCGAATACATCATCGAATCCAGCCTCTGCCACGTCACCCAACGCGAAGTCCATACCCATACCCGCAGCTTCGCCGCCGCACTCCGTGGCGCACTCCGCGAAGACCCCGACGTCATCATGGTCGGTGAAATGCGCGACCTCGAAACCATCCAGCTCGCCATCACCGCCTCGGAAACAGGGCACCTCGTGCTAGGTACCCTCCACACCGGAAACGCCGCCCGTACCCTCGACCGCGTGCTCGACGTTTTCCCCGCAGATCAACGCGACCAGATCCGCGTCATGGTCAGCGAATCCCTCCGTGGCGTCGTCTCCCAACAACTGATCCCGCGAGCCGACGGGAAAGGACGCGTGCTCGCCCTCGAAGTCCTCACCAACTCCGCCGCCGTCGGGAACCTCATCCGCGATGGAAAAACCTTCATGCTCCCTGGCGTCATCCAGACCGGCCGCAAACAGGGCATGAAACTCATGGACGATTCCCTCCTCGAACTCGTCGAAAACGGGATCATCGCACCCGAAGAAGCCTACGCACGCTGCGAACAAAAAGCCCTTTTCCGCCGCTTCCTCAAGAACTGAACCTCCTCTCCCCATGGCCTACATCGACCAGTTCTTCCAAGTCCTCGTTCAAGCCGGTGGCTCCGACCTTCACCTCGGTCAAGGCCAACCCCCAAAAATCCGGCGCCACGGCGAGATCATCCCCATCCGCGAAGAGCCCCTCACCTACGAGGAAATGGCCTACATGATGAGCGAGATCAGTGGCCAAGACCGCTGGAACCGATTCATGGAAGCCGGTGACCTCGACTTCGCCTACGAGATGGACGCCGCATCCCGTTTCCGGTGCAACTTCCTCAAGCAAACCTTCGGGCTCGGTGGCGTGTTCCGTATCATCCCGACCAAAATCCTCACCCTCGAACAACTCGGCATCCCGCCCATCGTCCAAGAATTCGGCAAGCTCCGAGGCGGCATCGTCCTCGTCACAGGTCCCACTGGATCAGGCAAATCCACCACGCTCGCCGCCCTCATCGATTTCATCAACACCAACTACGCCAGACACATCGTCACCATCGAGGAACCGATCGAGTTCGTGCACCCGAACAAACGCTCCACCATCACCCAACGCGAAGTCCCAGAACACGCCAAAAGCTTCCCCGTCGGACTCAAAGCCGCCCTTCGCGAAGATGCGGACATCGTCCTCGTAGGGGAAATGCGTGACCTCGAAACCATCCAACTCGCTCTCACCGCCGCAGAAACCGGTCTCCTCGTCTTCGGTACCCTCCACACCAACAACGCTCGGAAAACCGTCGACCGTCTCATCGACGTGTTCCCCGCAGATCAACAATCCCAAGTCCGCACCATGCTCGCCAACTCCCTGCGCGGAGTCGTCGCCCAGCTCCTCATGAAACGCGCCAATGGCAGCGGCCGTGTCGCAGTCAACGAAATCCTCGTCGTCAACCCCGCAACCAGCGCTGTCATCCGCGAAGGCGCCACCCAAAAACTCCAAGACGTCATCATCTCCGGAAAAAATGAAGGCATGCAGTTCATGGACGACGCAATCTGGCACGCGCTCCAACAAGGCATGGTCTCGCCCCACGAAGCCTACATGAAGGCCATCGACAAGAACCGCTTCCGCCCCTTCCTACCCCCCGAGGAACAACACCTGTGATCTGATCCGGTGTCCTCTCCCCCCTCCTGCCCGTGCGCGCCCCAGACTTCGATACCCTCGAAAACCTGCCCGCACCCGTCTGGATCGGCGACCCCACTGGCACCTGCACTTTCGCCAACTCCGCCCTCCTGCGCCTCGTAGGGCTGGATCAAGAGGACGTCCTCGGAAAATCTTGGGAAACCCTCGTCGCACCCGAAGCACGCCTCGGAATCCGCTCTCTCCTCACCGCCACCCTCCAATCCGCCCCAGCCTTCTCCTTCCGCGCATGGCTCAACAACCCGCGCATCCGCCGACTCGCCCGCATCGACGGAAAAATCCTCCGCGATGAAGCCGGCCTGCCCATACTCCTCTCCGTCACCCTCACCGACCTCACCTACACCTACCGGACCTCCAAACGGCGCCGCCTCCGCGCCGAACAGACCCGCGTCTGCTTCGAGTACTCCCCGATCGGCATCATGTTCGTCGATGCCAACTTGCTCATCCTCCGAGCCAATAACACCTGCGCCGATATCCTCGGCACCTCTCCAGACCACCTCGAAGGACGCCACCTCAGCCAACTCCTCGACCGCCCATCCACCACAGAACTCTCCCAACAAGTCCTCACCCTTTCCCCAAAAACCCTCGCCACAGGCACCCCTCACAACCTCCAAGGATGGGCAATCGGCGATCTCCAAACCGCCCAAGGCACCCAGTTCATCGATTGGGAAATCCGACGCGTCGACACCGCCGATGGAGAAGCCGCCGGCCTCCTCATGGTGATCTCCGATGTCACCCAAAAAAAACTCGCCGAACACGCTCTCCAACAAAGCGACGAACTCCGACGCCTCGCCGCCGCTGCCGCACAGGTGGGCACCTTCATCTACGAACCCGCATCCCAACGCCATCGCTGGTCCCCAGAACTTCGCGATCTCTACGGTATCCCAAGCGAAGAGAAAAATCCCGTCGGCCCTTGGCCCTACCTCCTCCACCCAGACGATGCCGAGGACGCCCTCCCAAAGGTCGCCGAAGCCCTCTCCCCAAACGGCTCCGGTCTCCTCGACATCGAAACAAGGATCCAACGCTTCGACGGATCAACCCGCTGGGTCATCCTCAAATCCACCACCCAGTTCGACGACTCGCACCCAGACCATCCACCACTCCGCACCATCGGGGTCATGGTCGATATCACCGCTCGAAGAAAAGCCGAAGAAGAAGTGCGCCGCCTCGCCGCCGTCATGGAGAACTCTTCCGACTTCGTGATCGTCACCACGCCCACCGGCCAGATCATCTACCTCAACCGAGCCGCACACTCCCTCCTCGGCCTCGATGACGACGCCGACCCAAGCCACCTTCACATCCGCGACATCATCCCCCCTGACGACTACCAGGTCTTCATCCAACACGCCGTCCCCTGCTGCGTGAAAAACACGAACTGGGAAGGCGAAGGCGCCATCCAACGCCACGACGGAACTCTCCTTCAAGTCTCTCAACTCGTCTCCGCTCAAACCGATACCCAAGGTCGTATCGAGTTCATCTCCCTCATCCTCCGCGATGTCTCCGAACGGAAACGCATCGAACAAACCCAACGCGAATGGGCCGCACGTTACGAAGCCGCCGTCATGGCCACCGGCCAAGTCCTCTTCGATTGGGACACCATCACCGATGACGTCACCTTCGGCGGTCATCCAGAAAAGGTCTTCGGCCACACCATCGACGACCTCGGCAACCGCGGCGATCGATTCCGTTCCATGATCCATACGGACGATATCCAGCAGGTGAATCAAAGCCTCCTAGAAACCGTCGCCGTCGGACTACCCCTCGACCTCAAGTTCCGCTTCCAACACAAAGACGGATCCTTCGTCTATGTTCACTCGGTCGGGTTTTTTCTCCCACACCCCTCCGGCGAAAAACGCCGCATGATCGGATTCCTCCACGACATCACCGCTGAACACGAAAGCCGAGAAGCCATCATCCGCGCACAGGAAACCCTCGAACAACGCGTCAAAGAACGGACCGCAGAACTCAGCGACGCCACCACCCAGCTCGAAATCAAAGCCGTTCGCCAAGAAGCCATCGCCAAAATCGGCGCACTCGCCCTCGATGGCACCCCACTCAGCGAACTCTTCCTCCAAGCCGTCAACCTCATCCGTGACGTTCTCGCAGTCGATTTCGTCTCCATCCGCGAACTCTCCGAAGACCAAACCCACCTCCAACTCCTCGCGTCCACCGGCTGGCCCGAACACCTTCACGACCAACAAATTCCCGCAGGCACACGCTCCCAATCCGGATTCGCCATCGTCACGAACCAGACCGTCATCGCCCACGAGATCGCCTCGGAGACCCGTTTCGAACGAAGTCGCCCCGTCCTCGTCACCGGAGTGAAAAGCGGCATCAGCGTCGTCCTCTCAAACGACAAATCCCCGTTCGGCGTCCTCACCGCTTTCTCCCTCAACCCAAGACAGTTCTCGCGCGACGACTCCCTCTTCCTCCAATCCCTCGCCAACGTGCTCTCGGGAGCCATCTTCCGCGGAAAATCCGAAGAGCAACTCCGCGAAGCCAGAGCGCGCGCTGAACACGCGTCCCGCGCCAAAAGCGATTTCCTGTCCCGCATGAGCCATGAACTGCGCACCCCGCTCAACGCAGTGCTAGGCTTCGCTCAACTCCTCCGCTTCAGCGCCAACCACCCCAAACAGGTCGAAAGTATCGATCATATCTCCAAAGCCGGCGAACACCTCCTCTCCCTCATCAACGAAGTCCTCGATATCGCCCGCATCGAAGCCGGCGGAATGTCCGTACAACCCGTCGCCATCCCTCTGCCCCCCTTCCTCCTCGAAACCGCCGACCTCCTCCGCCCCCTCGCCGATCGACACTACGTCCGCATCCGGATCAACCCACACCCAGACCCACAACCCGCCGCCCTCGCCGACCCTCAACGCCTGAAACAGGTGCTCATCAACCTGCTCTCCAACGCAATCAAATACAACCGCCCCGAAGGAGACGTCACCCTCTCCTTCCACCGTTCCCCCGAAGAAAAAACCGTCACCATCACCATCAACGATTCCGGCCTCGGTATCCCAGAGTCCAAGATGCATCGCATCTTCTCCGCCTTCGATCGACTCGACGCAGAAACCCAAGGGATCGAAGGCTCAGGCATCGGCCTCGCCCTCACAAAAGGCCTCATCGAGGCCATGCACGGATCCATCACCGTCAAAAGCCAAGAGAACGTCGGATCCACCTTCACCGTCACCCTCCCCGAAGCGCCACCCGACATCCTCCCCCCCCCCCCCCCACCCCCCCCCACCACCCCCCCCCCCAACCCCCCACCCCCCCCCCCCCCCCCCCCCCCCCCCCCCCCCCCCCCCCCCCCCCC
>CAZAZT010000026.1:0-33302 GCA_964489645.1 uncultured Chthoniobacteraceae bacterium | reverse complement strand
TCCGATTGGAAATCAGACTCTCAAAGATCTCGCCATCAGCTTTGCTTTCTGGCGCGCGCTGCTTTTCAGCGGCGGGTTGACCAATCTACCCAACTCCTCGCCCCCGTCAAAAAGTTTTTTGAATCCAAGAGCTCGCATTCCCCCTTCCTGCTGATTTTCAGGCTTTTATCTTTTCACTTTTCTGACGGCAGGCCTTGCGTTCGGAGTTCCAAACTTTCTCTGGCACGCATCAAAAACTCGCTTCACCGCAGCAATCTGTCCTCGTCTTCTGCCAAGCCTCAGTTGCTTTTCGGCTCCATTTTTCGATCTAAATATCTCTTCGTGAGCGGTATACTTTTGTATTCCAATCGAAACACAAGCAGACGCGTGGATCGACCGGACACAGTGAGCGTCACAACACACTGCGCGTATGGATCTTCCCATATGCACTCATAGAAGTCGTCTCCAGATCGGATTTTACGGATGATATCGAGCTCGGTGGCAGCATTTTTGACGACGTGCACAGAGCTGGGTCTACCGAACTTTGACGAGATGGCATCCTGAACAGTAAGAGCCCATTCTAGGAATGGAACTGATTCGGAATCAGCAGCATCCGATATCCTGACATATGCTCCGACGGTCAGACGCCCCTCGTGATCGGGAATCAACACTGCCTGCACTTTCTCGTCAGCCAGCATTGCCGGTTTGTGGAGATTTTCACCCTCTTTCGCCCAGGTGACTCGATCGGCAATGTAGTCGATTCTGGATCCGAATTTTATCCCCAAAAAACCATCTGGGAATCTGTCGCTTGAGCTACCGGTTTCCGCAGTAGGTCGCGACTCCGTCTGCCTCGCTTGAACTTCTACCCCATGTCCCTTCACACCGTTCATTGCCGTACCCTCCGAAAAAGTATCCTGCCGTTTCCGCTTAAGCATCCCGACCCCGCCAGCGCCTATCGAGACCCCTAGAGCAATCCCGAGGAGCGCGTATTTCCAACCACTGCTGATGCTATCCCTCGTCGGATTCCGAGATTGAACCGTCTCTTCCCTTCGCGTCCGGATTATGCCCGTACGCAGGTCTGCGCGATGGGAAGCCGAGCTCTCGATCATCATCGGCGTAACCCGCCGAACCGAAACTTCGGCAGGCAGATCATCTCGAGAAGCATGGGGGTCAGGCGATGGTTCAGGAATCATTCCGTAAACCTCTGAAATCGCTTCCATTCCCGTTGGCACAAAGTTCACAGGCACTATGCGGTCGCCAATGACAGCATCACCAGCATACTGCGCCGATAGAGGGTCTTGAGCGGCACCTACACCACCCTCGCTCTCAGGCAGCAAGGTTCCATCTCGGATCAACTCTCCGTCGTCGGGCATCCAAACCTCAGGACGCAAATCGTCTTGGTCGTCCAATCTGTTTGATACGGAGCGGCCTTCATCTTTCGGCGGTGTGGGTACAACAAAAACCTCTCCGCAACCGGTGCAAGCGCAGTTCAAGCCTGCTAGCTCCGAATCGACCTCGAATGACTGACTGCAATACGGACAATCAAAAAAGTAGTTCATCCATCGGGGAGAAGATTTTTTCTTGGTGGATTACACAGAGTGATACCAACTGCTCGAAACTTCACTCGTCGAGCAGGAATCGAAAATCATCAAGCGTCAAAGCCTTCGCAAAAACCTCTTCTCCAAGAATATCAGTCGCCAACTGTCCCTTTGACTGCTGGAGCTGACGAATCTTCTCCTCGATCGTGTCACGGGCTATCAGCCTGTAGGCTATGACATTGCGTGTTTGCCCTATCCGATGAGTTCGGTCGATGGCCTGATTTTCCACCGCAGGATTCCACCAAGGATCATACAGGACCACATACGATGCCTCGGTCAGATTGAGGCCCATTCCGCCGGCCCTTAACGAAATCAGGAATACCGCCGCTCCTTCGACATTCTTGAACTGCTTGACGACCTCCTCTCGATCCTCGGTCTGCCCAGTCAACACGGTGTATCGATATCCCTTGCCCTCAATCTCACGCTCAATCCGCTCAAGCATCTCGACGAACTGAGAAAACACCAACACCTTATGCCCCTGCGCCATGAGCGGCTCGAGAAGATCCATCAGCGCCTCCAGCTTCGAACTGTTCAAGTGCCCAGATCCGTCATCAGAGAGCCCAGGGTGGCAGCAAATCTGGCGAAGCCTCAGAAGGGACGACAGAATGGTGAACCGTTGCTTGTCCATTTCAGCACCAGAGCGAATGGAGAGGAGCATCTGCCGAGCACGTTTTAGCTCAGCGCGATAAAGCGTCTGCTGCTCACCGTCCAAATCGACGACGAGGTCTTTCTCCGTGCGTTCCGGCAAATCGCGAGCAACCTCGCCTTTCGTCCGCCTCAGCACGAACGGCCGAACTCGCGCAGCGAGTCGCCTTCTTGCCAAAGGATCGGTCCGAGAATCGAACTGGCGCTGGAACTTCGCACGAGCGCCCAAGACACCTGGCATGGCGAACTGCATGATGCTCCACAAATCCAACAGCCTGTTCTCGATAGGAGTACCACTCAGCGCCAATCGATACCGCCCCTTCAGTGAGAAAGCCGCTTCCGCAGTTTGCGACTGCGGATTCTTGATGAACTGAGCCTCGTCCAAGATCACAGCATGCCACTCCACATCGGCGAGAGTCTGAGCCGCCGCACGAAGATGCGCGTAGTTGATGATCAAGAGGTCAGCCCGCTCTCGACTCGCCTTCAGCGTCGCAGCGTTCGATCCAAGCCAGAAAAACACCCGCAACCCCGGTAGAAATCGCTGCGTCTCGGACCGCCAGTTCTGCATCACGGATTTCGGACAGACGACCAACGCTGGGATCCCCCGGAAATCGGGCTGCTCCCGTAACCACGCTAGCCAAGTGAGCGTCTGAAGGGTTTTTCCGAGCCCCATATCATCCGCCAAAATGCCCCCGAACTGGTTGCTGGAGAGATAGGCTAGGAACTGAAACCCCTCTCTCTGATAAGCTCTTAGGTCCGCACGCAATCCCTCCGGAACATCCGGCGCGATGCGCGTCCTGATGTCCTCGATCCGAGTGCGCACCATGCGCGCGTCACCTTCCGAGAGCAGCCGCGACATGGATTTCCCGGACAACTGCAGTGCATGAACTCGCTGGGAATCAACCCCCTCAAAATCCGGGTTTAAGCCGAGATCCGCTAGCGCCTCCTCATCCTCAGGCGTCATCTCAAGTTCCAGCCTTCGCCAACCTTTCCCCTTGATGCGCACAAATTTACCACGTGCGTCCAAAAGGATTCTCAACTCCTCAGAGGTGAGTGTCGTGTCACTCGCTGAGAGGGCAACCGTGATGTCGAACCAGTCCATCTTGTTTCCCGTTCCCGCCACAGCCTGCACCTTCAGCGAGGCCTTCACAGGTTCCATCAAGATCGATTTGAGGTCCTTGCTCACCTCCACCTCAACTCCCTCCGGCAACTCCTCCATTGCAGCGGAAAACTCCTCGGGAAATCCTCTCCCGATCAGACGCATCCAGGCGCCCCAGCGCCCCTTGACCTCCCGAACTTGGAAAAGGGACAACACCGCAGGCACCTCTCCCCGAGCGACATGCCCCAGATTGACAATCGTCCGCTCGGTCTGGCGCGGCTTGCGGACAACAGACCAGCCCTCCTTCGTGAATAACCACTCCGCATCCACCTCCGGAGCCATCGCCCTAAGCTCCATCATGAGGATCTCGCCCTCAAAATCTTCCTCAATCCACAATCGAGCAACCACTTGCGGCTTCACGTCAACAACGCGAGATGAGATGTCATCTGGCAACGGGAGACCTAGGCGCTGCAAAAATGCCGCCCCATCAGGGGTTTCAAGCGCTTCAACAGGGATCGTAACGGGCTCCTTCGGCACCCACATCGGCACAGAATCCAGCACGTAAACGGAGTCCCCCGTGACATAAAATCCTGGCTCGCCCGGCACAACAATTCTGGCGGGATCCATCGGCACCCCGTCCGAACGGTAAAACCCTAGCCGATAGCCTCCCTCCTCGCGGTCGAGCCGCCACTCCAAGGCATGATCACGCCAGGTCAACGCATCCCCATTCTCCGCAAGCACTAATCGTCTTAACAGCTCACTACGAAGGATGACGCCCAACGCCCGTTCCATGCCGTGATGCGCATACTCGAAGCCCCTCGGAGCCTCTGACAGACCGGCAAGAACATGAAGAAGATCCAGACCTGCCGCATCGACCCACACCCCATGCGCGAGAGGACCCCCATCCGAAAAGAAGCTGTTCGGACAATCCGTCCAGCCCCCCGTGTCCAAGTTCTTCTGCCGAACCGCAACCCTTCCCTTGGTGAGAAACAGACCGACCTCCACACGCCGCATCCTCGCACTGGGTTGACGCCGCAGCACTTCTCGGATCCTGGTCTGCCACTCTCCAACCTTCCGATCCGACTCCCATCGTCCCAGAACTGCGGCCCTCTCTTCTTCGGTCAGAACCCCCTCGATCGCAGCAGGGAAGTCCTCCCCTTCTCTCACCAAAATCTCACGTACGTAGATGAGCGCCTCGAGAGGACCGGAGGGATATTTCGGCCAAAGGGTGAAATGTCTCGCCGCAAGATTTGCTGTGCGCGGCAACAGATCGTCCATCGCCGCACCTGGTACCGTGAGATGACCATTCCACCGCCGATACAGAGCGTCAATCGCCTCGCATACCGCCCGCTCTTTCGCTTTCAAGGCGCGCCCCAACCGCGATTCCACGATCTCGGAGAGCTCCGAGACTTCATTCGGCATCCTCATCGGATCGGGCGGCGCAGCAAGTTTCTGGGGAGGGGTATTGCGCATGGGTGACCCCTCAGGTTCCCAAGAAAGACCCCCGCATCAACACCAAATCGAGAAAAACATCCTCATCTCTTTTTCAGGTGCCGATCAGCATACTCAAGCCACACCGCCCAGTCCTCCCCAGTCATCGCATGTCCGCCCTGACGAACGAAATAACCCAACCGTCCCGCGAAGAGCTTGCCCACAGCGGGAACCTCACCCGCAGGAAGTTCTCGCTCCCCGTATAGCGCATACACCTCGCCCGCCGCCTTCATCACCTCCCACTGCCCTGACGGATTCGCCCACACGTCCTCCACCGCATTGCTGGCAAGCACAGGCCGAGGGGCACACAAAGCCACCAAAGCGTGTTGGTCGAACGGAGCCCTCTCCGGCTCCGAAGCAAAATCCGAGAATCGTCTCGCAAACCAGTGCGGGAAACTCTTCGTGATGACCGCCACCGTCTCCGCTTTCGGACGACCCTTCTCCTGGACCCGCGCCAAGTCGGCAGCTACTCGGATCGGTCCAACCCCGCCCTGCCCAGATTGCGAAGGGATTGCCATCGCAAAACGCTCATCCATCGCAGCTGCCAACAACGCCGTTTTCCCGTTCCTTGAATGACCAACCGTCGCAACCCTAGCCCCGTCAATCTCCTCAACCGTCTGAACGTAGTCCATCACCCGCGAGAAGGCCCATGCCCACGCCATCAAAGTCCCAGTCCCATCCGCACTCCGTTCTCCTGTCCACCCCCCCAGCCTTGCCAAAACCGGCTCGGCCAAATCCGCCCGATCGGAGACGACGTCCCCATTGTAAAAGGTCACGACTCCATAACCTCGCTCCACCGTTCTCTGGATCGCCCAAGCATCCCGCTGCGTCCCCCTCGCCTCTTCCGCCGCCCTGCCCGATCCCCCTTTGGTGTACCGATCGTAAACCCACCCCTCGGGCAACGCGACCTTCGGGTCGTCCACCAAAGCGTAGTTGCCAGAGAAGTTGATTCCCAAAAACGCCGGAACCTTGCCCTCCCGTTTCCGAGGCAAAATCACCATCACATGAACGGGCTTCTCCAACCCCATCTCAAGCGACACCTCTCTCAGGATCGCCAATCCTCCAAGCGCCGAGCGATCCTCACGGAGGAGGGTTCCTCGAACCGCACGATCCGCGGGGCGAATGCCATACATGTACCTCTGGTACAAATGCTTCAATTCACCCCTCCGAACGGACTGCCATCCAGCAACGTCCGTCACTCGAACGCCATCTCTGCATCGCAATAGGTCGGGGAAACCACCGTGGACGGGCAACTCCAACGCCTCTTGAGCTCGGAGATGAACGCATAAGCCAAGAAGCAAACCCAACTGTAAAAAAAACGTACGGATCGTTCGCATCTCGGTCTGTCCGGCACATCACATGCCAACCCAAAAAATGAAAGTCTATCGCCAACCGCAGCCGCGACCTACACTGACACAATGCTCCGAACCGCTCATCTCGTCGCAACCTTCACCCTGCTCGTTTCGGCGTCAGCTCAAAACCCATCGCGCCCGCCGCAAGGCCAGTCCCAACCGAACCCGACAGCGCCATCGCGGTCAACCGGTCCAAACCTCATCGGCATCTGTCTGCCGGGAGGAAAAATTGCCGTCGACCTGAAAACCGTCTCCTCCATCGGCCTCCACTCCTACACCGTGGACAACGCCTCTCGAGTCTGGGAACTCACCATCGACAACGGAGGCAGCTCCCTCATCCGCATCTACTCCGTCTCAACTCTCTCCCCCAACGAACCCGCGCTGGATATGGCGAAAGTTGAACTTGAAGCGCTTGCCGAAACCGCCTCAAAAGCCCTCGGAATCGATACATGGGCGAAAGTCCAAAAGAACTATCCCACCTCCACTCACGCCAAAACCGTGGAGTACAGGGTCAAGACCGTCAAAGAGTTGCTTCAACTCAGAAAGCTCCTGTTCAAAGCTTGGGCCAACGGTACCGCCGGTCGTATCGATCTCGCAGAATCCACCAACGACATCCTGCCTCTCGACCTCGAAAAATTTTGAACCATCAAATGTCACGCTCAACCCGAAGCACCGCAGTCTACCCCGGCTCGTTCGACCCTTTGACCAACGGGCATCTCGATGTCATCGAACGCGCATGCCGAGTCTTCGACCAAGTCATCATCGCGGTCGCCCACAACGACCAGAAAGCTGCTCTCCTCTCGATCGAGGAACGGATGAGCCTCATCAAGGCCGTCACATCCAAGCTGAAGTCCGTCAAGATCGCGACCTTCGACGGATTGTTGGTTGAGTTCGCAAAATCCGTCGGCGCTTCCACCCTGATCCGAGGCCTGCGTGCTGTGTCCGATTTTGAATACGAGTTCCAGATGGCGCAAATGAACCGCCGTCTCGCACCGGATATCGAGACCCTATTCCTCACCCCCAGCGAGGACACCTCGTTCCTCTCCTCGCGCCTCGTGAAGGAAATCGCTCGTCTCGGCGGAGATATCACCCCCTTCGTTCCAGCTCCCGTCGCAAAAACGTTGCGTGCTCGCTTCGCCCCCCACAAATCTCCAGATCGACCGCCAAAACGCATCGCCCCACGCAGAAAATGAAAATCCACACACTCCAGATTCCCCCTGAAGGTAAACAACTCGAAGGCGAGGATCCGTTGACCATTTTCGCGCTTGATGAACCGGACTGCCAGCCCACAGCCCCCGTCACCTTCTGTATCGATGTTGGGATTAGCAATGGCGGCCTCTTCGCAACCGGAAAACTCGCCACTCGCTTCCGCCTTCGCTGCGTCCGCTGTCTCGAGCCGTTCGAGATGCCCATCACCTGCACCGACTTCGCATGCCAGAAGCCGCTGACAAACGCCGAAACGGTGGACTTGACAGAAGAGGTGCGCGAAGACATTCTCCTCGCCCTTCCCGCACACCCCAATTGTGAGCGTGACGGAGGTTCGGTATGCGCAAGCTCCTCGTTGAATGAGCTTTCAAACACCGGTCTGGCCACTGACGGTCTCGAATCAGACCCGTCAGCTCAGGCAACCCCTCCGCGACGAGACATTTGGTCGGTGTTGGATCAGTTGAAAGACCGGGTCCCCGATCCTGACGGCAATCAGGAATAGGAAGTTTTTGTTCAACCTTAATCGTTAACCTGCACGCACTATGGGAGTCCCAAAGAGAAAGATGTCGAAGATGCGCCTCCGCACGCGCAAAGCCGCTAACCGTTGGCATGCACCCGTCCTCAGCAAGTGCGGCAGCTGCGGAGCCTCCGTGAAAGGCCACCGCGCATGCGCCAGTTGCGGAAAATACCGCGGCCGTAATGTTCTTTCCGTGGCCTGATCCGGCAAGACACCTCATCTGCATTTCCAAAAGCACTCCCCGAAAAGGGAGTGCTTTTTGCGTTTAGACCCATCACTCGCCGATTTCGTCCCAGTGTGTTACCCTCCCACGAACCCCATGCGCTCTCCACTCATCCTCCTCACCGCCTTTTTGCTGACCGCCTGCTCCACCCTCAACCAAGAGTCCCTCACTCCCGCCGGTCGATTCCGCAATCCCCCCGTCTTTTTTGAACAACTCCACCGCGGCGAGGCCATCGGACAACGCGTGTACGGCAAAATCTATGTGTGGGACGAAAAACCGACCTCCAACGGCTACCACTCCTGCGGACTCGTCCCTTTCCCAAACCCGCTCGGCCGGATTTTTCGTATCACCTCAGACGAACTCCTCATGCGTGAACGCGACGGAAACCTGATGATCATCCCCTTCGACAACCCCATGGTCATCGCCGATCAACGCGCCAACTGGTACTGGCTCGAATCCACCAAAAAACGCTGACCCCGCCCCCATGCTCCTCTCCAAACGGGCATTCATCGCATCACTCGTCAGCGCCTCTCTCCAGGCCAAAGACGGCAAATCCCTCCGGATCGGGATGGAACTCGCCTATCCCCCATTCGAGATGGCCGACCCCTCCGGAAAACCCTCAGGCCTCAGCGTGGACCTCGCGGTGTCTCTGGCAAAAAACCTCAACCAAATCCCGGACATCCAGAACCTCCCTTTCGACGGACTCATCCCCGCGCTGCGTACCGGCAAAATCGATCTCATCCTCTCCTCGATGACAGCCACCAACGAGCGAGCAAAAATGGTCGCATTCTCAAAACCCTACCTGAAAACCGGCCTCGCCGTGCTTGCAGGCAAAGGGACAACTCTCGAAAACCAACAATCTCTCGACCAAAAAGGCCTCGTCATCGCAGTCAAACAAGGCACCACCGGCCACCTCTTCTGTCGCTCATTCTCGAAGGCTCAACTGCTCGTGCTGGATCGAGAAGCCGCCTGCGTTGCAGAGGTCGTCCAAGGTAAAGCGTCCGCTTTCATCTACGACCAACTCTCCATCCTCAAGCACGCTCGCAAAAACCCAGAAACCACGCGCGCTCTCCTCTCCCCGCTCCGTATCGAAGAATGGGCAATCGCCCTCCGCAAGGATGACTCCGCCCTTCTCAACGCCGTGAATGAGTTCCTCAATCAGTTCAAACTGGAGGGAGGTTTCGATGCCTTGGCCTCAAAATGGCTGCCCGAAGAGAAACAAGCATTCAAAGACGCCGGAATCCCCTTCGTCCTGTGAGCCCTTTTCTGAACCTTCGCCGCTACTTCCAAATCTACCTTTTGCTGCTTCGCAACTCCCTCATTCGGGAGATGAACTTTAAGGCCAACTTCCTCCTCTGGACCCTCGTCGAACTCCTCTGGTTCGGTGGCCAAATCCTCTTCATCGACACCCTCTTCCGCCATACCGGCGCCATTGGAGACTGGACCCGCTGGCACGTCGTCACCTTGGTCGGCACACACCAACTCATCGCGCAACTCTTCCAAGCCGTCTTCTACATCAACCTGTCCAACCTCCCCGAACTCGTTCGCACCGGGAAACTCGACCTGCTCCTCACTCAACCCATTGACGCTCAGTTCGCCGTGTCCACCCGCCAGTTCGGCCCAGACAACGTCCTCAACGCCCTTCTCGGACTTTTGATCACCCTCTATGGCCTCCATGAGCTCCAGATAACCCCTTCATTCCCACGTATCCTGCTGTTCGCTATCCTAATTCTGACAGGCATTTCCATCCACTATTCTGTCATGTTCAGCCTGTCCGCTCTGAGCATCTGGATGACCCGAGCCCAATGACTCGTCTTCGCATACTTCAACCTCTTCAACGTCGGTCGCTACCCCGACTCCGTATTCCGCGGAGCATTCCGCCGCATCCTCGGACTCATGCCCCCCGTCATTCTTGTCGCAACCGTCCCAACACGCTGGCTGACTTTTCCCGCCGATGAACCGTGGGCCTTCACCGCCGAACTCCTCAGCGGAACGCTCGCATGCGCAATCCTCACCCGACTCCTCTGGTTGAAGGCCCTCAGATCCTACGGAAGCGCCAGTTCCTGATCGACACCATTCACCTCAACCAAGGCGCACAAACGCCCGTCAAAACACCTCAGAAATCGGCCTTCCGACATCAAGCAATGGATGGGATCGGCCCTCCCCGTCCGTCAGAACTGTCACACCAGCATCAATCCCCAGATGCCGGTACAATGTCGCAAAAACATCCTGATAATGGATCGGGCGATCCACCGCCTCCGACGCCGTACGATCCGTCGCTCCAATCACCTGACCCGTCCTCATCCCACCGCCGGCCATGATGCCCATCCCAACCTGCGGCCAATGATCCCGCCCCGCTTTCGCATTGATCTTGGGCGTTCGCCCAAACTCACCCCATACGATGATCATCACATCATCCAGCATTCCGCGCTCCCGAAGATCCTCAACAAGAGCATCCAAGGAATGATCCAGCAAAGGCCCCAAATAACGCATCGTATCGAAATTGTCCGTGTGCGTGTCAAAATCACCGATCGAAAGACTTACACACCGCACCCCAGCCTCAATCAACCTCCTCGCCAACAGGAACTTCAGGCCACCTCGCTCCGTCTCCATCGTGTCCGTGCGACCTGCCCTCCGCAGCGCAGGTAAAAATCTCTCTCGCACACGGATGTCCTCCCGTTCCACATCCAATGCCTCCGCAAACCGACCAGAAGTCAACATGCCCACAGACATCTGAGCAAACCGATCCATCGCCTCCATCGATCCACTCGAATCGATGTCGCGCCGGAACTGATCGAGTTCCCTTAACAATCCAACCCGATCCTCCAAACGTTCAACCGTCAAACCCCTCACAAGCCGAAGCCCCTCGCTCCGACTCTGCCCCCTGCGCTCCAACTCCGCCTGCATCCCTTCCGAAATCGCCAAGGGAAAAAGATGGGAAATGTCCGGCCGATACGCCGAGTGCACAACCCCAAGGAATCCAGGACGAGCACTGTTGCGGACATACGGCCGACCCTGCATCAAGTCCACAAAGCCCGGCGAAACATCCGACGGACTCCCCATCAGGCGGTTAACAACGCACCCCATCGCCGGGCGGCCGCCAATGTTCGAAAGATCCTTCTCCTTGAAACCCGACTGACATTGAAATGCATCATGCTTCCCGTCCGCCCCCACCAGCGAACGGATGAACACGTAGCGATCCGCGTGACGGGCCAACCGAGGCAACAGTTCGGTGAAATGTACCCCAGGGATCGCAGTAGGAATCGAAGTGAACTCCCCACGGATCTCCGACGGCGCACTCGCCTTCGGATCGATCAAATCCATCTGAGGAGGACCGCCATCCAGATGGATGTTGATCACCGCCTTGTTCGAAGAACCGATCCCCGCCGCCGACTCCGCGCGAAGCAGATCAGCCATCGTCAAACCGCCCGCACCCAAAACCCCAGCACGCAAAAACCCGCGCCGGCCCATCCGTGATTCATGCGCGATCTGTGGGGTTCCAAGCATACGCCCAATAGGTGCAACACTCATGCCATCGCATCTTCACATGCACTTCACCACCAGCAGCGAACACCATCTTGCCCACCCCGCGATCAAGCAGCCTTCCACAGCACTCCTCGCTTCTGTAACAAAGACCCCAAAACCCACCCAAAAAGGGAATCCACCCGATTCCCTGATAAACCATCCGGCATCCCATGAACACCTCACCCACCCTCCGCCCGCTCCCCGTCCGCCTATCCATCGTGTTCCTCGCCCTCCGAGCCTGCCTCGACCTCGCCGCACAGATCGCTCCAGGAGAACCCCTGAACTATCGCCCTCTCGCACTCCAACCCGAGAAATGGGACCAGCACAACGTCAATCCCACCATGATCCCGTGGAAAGGCCGCAACGTCGTTTTCCTCACCGCCCCCGGCGAATACGACCCTCATCTCATGTCCATCTGGGTCGAACGCCTCGACGCAGGATGGCAAACTTTTCTCGAGATCACCCGGCGCGCTCCAAAACCTCACAAACAGCTCGAAGGCAAAGCCACCATCGCAGCCCCTCCGAATCCAAACCTCTCGTGCGGTGTCGGATGCGGCTTCATCGGCGCAACCGGGATCGAACTCGGGAAATTCTACACCGACGATCTGCCCAGTCTCAAAAAAGACCCTCAGTCCATGCCCCACTACGCGTTCTACGAGATGGGTCGGAACTTCTACACCTTCGAGGACCGTCACTCCTGCTTCATCACCGGATTCGCAGTCCTTATGCGCTACGTGTGCATGGACGCACTCAAATGCCATGACACCGACCTGGAAACGAGACGCACGATCGAGAGCGTCGAGGCCTTTCACAGAAAATCATCCACCCCCTTCATCGATTTTTTCACCGGCGCAGGGAACATCCCCGAACACGTTCACCGATTGAAACTTCCCGACGGGACAACCATCCAGCCGTCCGATCAACCCGTCACTTACGCTTCCGCCATGCTCCGTCTCCACAGAGAGCTCGGAGGAAACCCTTGGCTCGAACGCTTTTTCACCCAGCTAGCACAATGTCCTGAAGCCAAGCCAAAAAAACCGGTCGGAGCCCTCACCCAATCCTGGCACTGGTTCGTCTGCGCCAGCATCGCCGCACAACGCAACCTCGCCCCCATCTTCTGTGATGAATGGCGCCTTCCCCTCTCCCCAAACACACGCGCCAAACTGGATCAACTCGACTGGAAAGCCGCATCGCTGAACGCAGATTCACTGCTCAAGCAGATCTCACCAGAATGGATCCCGACCACCAAACCGAGCGCCAACTGAACGGAAGAATGCAGGTCCCGACTCACACCAAGATCTGCTTCACCACGCGAGCCTCTTCCACTCCAGTCAGCCGGAAATCCAGCCCCTGGAACCGATGCACAAATCGCTCATGATCAATCCCTAGGAGATGAAGCACGGTCGCATGAAGATCCCGCACGTGGACCGGATCCTCGACCGCGTTGTAACTGAACTCATCCGTAGCCCCAAAGCTCATCCCCGGCCGAACCCCTCCTCCCGCCATCCAAACGGTGAAACACCGCGGATGGTGATCCCTGCCCGCCTCAGGGCTATCCCACTTGCCTTGCCCCGCCACGCCGCGCCCGAACTCACCCCCCCAAATCACCAACGTCTCATCCAGCAACCCTCTTCTCTTCAGGTCTTTGACCAATGCTGCGCTCGCCTGATCCGTGTCCCGACAACGCGCAGTGCACCATGACGTCAGGCGACTGTGATGATCCCAATCCGGATGGAAAAGCTGGATGAAACGTACCCCTCGCTCCACCAAACGCCTCGCGAGGATGCAGTTCGCCGCATAACTCCCCGGACGCCGCGAATCCGATCCATACAGCTCAAAGACCTCCTCCGGCTCATCGGCAAGATCGGTCAGCTCCGGCACGCTCGCCTGCATCCGATAGGCCATCTCGTACTGCCGGATCCGAGTGGCAATCTCGGCATCACCCGTGGCCTCCAAACGCCGCCCATTCAACTCACCAATCCCATCCAGCATTCCGCGCCGAATCTCCCGAGGCAGCCCCTCCGGATCCTTGAGATAAAGCACCGGATCCTTCGCATTCCTCAACTTCACCCCTTGAAATCGGGACGGCAAAAAACCGCTCCCCCAATAGTGGTCGTAAAGAGGCTGGTCGCTGGGACGCTGCATCCGCGATATCAACACCAAATAATCCGGAAGATTCGCGTTCTCACTCCCCAATCCGTAACTCACCCATGACCCCATGCTCGGACGCCCAGGTATCTGATTGCCCGTCAAAAACTTGGTCATCGCCGGAGCATGATTGATCTCCTCGGTCACCATCGATTTGATGAAACAGACCTCGTCCGCGATCCCTCCGATGTGCGGCAACCACTCGCCAACCATCGCCCCCGATCGACCATGTCGGATGAACTTGGTCGCCGCCGGCTTGATCAACTGCTTCTGCCCCGACGTCATCGTGGTCAGACGTTGCCCCTGCCGCACCGAATCCGGCAACTCCTGCCCCGCCCAACGAACAAGATCCGGCTTGTGATCAAACAGTTCCAGCTGCGACGGGCCTCCGGACTGCGTCAAAAAGATCACACTCCGAACCCGACGCCGATGATGCGGCAACGCCCCCAGCCCCATGGTCTCACCACTGGCCGCACTTGCACCCCGTGCTCCCATCACCCCCAAAGCGGCCGCCCCCAGCGATACCCCAGCCCCGCGCCCGAGAAAATATCGTCGCGTCACATCCAGCGCCGCGTCATCCCTGCCTGATGGATTGGTCATATTCATTCGTGGGTCATGGTTTCATCCAGGTTCAAAAGCATCCCCGCAACCACCGCATAAGCCGCCACTTGAACCGCATCCGATGGAAGCTCCACCTTCTGACGAAAGCTCGCTTCGAGGAACTTCACCGCCATATCAGAGCGACCCTCATACTGCGTGATCGCTCGAGCATGCTCCCTCCGCATGATCGCCAACTCCCGCAGATCCGGATCCCGTGTCAGAACCCGCCTGAACAATTCCGCCAGCCCATCATCGAGGGGTGTTCCCCGCCGGCTCACGCTCAGGCCAAGTGAAGCCGCTGCCTCGAGCATCGTCCCATCGTTCAACATCGTGAGCGCATGGAGCGGCGTGTTCGTCCGTGCTGTCCGCACCTCACACACCCGCCGCTGCGCAGAATCAAAGAGAAAGGTGGGCGCAATGCTCCTCCGCCAGAACGCGTAAAGAGTCCGTCGGTACTGCGCCCCGCCCTCGCTGGGTTCATACCGGAATCGCCCCATGAAAATCTCCTCCCAAACACCTTCAGGCTGATACGGACGAACCGGAGGCCCGCCGAACGCCGCATTCAAGCGCCCCGAATAGGCCAGTGCCGCATCCCGGATCATCCATGCAGGAAGTCGGAACCGCGATCCACGCGCAAGGTACCGGTTCTCAGGATCGATCCGGAGCGCCGCCGCATCCGCCCGAACATCACGAAGGTAGGCAACGCTCGTCACCAGTAACTCCAGGACATGGCGGATGTTCCATCCGCTCTCCATGAACTCCACTGCCAGCCAATCCAGAAGCTCGTAATGCACGGGCCTCTCACCCTGCAACCCGAAGTCCTCCACAGTCCGCACGAGGCCAACACCAAACACCAACTGCCAGAGATGGTTAACCACAACTCTCGCCGTCAACGGATGATCTCGTGACGTCAGCCAAGCAGCCAACCCGACCCGATCCCGCCCCTTCCCCTCCGGCCATACAGCCACTGCAGAAGGCACATTGCGGTCCACCTCCGCCCCGTGCTTATCCCATACACCCCGCTCCAAGATATACGTCTTACGCGCCTCTTTCCGCTCCGCCAAAACCATCACATTCAAGACACCGGCAGCAGACTTCACCTCAGCCTGCTGACGCGTCGCCCGATCCAGTGCTGCCTTCGCCGAAACATACGGCGCATGGTCCTCAAGGAACTGCGCAAACAGCCTGTTCCTCAGATCGTCCCCCAACACTGCCCCCGCATCCGCCCCGTGAGCGCTCCCCCGCAATGCCTCAGCGCACTCCTCCATGACACCCTTACCCATCTTCCGAACCGTATCGCCACGCTCCGCCGTCCACGAGAGACGGAACTGAGCGATATTTGCGTCACCTAACGTCGACCGTTGCCGCATCTCGAAAATGACCCGCTCCCCATCCGCCAACTCCAACGGCTCCGCCAACGCGAACACCGCCGAATGAATCGTATCTCGCGCCCCACCCTTGGTCGTCCAACCGTTGCGAGGGTCATCATCCAACGTGTCCCGCACATCGCCGTAATTTCCGTTCTTCTTCTTGTCCGCACTGAAATCCGATACCGCTCCAACAACCAAAACATCGCGGATTGTCGAACTCCCGTCCCTACGCACCTGCACCTTGATGTCCGTCAAAATGAACTCACCGTTTTCCCCCCGCGAAAACGCCAATCCCGACTTCGTCCCCACCGGGAATATCTCCAACCGTAATCCCGTGACTCTCCGTCCATTCGCTGCGAACTCGACCCGATAATCATCCTGAAACGGGTTCGGCCCGTACGCCGTCACACGCCCATCGCCATCGGCCTTCAACACCGTCCCCTCCGAACTGCTCACCACCGCATCCATCACCGGCATCCACGACCGGTAGCCGGATCGCATCTCCTGCGCCGTGCGTCCAAGCCAGTCGTTGAAAGGGCCTCTGGCCTGATCCCGCTCTCGCGCCTCAGCCGCCTTCCGCTCACCCACCAATGCATCCATCTCTTGGACAGAGTTTTTTGCCAGGTCTGATCGATAGGACAAAAAGGGTTTCGCGCCGCCACCTGCTTTGCCGTCCTCATCGATGCTGTTGAAGAACGCACTCAGCGCGTAATAGTCCGATTGGCTGATCGGATCGAACTTGTGGGAATGGCATTGCGCACACCCCAAGGTCAAACCCATCCAAACCGTCCCCATCGTGTTGACCCGATCGATCACGTAATCCACCCGAGACTCCTCTGGGTCACGCCCGCCCTCGCCATTCGTCATGTGGTTCCGATGGAAACATGTAGCCAACCGCTGCTCGTCCGTTGCCCCCGGCAGAAGATCGCCAGCGAACTGCTCCAACGTGAATCGATCGAAGGGCATGTTCTTGTTGAACGCCGAAACCACCCAGTCCCGCCATGGCCAGTTGGTCCGCGTCGCATCCGCCTGAAAACCATCCGTGTCTGCATACCGCGCCGCATCCAACCACCACATCGCCAGCCTCTCCCCATGATGAGGAGAAGCCATGAACGAGCGAGCGACCTCTCGCACCGCCTCTCGAAGCGGCCTCGTGTCCGTCCGAAACGATTCCATCTCCGCGAGAGACGGCGGAAGCCCTCTCAAATCGAACGAAAGCCGCCTCAAGATCGAGTGCCGAGCCGCTACACCGTTCGGACGCAAACCAACCGAAGCCATGCGCTCCCCAAGCAACCCGTCAACCGGGTGCACACCCGCCGCCACCAACGGTCGCTCGGGCCGCTCAAATGCCCAATGCGCCCCCCAAACCGCACCCTCCGCAATCCAGCGCTTCAACATCGAAACCTGCGCCTCACTCAATCGAGCCTTGTGCGACTTCGGGGTCGGCATCACCTCCTCTGGATCCTCCGAAACGATACGCCGGATCAGCTCAGAGGCTTCCGGCTTTCCCGGAACAATCGCCGCAACCCCCTCGTGAACCGCCGTCGCCCCCGCGTACGTGTCCAGTCGCAACCCGCCTTTCCGGTTCCTTTCATCCGGCCCGTGGCACCCGAGGCAGTTGTCGGATAACACCGGCAATATGTCCCGACCGAACCGGATCTCCGCAGCCCATGAAGCCGGCATGCCCAAGACCGCCGCGAAGCACCAAGAAATCAAGGGGAGCAACCGAAAACGCATTCCTCACCCTAACCCCCAAAACCCCACCATTCCATCCCCCAACCAAACCAAACATGTGTACTATCCTACCCTCTGCGCGGCCCTGCCCTCCCCGCACGATCACGCAACATCGACCGGCACAAAATCAACCTGCCGCCGTCCTCGATCAACCCTCCCGACAATCACCTCCAGCTCCATGCCCACATGGAACTTTCGGCCCGTTCGCCGTCCGCGGAACAGACGCCGATTAGGGTCGAACACGAAGTAATCACCGGGCATCGCGTTCACGTGCACAAGGCCTGACATCACCAAATTCGGCAACTCCACAATCAGGCCGATCGGTCGGATATCCACCACCACCGCTGCAAAAGAATCCGGACGCCGCGAAGCCAACTGCCTCTCGAAATATTCCAGCTTCTTCAGCGTGCTCGCCTCCTTCTCCGCATCCGCAGAGATACGCTCCGTCCGCGAGATATGCTCCGTGGTCTCCTGCAAACGGGCCATCCCACCTACGCGCTCCCCCGCCAGCACACGATGCACGAGCAAGTCCGCATATCGCCGGATCGGACTCGTGAAGTGCGTGTAATCCCGTTTCGCCAATCCGTAATGGCCTCTCGGATCGTTCGAATACACCGCCCGTTTCAAGCTCTTAAGAAACTCCAACTTCAGCGCGTATCCATCCTGTCGCTGATCGAGGGCCAACAGCATCTTTCGCACTTCATCCCGCTTGCTCAGGTCACCGCAACGCAACCCGAACGCCGCTGCCTTCTCACGGAACTCCAGAAGCCGTGAATCATCCGGGTCCTCATGGATCCGATAAACTCCAGGAACACGACGACGCCTGACCTCGCGAGCCACCGCCTCGTTCGCAGCCAACATGAACTCCTCGATCAACTGATGGGAGATGTCGTGCGGAACGCGCTCGACTCCACTCACCCGACCCATCCCGTCGACCCAGATCTTCACCTCCGGAAAATCCAGATCCAACGAACCGGCCTCCATGCGCCGCTTGCGAAGCATCGCCGCCACCGTCCACGCATCTTTCACCCGCTCAACCACTCGTGGATGGTCATACGGCAACCCAAGCCGCCGCTCCGCCTCCTCCGCCCCCACCCCTCTCGGATCCGTGTCCACTTGACCGATGCGATTCTCAAGGATCGCGAAAGCCTGCCGATAGGTGAGTCTCGCCATGCTCCGGATCCGCGTCTTCGCAAAGAACGCCTCACAGACCTTGCCTACACTCGAGATCCGTAATCGTACCGAAAACGCCATCCGGTCCACCGCTGGCTTCAACGAACACAACCCGTTCGACAAAACCTCCGGCAACATCGGTATCACCTTCCCCGGCAAATACGTCGAGTTACCCCGCACCGAAGCCTCGCGATCCAATGCTGAACCCGATTTCACATAGTGCGAAACATCCGCCACGTGCACCCAAGCCTCCCATCCCGGACCGTGCCGCGTCACACAGATCGCATCGTCAAAATCTCGAGCATCGTCCGGATCGATGGTGATCACCTCCGTGTTCCTCAAATCCATGCGACCAGGATCGTCATCCTCAGAAACTTCTGCAGGAATCTGAGATGCCTCCTCCATGACTTTCCCCGGAAAGCCCTCGCTCAGTCCGTACCTCCGCAAAATCGCCTGGAACTCCACTGCCGGATCGCCCCCCTCCCCCAGAACCTCAATCACTTCCCCTCGGAGTGGCGTCCCCTGCTTCTCCCACGGATCCACTTTCACCACGACCTTCAATCCACGACGCATCCGCTCTGGAAGCGGCGTCAGACCCTTCCTCAAAACCACACGGTGCGGAATCCGCGCATCATCCGGCACCACCTCGAAACCGTTCTCCCACTCCTCCACCGTCCCGACAATCAGCTCATTCGCACGCTCGATGACGCGGATGACCCGCACCTCGCGCCTCGCCGAATCCGTGCGAACTGCGCGCCCTCCCCGCCCGCCTCGCTTGGCTCCCCCGGTCGCCTGGAAGCGCACGCCACTCGACGAGATCTCCTCCACCACCACGCGGTCACCATGCAAAGCCACACCGAACTGGTGAGACGCCACGTAGGCCTCTTTCAACGGCTCCTCGGTCCCCTCCGCGCCAAAACCTCCCCGTTTCGGTCGCACCGTTCCGCCCCCCTCCGCAGCCTTCGGCTCAGCATCCACAACATCCGCGATGAATCGCCCATTCCCACTCGGGAACACCATCACTCGGCCCGTCAACAACCCGACCAACGAAGGCAACGCGTAGCGCCCATTCCGAGCAGGAACAATTCGCCCAGCCGCCTCCAACCGCTTCAGAGCATCGCGTAGCAGCCTCCGCTCCTCAGCTGACACCCCGACCAGTTTGCCCAAGGTCACCTTGTCGAGAGGCCCGCGCCCCTTCCGCCCCAACTCGGCAAGAATCCGCCGTTCCAAATCATCCATGCAACATGCTCACTCCCTCAACGCGCGTTGACCACCGCCAAAAATGCACGAGCAGCCTCCGCGACCTTCGCGAAATCACCGCATCGCAACGCTTCCGGCGGAAGCAGCGGCGAACCCACGCCGACAGACGCCGCTCCCGCATCAAACCACGCACCCACATTCCCAACATCCACACCACCGGTCGGCACAAACCGCACCCCATTCAAGGGCGCAGCGATCATCCGGAGATAATCCGGCCCCACAGCGGACGCAGGGAATAATTTCACCAGATCTGACCCCGCCTCATGCGCTTCCCAAACCTCCGTCGGCGTCATCGCTCCCGAGATCACGGGACATGAATACCGATGCGCACAAGCAACCACCTCGCGCCGCAGCACAGGGGTCACCATGAAGCGAGCACCCGCAGTGATCGCTCGTCGACACGCCTGCTCGTCCATCACCGTCCCAGCCCCAAGCAGCACATCCTCAGGCAATTTCGCCGTGAGCTTCCCTAACGCTTCGACCGCACTCGGCGTGTCCATCGTGATCTCGATGGCACGCATCCCGCCTTCCACCAACGCACTGACAATCTCCACAAGCGGCATCTCGGAGCGGAATCGGAGGATTCCGATCACCTTTTCCTTCAGGATTTTAGCAACCCTTGAACGCCGCGCCCCATCTATCCCTGAACTCATTTTTTCATCCCCCTCGCGATGTCTGAGAAAAACCGCAGCGTGCGCGGAAGGTTCTCGATCCAATACGGCCACTCGTGCGGACCGGGGTATTCCGCGTACTCATGCGAGATCCCGAGTTCCTCGAGCTTGGCGTGCAGAGATCGGTTCGCCGGAAGCAACACATCCTCCGTCCCACAATCCATCCGAAGCGGCGGAAGATCGCCTCGTCCTCGATCCAACGCCTCCCACGCCGTCGCTGGCTCAATTCCCAACGCCAAAGGATCCTCCTCCACGTACGGAACAAGGTCGGAGACCTGCGTGCACGCTGAGTGCGCAGAGATCCCACTCCACCGCCGAGGATACAATCCCCCCAAACGCAGCGCCCCGAACCCGCCCATCGATAGTCCCGACAAGAACCGAGGCGAATGCTCCAGACCCACTCCAGGAAACGCCTGTATCGCGACCTCCGGAACCTCATCAACGATCCATCGTTCATGATCACGCCCCATCCGATGCTTCGCGTAAACCGTCCCATCCCCCCACGCCCCATCCGACGGCATCACCAACACCATCGGAACCACCTCACCTGAGTCTTCCATCCGACGCTGTGTCACATGGGCTCCAGCCAGTAACGCCCAAGCCCACGCCCCGTTATACACCCCGTGCAAAAGCATGACCATCGGTGGCGACTTCTCCGCCAACGCACGTTCGGATGCGAACAGCACCACCTCTCCCCTCGCCCCTAAAGCCGGGCTCTTCACCGTCACAAACGTCAAACCCTCCGGCGAGAATGCCGGACTCGATTGTTTGAATGTCCTGAACTTCATACTCAACATCCCTCCGACCGCGCCCCTCACCGCAGCGCATCCACGGCGCTCATGCACGCCGCCAGCACAGCCTCCGGCGTTCCAGACGCGTCAATGCGCCGGATGTAAGGCCGCTCAATCGCCAGGAAAATCGATCGCACGCGTTCCAACGCGTCCAACCTCTCGAACTCGTTCGCCACGTCCCCTCGCGTGCGAACCCGCTCCAAACTGATCCGAGGATCACAATCCAAGAGAAGCACCACATCCGGTCGAATCGCAAATGCCTCATTGCGAAGCAGGACCTCCATCGGATCAGCCCCACGCGCACCTTGGTACGCAGCCGTCGAAAAATAGTACCGATCCAGAACCACCCAGGCCCCACGCGCAAGAGCCGGTTCAATCAACATGGCAACGTGTTCGCGCCGATCCGCCTCGAACAACGCCAACTCCTCTTCCAATGGAAGCCGCCCCGTCAAAGCCGAAGCCCTCACACGAGCGCCATGCACCCCATCCGTCGGCTCCCGACTCAGCACAACCTCCACCCCGCGCTCCGCCGCAACACGATCCGCCAATCGACGTGCCAGAATGCTCTTCCCAGCCCCATCCACCCCCTCGACCACAATCAAAAATCCGCGCTCCATGTTCACCTCCCTCATCCGGCCCGCAACCACTTCACCACATCCCTCGCCGCATAGGTCAGCACCATATCCGCCCCCGCCCTGCGAAAGGCCGTCATCGTCTCCAACGTCGCAGCGCGCTCGTCAAGCCACCCCATCCGAACAGCCGCCTTCAACATCGCATACTCACCACTCACATGATACGCGGCCGTCGGCATGCGGAACCCGTCCTTCACCCGCCGGATCACATCGAGATAAGGCAACCCAGGCTTCACCATCACGATGTCAGCACCCTCCTGCACATCCAACGCAACCTCACGCAACGCCTCGTCCCCGTTCGCCGGATCCATTTGGTAACTCCTCCGATCGCCTGCCTTCGGCGCACTCTCGGCCGCATCCCGGAAGGGCCCGTAAAATGCCGACGCAAACTTCGCCGCATAACTCATGATCGGTAACCCATCAAACCCCGCCGCATCCAAAGCAGAACGCATCGCCCCAATTCGCCCATCCATCATGTCGCTCGGCGCCACAAGGTCCGCCCCCGCCCGCGCATGCGAGACAGCCGTCCGCGCCAAGATCTCCACAGACACATCATTCTCCACAACCGCCTTCTCCCCATGGAAATGCGTCACCCCACAATGTCCGTGGCTCATGAACTCGCACAAACACACATCCGTCATCACCACCAACGTCGGAACGGCAGCCTTCAGCGCCCGCACCGCCCGCTGGACAATCCCTTCCTCCGCAAAAGCCTGACTCGCAGCCTCGTCCTTCATCGCAGGGATGCCAAAAAGCAGGATCGACGTCACTCCGTCCGCGTGCGCTGCGGCAGCCTCAGCCACCAAGGAGTCCAGACTGTTTTGCCGGACCCCCGGCATCGAGGCCACCTCAACGGGCGCAGTGAGGCGCTCGCTCACGAACAGCGGTAAAATATAATCCCCAGGATGTAACTCGTTCTCGCGAACCAATGCGCGAAGCTGCGGCGAAGACCGAAGCCGACGCAAACGGTGAGGTAAAGAAAGTTGGCTCATACAAAAATCACTCTGGCCCCCTAGCTTCGCATCCACCCCAAACCCCGCAAGCCGTCGAAATCATCAATGTCCCGCAATCGATACCACCGGAACCGGCGCAATGGTCCGCAGCAAGGCCCCCGTCTTCCCATCCCACACCTGCACTTTCCCACTCTTGCTTCCCGAAAGGATCCGTTCCCCCTTCTCATCCAACGCCAAACACAGCACCGGCGCCTCAGCCTTCTGTAAAACGACATGCCGTGCACGATCCGACACACGGTACACCCGGATTTCCGATGCCCGTGTCCCGACCGCTAAAAGTTTCCGGTCGCCGCTCATCCCAAGCACCTGGATCGCATCCGCCTGCCCCTCGAACGTGCGGACATACTGAGCCTTTTTGTTGACCGGCGTCGCCCCATTCCCAGACCCAGTCACCTCAACCCCCGCCAACGCCAACTTCTGGTCGTACCCCGTCAGAACCCGAGCACTCCCTCCCGAAAAGCACGTCTCCCCATCCGTTGCCACCGCAAGGATCATCTCGGCCGATTCATCCACCGACCGCAGGAGCGCCAAATCCTCCACGCTGCTCACCTTCGTGGTCTTGTCCCTCCCGCCACTCACCAAACGCTTGCCGTCCGGCGTGTAAGCAACATCCATGACCCAGTCACTATGGATCTCCAGTGCTTGCGGTGCCTCATCCCCCTTCACCGGAATCACATGCACAACACCTCCAACCCCTCCCAACGCGATCTTCGCCCCGTCCGGACTGAACTCGCCCCGGAAAAGCGTGTCACCCGAGACCCGCTTCATCCCGCGCTTAGCCCCATCCACACCGTCCATGAAAAGCACGCCGCCCCACTGCTGCGGAAATCCTCCAGAAACCGCGAGCACAGCCCCGTCCGGACTGAACTTCAAGTGGTTCACCAAATCCATCCCCGTCGGAATCCTTTTCGTCACCGTCCCGCCTTCCACATCAAAGAACACCACCTCACTCCGACAGGCTGCAACACCCCGTTTACCATCAGCGCTCAACGCGACAGACGTCACCGCAGGCGCTGTCCCGTACACCTCAGGCACCTTGACCTCTGGGACTTGCGGCTTCGGAACCACATCGATCCGAGCACCTTGAGCGATCCAGTCACGCAGCAAACGCACCTTGTCCGCAGAAAGTGGCGGCTCCTTTTCGGGCATCTCAGGCTTCTCCCCGGTCACCTGAGAGATCAGCAGGCTGTCGTCAGGCTTTCCCGCAACGAACAACGGCCCCGTCTTGCCTCCCTTCCGAAGGCCCTCCGCATCATCCATCCGCAATCCCCCCTTGTCCTTCATTCCACTGTGACACGCCACACAATGCCGTTTGAAGATCGGCCAAACATCACGCTCAAACGCGATCTCAGCCCCAGAGCAAATGGGGCCGATCATCGCGAACACACACAGCACCCTGATCAACGGCAAGACTCTCATCGTAACATCATGAAATCGCGGCTGTTCAACAAGGCCCACATCAGGTCTTGGAACGCCTCCGCACGTTTTTCCCCATATCCGCGGATGAATCCCACGCCCGTCTCGCGCTCAGCCTCCGTCGGTCGCCGCGCCAACGACCAAAGATACAACTGCTCCACCGCCTGCTCTTCCGACACCTTGTCCTTCACCAACAACGCCGGTCTGCCCGCAGGATTGCTCACTCGACTCAAGATCGAAGGCCCATTGATGAAATGTAACGCCTGCAACATGTTCGTGCCCGTGTCCCGCTCGCATTCGCACGCCTCCATCCGCTGCGGTTTGCCGAACAGCGACAGAAAACTGCTCTGCACATTTCCGTCCGGTAGCTGCGCCGCAGTGAAACCTGCCGGCACTCCGCCGAAGTTCTCCTTCACCCCCGTGGCCTGCACCAACGAGTCCAGCAGAGCCTCCGCAGGGATCCGCCTCGGGATCGCCCGAGAGAAATTTGCGTCGTCATGCCCGTTCGTCTCATTGGGAACCGAACTGCGCTGATAGGTCTGAGAGGTCACGATAACCCGCATCAAACGACGCAAATCGAAACCGTGCTCAATGAAATCTGCCGTCAATGCATTCAGAAGCGCAGGGTTGATGGGAGGACTCGTCGCCCTCAGGTCATCCACCGGATCGATGATGCCGCGATGGAAGAAATAGCTCCAGAAGCGGTTGACCAAGCTCCTCGCGAAATGGGGATTCTCCTTGGCCGTCAACCACTTCACATAGTCCACCCTCCGATCCGCCCCCTCCTTCACCATCGCCTCTCCTCCCCCCAAATAGCGAGGAGGCTCACTCCGCTTCGTCCGAGGGTTCGTGGAATATCCTGCCTTCAAGTTCACGGTCACCGCCTTCGCGTTCGTCGCACCAGCCTGCCGCGCATCCGCTTTCGTCGTCACCTGATTGAAAAAACTGTGCAACCCGTAGTAGTCCGTCTGGGTCCAGTTCTCGAACGGATGCGGATGGCACCGCGCACACAACATCCGAACTCCACAAAACACCTGAGTGGCACGTTGAAGCGTGTCATCCGTGTCCTTGCTCACCGCAAAATAAGCCGATGTCGGGCTGTCAGCGAACCCGCCTCTCGCAGTCAGGATCTCTTGAACGAAACGGTCCATCGGAACGTTCATCGCAACCGATGCGCGAATCCATTCCCGGAACGCGTACACCGCCGGATCGCTCGCTGTGTTCCGCGAGTTCTGCAGAAGATCCCCCCACTTCAGCGTCCACCAATCGACAAACTCCCCGCGCCGCATCAATCCATCCACCATCCGCTCCCGCTTGTCCGTCGCCGCATCCTTCACGAAGGCCTCGATCTCCGCAGGCGTCGGCTGTACCCCGATCAGATCGATGGAAACCCTCCTCAAAAAACCCACATCATCAACAATCTCTGAAGGTCGGATCCTCAGGTCGTTCAACTTCGCGATCACATGCCGATCCACCGCGCTCCCCTCAGGGATCGGCGTCGGTCTGAAACCCTTGTCCGGCGGCAACACAATCAACTCCGAAACCGCGAACAGGTTCTCGTACCGCGCGATGATCGCGGATTCCCCAAGCTCAGTCACCACAACCACCCCGTTCTCGTCCGCACGCGCAACCCGCTCCGTGTTCACCGTGAAAATGCTGTCCCGCGTGACATCCCGCAGCGTCCCATCCGAATACTTCGCAGTCACTTGGAATCGATGAAGCCCCCCAGTCCGAGCTGTCACTTTGCTCGGATACATCATGACCGATTCCAGACGCCGCATCTTCGGGTCGTCATCCCTCGTACCCTCCGAGATCCAACGCAACAGTCGCCCATACATCTCCGAACCCTTGTCCAACTTCACACCACCCTCATGCGGGATCTCACCAGTCCCCTTCAGCAAAAGCAAACTCGCCTCAGGTTGATGCCGATTGAGTCTCCTCTCCCCGAACTCATCCGTCAGCGCAGGGAAGTCCTTCTCCGCATCCGCTCCTCGTAGCGATAACTTGAAGCCGTTCTTGCCCAGTGAGTAACCGTGGCACGCGCCCATGTTGCAGGTCCCCTTCGAAAGCACCGGCATCACATCCTCACGGAAGCTCATCCGCGGTGCCACCTCCGGTAGGCTCACCTCCACGGATACACGCGCCTCGTGCCCACCATCCCGCACCCGAATAAACGTCCGCCCATTCTTGACAGGCCTGATCCATCCCTGCGCGTCCACCGCCACAACAGCCTCATCCTCACTCGCGTACTTCGCCCGATCGGTCACATCATGGTCATACCCCTCCGAATCCTTCAGCCCAACCAACACGGACTGCTGACGGAGGGGATGGGTCAACCGAACGGACGATGGATGAACCGTCAGGACCCCAGGCTCCGCCCAAACACCCACAGATACGAACGCCAACGCATGGACCAAGATCAGGACAATCGCTCTCATGATGTGCTTCAACCGGATTTCTTCTCCGTCGTGGCTTCAGCCCCGACAACTTTCAAGGTGATCGGTAAATCCTCCGTCTTCACTTGGGGCGGCCCATAAGGGCGCGCTGTTGCCGACAGACGGAGCGACGCGAACTCGCCGGGCTTCACCGATGCCGCCAACTGCAACTTCAAAGCGAAGCGGCTTTCCGTGGCCTTCACTGTCACCGGAGCCGCAGAGATCCCAGCGGGCAACCCAGTCAAACTCACGGTGACATCGCCCTTACCGTCCTCGCGCCTTTCGACTTCGCCGACAATCTCGAGTTGCCCGCCCTTTTTCGGATCAACGGACACGCTGAACTCCGAGGGAACTCGGATCCCCACAGGGTTGATCACCGGAACCGTCGCGATCGGCAAATACGCCAGCGCATCCACCGTCTTCCGGTCCCGACGCAACAGCTCGGCTTTGAACGAGATCTGGTGCGGGATCTCCACCAGATCCGGAGGCACCAACAAAACGATCTCCGCCTCGTTCTTCGCACCCTCCGCCGCCTTCACCGACTCCGCAACCGCCGCGTCACGCTTCATCTCAGCCATGACCAGCGCCTTGGTCAGAGCATCTGGAACCTCTCCCTTCGTCGACGCTCCATCCACCGCTTTCTGCGCAGCCTGCAGAACCTTCTCCGCGGCGGCAACCGCATCATATGCCGCCTGCGCCTTCTTATCCTCCTCGATCAAAACCGCCTTCTCCTCGCGCAACATCTTCAGAGCCTGCACCGCACCCTTCGCGTCCACCTGCCGCGACTGACTCGTCAGGAGCGTCAACCGAACAGGCCCGTCGTGTCCAACTGGACGCATGCAGCGAACCTTCACGGACATCTTCCCCGCGAGCGGCATCCTCTTCGTCGCGGGATCCACGTCCCAACCCACCTTGAATGGGAAGGCATCCTCCACGCTCGCTGAGACCGCGACTCCCGACTCGAGCCATGCCGGCAATCTGCTCCCCGTGCCCGCATCCACGCGCACCACCTCCGTTCTTTCCCCGACCTTTCCCTGGACACGAAGGATCGCCGGATCAACCCGTCCACCCGACCGTATCGTCGCGAGAATGCCACCCGCTCGCGCTGGAATCGAAAGCCCCTCCGTCTGATACCCTTCCGACCCGCGGACTGTCAGGGGAATCTCGCCATCAAATCCCTCACGCAACGCCTCGACCCGCAAAACGGCCGGCCCGCCGAACGGCACCGTCACACCATCCTCCACCATGCGCAACGTCACTTGCCCATCGTTGTCGGACTGCCGCTTCTTGATCTGTAAACAATACATGTGCAACGGCCCACCTTGCCCCGTCACATCTCGAACCGATGCAATCACTCGCTCCACTCCCTTCGGAACCTTGAAGAGGAGCCGCGCATCAGGCCCCACCGGCCCATCGTCATTCACCGCGATTCGCGTCCCCTTCTCATCCAACACCTCCACTTCGCCATCGACCGGAGAACCAAGAGCGTCAGCCAACAACTCCAACAACACCTCAGATTCCGGCTCAACGGGAAATGAGTAACGGTCAACCTCCAACGGCTTGGAAATCCTGCCATTCACCGACGCAGGCAAGCGCTCAATCACCTGGACAGCATCACCTTCCCTGAACTCAACGGTCTGTGGCAGTGGGCTCAACCAGACACCCACGCCCGCGCTATTCACCTTGCCCCCCTGCGAAGAGGCGACGGCAACAGCCCGCCCCTCCACTCCTTTCGACACCGTCCCCTTCCCAACCGCACCACTCGCCGCCACCAACTCCACTTGAGTCTCGCTTCCAACCTGGATCATCGGCGGATATGCCGCATCCGCTGGGATCCAATCCCCCAACTTCAGGCGAAAAGGCGATCCGTTCACCGCCGCATACTGAAGATCACGAACCTCCACCCGATGCTCTCCATCCCGTTGCGCCACAAACTCCAAGCGGGCATCCCCCTTCAAGAGATTTGTCGGAACGCTCCATCCACACAACGAACCATCCGGTCCATGAACGCGAATCACCGGACGAAGACGGCTATCCATCCGTTGCGCCTCCACTTCCAGAATCAATCTCTGCCCCGCCTTCGCAACAAACTTGGTTTCTGCGATCTGCGCGCCCGACAACACACCATGAACAGCCACTGGAACCCCCTCAACACCAGCGCTCAATGGCCGTTGCGCTAAAGAATCGATCGCGAAAACCGCACGCGCAGCGACTCCTCCATCGCTCACGAACCAGACATTCGCAAAACAGGCGTCCATGCTCGGAGTGTCCACCTCGATCGAGACCCGCTCGGAAGTGGATCCCTCCAACACCCGCTGCTTCAAGGTGCCCAATGAACTCATCAACCGCGGATTGGGAAGCAGACCTGTCCCAGAAATCGTTACCTTGGTGACCCCTCCCGCCGTGAGTCCTCGCACATCGTAGGCGGTCACAACCGGAGGAGCAGCGAATCCATCGACCATCAACACCAAGGTCAACCAGACTCCTGCACACAACCCGATGCAGCCCTTCCCGACTAGATCCAACACCCTCACGCTCAGGAGAAAAGCTCGCGGATAGGCTCCGCTTCAATGAAGCGCACAGGACGCCCGCCCGGCCCAGGCAGCATCGTCGACTCCAGGTCGATCCCCATCGCCTGATAGATCGATGCCACCACCATCGGCGGTGTCACCGGTCGATCATGCGGAGCCGCACCAATTTTGTCCGTGGACCCGATCACCTTCCCGCCTCGGATCGGACCGCCCGCCAAAAAGTTCGTCCACGCCGAGGGGTAATGGTCCCGCCCCCCCTTCGGATTGATCTTCGGAGTCCTACCGAACTCGCTGATCACCGAGATGACCGTGTCCTCCAACATCCCTCGCTGCTGCAGATCCTCCAATAAGGCCGTGAACGCGAGATCGAACTGCGGACACAACACATGCTCATAGTCCGCGTAAGTGTTGTTCAGACTCGATCCGTCAGCATGCATGTCCCAGCACGAGATGCCGAACACGGTATCGAACTGGTTGACCGTCACGAAACGCGACCCTCGCTCGATCAGTCGCCGGGCAAGCAAACAGCTCTGTCCAAAAGTATTACGCCCATACCTATCGCGAAGCTTCGGAGATTCCTCCGAAAGATCGAAGGCCTTCTTCGACTCCGGGTTCGTCAACAGGTTGAAGGCGCGCGCATACGCTGTGTCGCGCTCAAGCATCGATCCCGCTTCCACGTGGCGCTGGAGATGGTCCACCTCGCTCAAGAGTTTGCGACGCGCCGCGATCCGCAGATCGTCATGCCCCGCAGGCGCCTGCAAATCAGCCACCTTGAAAGTGGACGACGCAGGGTCGTTCCCGAGGAAGAAGGGTTGATGGGCGCTCCCCAAATAGGCGCTCTCCTGACCATGAGGAGTGGACGTCCCCGTATTGCCAATCGCAGCCGGTAGGATGATCGAGGAAGGCAGATCTCCGCGCTGACCGAACACTCGAGAGATCACCGATCCCATATGCGGTTGCTTGTTCGCCGCATTGAAATCATGTCCGGTCATCATCCATCGCTGCCCGTTCTCGTGCGATGCCCCCGTGCTGTAATGCAGGCTTCGGATCAACGCCACCCGATCCATCACACGCGCCATCCGCGGAAAATGCTCGCATATCTGGGTGCCAGGTACACTGGTCGAGATCGGCTTGAACTTGCCTCGGATGTCCTCCGGCGCGTCAGGCTTCATGTCCCATGTGTCAAGATGACCAGGCGACCCCACCATGAACAAGGTGATGCAGTTCCGGATCTTGGCCTTCTTCTCATCCACCACCCCCGCAGCCTCAAGCCGCAACCACTCCGGCAAACTCAATCCCGCCATCGCAGCGGCTCCCGCTTGAAGAAAACTGCGACGATCGATTCCCGAGCAAAGCGGGATGTTTGTGCTTCCTACGTGCAACATGTGGGCTCCTTGATTGAGTTCTAAACGCTGAATTCGAGCGGCTTGCAAATATCCACATATTTGCTCTCGGTGAACTTCCCGTCGGCCGCCTTTTTGTAGTTCACGTATTGGAACTGCTGGAGCACCACTTGGTAGCGCCCCGCTTGAAGATCCGGCAGATCGAATCCAAGGTCCGGCCCCACAACTCCCGTCGCCACCTCTTTCCCCTCCTTCATCAACCGCCACTGCACACGTGTGCCCCAGTTGTTCTGGATTTCCGAACGCACCACCGTGCGTCCCTCCAACTTGATTTCCACACTGGGTGTGCCTTCCAACTTTTGGTCCATATCGTTTGTTCGGCTCTCGCTTGGCAACTCTCCCCAAGGCCACGGATTACGCCGCCTTCCTGACGCCAAACTTCTTGACGCCCTCCTCTCGCACAGGGCATGCCAACTCCGCAGCGCCCGCAAACCGGGCCCTTCACTTAACCACCTTCTCCGCTCCCACCACTCACTTGCCCAGTTCGCTCAAGTAACGGATCAGATGCGCAAGCTGCACCTCGCTCAGGTTTCCCGTCAAACCTTCCGGCATCAGGGTTCCACCCACCTTGATGGACTGGGTGTCCGACTTCTTGATGCTGCGAATCGTGCCGCTCAGCTCGCGCACCGAGATCACCTCCGCTGTATCCGTGTGCTTAAAACCCGCGACCACCGAACCATCTTTCAACACGATGTTCGCCGCTTCGTAGTTCTCCTTCACATTCAATCCAGGCCAAACCACCTCCGTCACAATCATGTCGATCGGCAACCCGCGGCTGATCGCGCTCAGATCTGGACCAATGCGGCTCTGAGGCACGCCCGGCATGTGGCATGTCGCACACCCAGCCGTCTCGTAAACCTTCTTTCCCTCCACAGGATCACCGCTGAACTGGGCCGCCTTCACCACCTTGGCGATATATTCCTTTGTGTAAGGCGGTAATGCAGTGTTCATCCCTGCCGCTCCCATGAAGGCTTGCGATACTCGAGGATCCACCTTGCCACTCAGGTTCAACGCCTGAAGACCCCATCGCGCCGCAGCGGGTGTAATCGCCCCCGGCCTTCCCAACGCCTTCAGAAGAAGCGATTGTGTCTCAGCGCGCCCCACGACAAGACCGAGAGGACCCACGATGTCTTTGACAGACTTGGCCGCATCAATCTGCCGAAGCACTTTTTCCACGCCACGCTCAGGCTCTATCGCCAAGAGAGCGCCCATCGCCTGCTCGCGAACGAATGGATGGGCATCGTCGACCAACGGTCTCAAAATCTCCACCAACGCGCTCGTCTTCCACAAACCAGCCAATCGAGCACCATGCGCCCTCACCGGCGCCGCGGGATCGGAGAACAGCATCTTCACGAAATGCTCAGCCCCCTCCGGCCTAGACGCCTTGATCGCGGCAAGCACCGCCGCATCCCTCGATCCATGCTCCATGACAAATGCCATGTCCTCCGCTTGCGCGACCCCCGCAAATGCCCTCAGCCAAAGCATCATCCTCTCAGGATTCCCTACATTCTGGGTCACCTGCGCCTTCATGATCGAAGCAGCCCGTGCATTAGAGTTCGGCCGATATGCCACCGCCGCTCCGCTCAGACTCCGGAAGTCATCCGGATTGTTCTCCACCCAACCGTTCTGCAGAGCGAATAACAGATGCTCATCCTTCTCGAACACTTTCCCGCCACGCTGGATCTCCGCCACCCAGTAAGGGTTCAGGACGTGCAGGGACTTCGTCAGCGCGTGCTGATGATACGCATTGAACTCCTTATCCAATGCACGAGCCGCCACCGCAGCCGCTCGCGCAGTCCCAAGATAGCTCGAAGCCACAATCGCTTCCAAACGCACCAGCGCGTCATCGTCTCCTACCTGAACTTCCAACAACTCCAACGCGCCCGCTAACCGGCCATCACGCGCCCATGTCGAAAGCACCCGTGTCGCGTACGCGCGCGTTTCAGGCACCTCAGAGCGCAGAAGCCGCTTCAACAACTCGGGCCGCACCGCCTCGTGTGCCTCGAACAACGCAAGCGCCTGCAACCGCCGATAATCCGCCTTCACACCGTCTCCCGCATGCTTCGCGAGCCACGCGTCGGTCGCAGGAACCACCTCGTCGGATCCACGTTCAAATAGCAAGCGCTTCGCTTGGTACTGCGCCCACCCCTCCGCGGAATCCACCTGCTCCAACAACTCCGCCACCGACAGTTTGCCGAGATCCATCCGCTTCACCAACGGGCGATCCTTCATCGTCACTCGCCAGATCCGTCCGTGCTGCTTGTCACGGTCAGGATGACGGTAGCTCGCTTGATAATGCCCGATGATGGGATTGTACCAATCCGCCATGTAGATCCCCCCGTCCGGCCCATTCCGAACCTCGATCGGGCGGAACACGTTGTTCTTCGTCTCGATCAAGTTCGGCAATCTCTCCGACCGGAACAGGCCGCCCTCAAGCTTCAAAGTGTGCCATTCCAACAGGTTCGCATAATAACCGCCGATCACCGCTCG